>DASWBA010000083.1:0-37024 GCA_036390825.1 Candidatus Dormiibacterota bacterium
CGCTAGACTTCAAACCGGTCGGGGTATGGGCTCGCTGAGGGAGGAAAACAATGGCTAACGCAAAGGTCAAAGGATCCGGAACGCGACAGTCGCCATGGGTGTTGAAGACACCGCCGGGGACGTCGGAGTTCGAGGCGTATCAGCTGCGCGGCCTCGAAGCCATGGGGCTGGCCGAGGTCGAGCACAATCCGAAAAACAACCGGATGCGAGCTCGCTGACCGATGCCCGCGAAGGTCTTTTCCGTATCCGAGGTCAAGCAGCTGCTGGAGCACGGGGCGCAGCTGGTGGACGTGCTCGGCGCTGAAGAGTACGAGCATGATCACCTTCCGGGGGCGGTCAACATCCCGCTCAAACAGCTGGACGCGACCACGGCGGCGAGGCTCGATCGCAACCGGCCGGTGCTCGTCTACTGCAACGATTTCGGCTGAGACCTCTCACACCGGGCCGCGTCGCGGCTCGAGACGCTGGGATTCAAAACCGTCATCGACTACGTACCCGGAAAGCAGGGATGGTACGAGGAGAACCAGCCGCGCGAGGGCAAGGCGGTCGACGAGATCTGGATCGGCGACGTCGCGGGATCGGACGTCCCGACCTGTAGCCTGTCGGAGGCGATCGGTGACATCCGGCGTCGCACCGAGGGCTGGGACACCTGTGTCGTTGTCGACTCGGAGGGCGTGGTGCTCGGGCTGTTGCGAAAGAAGGAACTCGACGCCGACCCCAGGGCAACCGCCGAGCAGGTTATGCGGCCCGGGCCCAAAACCTTCCGCCCGAACGTGACCCTGCAGGAACTGCTTAAGTCCATGCGCGACCACGAGATCCAGACCAACAGCCTGGTGACGACCGGCGAAGGTCGCCTGTTAGGGGTCATCTCGCGCGCCGACGCCGAGGCG
The DNA here is from genome assembly GCA_036390825.1 of Candidatus Dormiibacterota bacterium. Taxonomy (GTDB): domain Bacteria; phylum Chloroflexota; class Dormibacteria; order CF-121; family CF-121; genus CF-13. The sequence continues at coordinate 891 of DASWBA010000083.1, forward strand.
ACCCTGGCACACGAGAACGCCGCCGAGGGCGCCGGCTAACCGAAGCCACCCGCCCTGTTGTCAGGCCGCGCCTGAAATGTTATGTTCGCGCCTAAAAGGAGGAGGGATTCATGAGCACATCTGTCGACGCGCATCGACTCGAGCGAAATGCCGTCGGGCTGGCGCCAACGCTCTTCCAGTCCATCACCCACATGGCTCCGGCGGCGGCGGTCGCGTTTTCCATCATCGTCGGGGTGCCGTATGCGGGTGGGAGCATCCCCCTGGCTGTACTCCTGGCACTGATCGCCTGCTTGTTCGTAGCCATCAGCATTGGACAGTTGGCGCGTCACCTGCCCTCGGCCGGGGGCCTCTACACGTTCAGTTCACGTGGACTTCATCCCTACATTGGTTTCCTCGTTGCCTGGGGCTTCATGCTGGCCGAGCCGGTCGTGGCACCACTGCTGTACCTCATCTTCGGCAATGAGCTGGCCGCCAACTTGACGTCGCATTTCGGCTGGCCGACCTGGCTCTGGGCGCCCTTCGCCGCGGGGGCCGGGCTGATCGTCTGGTTTCTTACTTATCGGGGCATCCGCCTGTCGACCCGAACCGGCGTGGCACTGGGTACCTTCGAGATTGTCGTGTTCCTCGCGCTGGCGCTGACCCTCGTCGTGGCCGCCGGCGGCAACAACACCCTGTCGGTCTTCGGTCCCAGCACCGGCAACACGAAGGGCTGGGGATCCGTGTTTCCGGGCATGATCTTTGCGATCCTCGCCTTCATCGGCTTCGAGGCGTCGCTGCCGCTAGCTGAGGAGGTCAAGGAGCCGCGCAAGACGATTCCCCGCGCCGTGTTTCTGTCAGCGCTGCTGATCGGTCTCTTCTATCTTTTCTGCTACTACGCGGCGACCGTCTACTTCGGTCCCACCAAGATGGCCGATCCGAAGAACGGCTTCGTTTTCCTCAATGGGGGCGATCCCTGGTCAGGCCTGGCCCAGGCCGTGTGGGGTCCGGGCCTCATCATCGTGATCCTCGCCGTCCTGAACAGTGCCATCGCCAACTCGAATGCCGGCGCGAACGCCGCAACCCGTGTTGGCTATTCTCTGGCCCGGATCGGCCTGTTGCCTCGGATGCTGCAGCGGGTACACCCGCGCTTTCGTACGCCCTACGTCGCCGTCAACGTTCAGGCCGCCGGGGGCATCGTCCTGGCGGTCGGGCTTGGGCTGATCGCGGGTGGCGCACTGCCTGCCTTTGCCCTGCTCGGCACCGTGGCCACCATCGTCGTCGTCACCATTTACATCCTCACCAATCTCAGCAACCTGGTCTTCTACCTCCGTGAGCGTCGCGGAGAATTCAACCTTCTGTCGAACGGCATCGTGCCGGTCGTTGGAAGCCTGATTTTCCTACCGGCCTTGATCGCTGCTTTTGGGATCGACTTCGCCGGATTGGGAATCGTTCCGCTCTCATCACCGTCGAATTTGGCGCCGCTCATCATCGGCATCTGGATGGTCGCCGGGATCGCCTTGCTGATTTACTTCGCGACCAGCAAACCGGAGCGCATCGCCGACACCGGCCGGATATTCCTCGACGATCCTGGCGTCCGAGATTGACCGGGTAGGAACGATTCGTTAGGGCAGGGGTTGCCGTGACCCCTGCCGAGCCTTCCGTCGGACGTCGCAACTGCGTCGGAGCGCGCAGGCATTGCAGCGCGGCGCTTTCGCCCGGCAGACCATCGCGCCCAGATCCATCAGCGCCTGGTTGATCAGGTAGCCCTTGCCTTTGGGAATGATGGCGTCCGCCAGAGACCAGAGCTCGCTCGTCCGGGCCCGCGCGGCCGCGCTGACGCCGAAGTATCGCCGCAGAACCCGGGCGATGTTCGTGTCGAGCACCGGCGCATCCCGCTGGTAGGCAAAGTTCATGACCGCGCCCGCGGTGTAGCGCCCGACGCCGGCCAGCTGCTGCAACTCCGGCAGCGTCTGCGGCATCACACCGCCGAAGCGATCGGCCACCTGCAACGCCGCGCCATGGAGCCAGCGCCCGCGGATCTTGTAGCCGAGCGGATCCGTGATTTCCTTCACCGCGTCGACCGGCGCCGAAGCCATGGCCTCCGCGGTGGGGTAGCGCGCGAGGGTTGCCTCATACACCGGAACCACCCGCGAGATCTGCGTTTGGTGCGACAGGATCTCGGAGACCAGGATGGCGTACGGGTCGCGCGTCTTTCGCCAGGGAAGGTCGCGGCCGTTGGCCGCGTACCAGGCCAGGAGGCGTCGGGCAAATGAGCGGCGGCGGCCCCTGGCGATCGTGACCAGCGGCGGACGGGAGGCGTTAGACGGTACGGACCTTCTCGGAAAAGTGGCAGGCGGCAAACCGGTTGGGCGCCTTCTCCTCGAGCGGCGGCTCGGTGTCAGCACAGGGGGTGGGGACCTTCGCGATCGGACAGCGCGTGTGGAAGTGGCAGCCCGAGGGCGGGTTCAGCGGCGATGGGATCTCGCCGGACAACTCGATCAGCCGCCGCTGCGATTCGATGCGGGGATTTGGCACCGGAATCGATGACAGCAGCGCCTTGGTGTAGGGGTGCTCCTGCGAGTGGTAGAGGTCCTCGCTGGGGGAGACCTCGACGATCTTGCCCAGGTACATCACCATCACGCGGTTGCTGATGTGGCGGACGACCGACAGGTCATGGGCGATGAAGATGTAGGTGAGGCTGAATTCGCGCTGCAGGTCCTCCAGCAGATTGATGATCTGCGCCTGGATCGAGACGTCGAGCGCGGAGACGGGCTCGTCGCAGACGATCAGCTTGGGATTGAGCCCGAGCGCGCGGGCGATCCCGATCCGCTGCCGCTGGCCGCCGCTGAACTCGTGGGGATAGCGGTTGTTGAAATAGGGATTCAAGCCCACCACTCGCAGCAGCTCCTGGACCCGGGCATCCTTTTGCCGGCCGCTGACCAGCCCGAAGTTCATCAGCGGCTCGGCAATGATGTCGCCGACCGTCATACGCGGATCGAGGGAGGCATAGGGATCCTGGAAGATCATCTGCAGCTGCTTGCGCTGTTGCCTGAGTTTTTCACCGCCGAGCTTGGTCAGATCGACGCCATCGAAGATCACGTGGCCCGAGGTGGACGGGATCAGTTGCGTCACCAGCCGTCCGAGGGTGGACTTGCCGCAGCCCGATTCCCCCACCAGCCCGACGGTTTCCCCGGGTCGAATGTCGAAGCTGACGCCGTCGACCGCCTTGACGGTCCCGGACACGCCGGCGCGGAAATGCTTGACAACGTCGACGACGCGCAGCAGCGGCTCCTGCGTGGCGAGACTCACCGGATTCGCCGCCAGCGTGGCGCTACTCATTACGCGGGGGCCTCCGGCAAGCTGGTGGCATCGAGCGTTCGCCGGTCGACGACTTTGGCCGCCAGCTCCTTGGGCGGCCGGACGCCGCTCGCGGCGCCGGGCCGGGTGTCGAGGATGCCGGCCGCGCCCATGTCGGCGTATGCCCGTTTCATCGTCACCCAACATGCGGCCTCCTGGTTGGGCCCGACCTGCTTCAGCTCGGGATCGTCGCTGAAGCAGCGTTCGATTCGAAAGGGGCACCGGGGGCTGAACTTGCACCCTGGAGGCAGCTGGATCAGGTCCGGCGGCAACCCCTCGATCGAGCGCAGCCGCTCCTTCCGGTCGGCGTCAATTCGGGGGATCGAGCGCAGCAACGACCACGTATACGGATGCTGCGGGGATTCGAAGATCTGGTCGACCGGTCCGTGCTCGACGATCTCGCCGGCGTACATCACGAGGATCCGCTTGCACAGCCCCGCCACCACCCCCAGGTTATGAGTGATCAGGATGATCGAGGTTCCGGTCGCTTCATTCAAGTCTCGCAGGAGCTCGAGGATCTGGGCCTGGACGGTGACGTCCAGCGCGGTGGTCGGCTCGTCGGCGATCAGGATCTCGGGCTTGTTCGCCAGTCCCATCGCAATCATGGCGCGCTGCCGCATGCCGCCGCTGAACTGATGCGGGTAATCGTTCACCCGCCGAGCCGCGTCCGGCACCCGGACCTGTTTCAGCAGGTCGATGCCGCGCGCTGCGACCTGTTCGCGGGGGATCTTGTCGTGCGCCCGCATCGCCTCGTTGATCTGAAAGCCGACCTTGAGCACCGGGTTGAGCGAGCTGAGCGGATCCTGGAAGATCATCGCGATATCACGCCCGCGGATCTCCCGCAGCTCCTCCGCCGGCAGGCTGACCAGGTCGGTCTCGCGGAAGAGAATCTTCCCCCCGACGATCCGTCCCGGGCGCTGGACCAGGCCGAGGATCGAGAGCGCCGTGACGCTCTTACCGCAACCCGACTCGCCCACGATCGCGAGTGTCTCGCCGGCCATGAGGTCGAAGCTGACGTTGCGAACCGCCTTGACCTCCCCGTCGTCGGTGAAGAAGGACGTGCTCAGGTCCTGGACCTGAAGGACTGGTTTCGTCAGACGACCTCCCTAGCGGCTCGTTTGGCCGAGCATGATTCAGCGTTTCTGGCGAGGATCAAACGCGTCGCGCAGCCCATCCCCGAAGAAATTAAAGGCTAACAGGGTGATGGACAGCGTCAGTGCCGGCCAGAGCAGGATGTAGGGGTCGAACCCGCCCTGGAGCGAGGGGAGGCCCTCGTTCGCCATGCCGCCCCAGTCCGCCGTCGGCGGCGGCACGCCGAAGCCGAGGAAGCTGAGGAAGGCGGCGGTCAGGATGGCAGCCGGGATGACGAAGGTCGCCTGGACGATGATCGGACCCAGCGCGTTCGGCAGGATGTGGCCGAAGACGATCTTGCCCGCCCGGGCGCCGCCGGCCTTGGCCGCCTCGATGAACTCGCGTTCCCGGATGCTCAGGGCCTGGCCGCGTGTCAGGCGAGCCATGTCCATCCAGATGGTCGCCGAGATGGCGATGATGATGTTGATCAGGCCGGGGCCGAGCAGCACGTACAGGGCAACGGCGACCAGCAAGGGGGGGACGCCGTAGAAGACGTTGGTCAGCAGGCTGAGAACGGCATCGACCGGACCGCGGAAGTATCCGGCGACGAGGCCGACCACGACCCCGACCAGGAGGACGATGGAGGCGGTGGCCAGGCCGACCGCCAGCGAGACCTGGGTTCCGACCATGAGCCGGCTCAGGGAGTCGCGCCCAAGATCGTCGCATCCCAGCGGATGGCCGGCCGACGGCAGTTCGTAGGTGGCGCAGGTCCCGATGGCGTTCGGCTTGTAGGGGGTCCAGAAGACTGAGATCAGGCAGACGACGGCGAGCAGCATCAGGTACACGGCGGCCGCCAGTGCGAGCCGGTTTCGGCGCAGGCGGCGGAGGCCGTCTCGCCAGAGGCTGACCTGCTCGCGGGCGACCGTGCCGCCCGCGTACTCGATGGTGGGGTCCTGGATCGCGGTGGCCATCAGTAGCGGATCCTTGGATCGACGACGGTGTAAACCAGGTCCACGCCGAGGTTGGCAAACCCGATCAGGACGGCGTAGATGGTGAACACGCCGACGGTGACGTTGTAGTCGTGCTGGAAGATGCTCTCAACGAACTCCTTACCCAGCCCAGGGATGCCGAAGATGTTCTCGATCACGACGCTCCCGGTGATGATGCCAATCACGGTCGGGCCCAGGATGCTGGTCACGGGGACGAGCGCATTGCGCAACGCGTGCCGGAGGATGACGACCCGGTCAACCAGGCCCTTGGCGCGCGCCGTCCGAATGTAGTCCTGCTGGATGACATCGAGCATCGCGGCCCGCGTGATGCGGGTGATCTGGCCCGAGGTGTAGAAGCCGAGGGCGATCGCCGGCAGCGAGAGCTCGGCGAGCGTCCCGTAGGTACCGGTCCAGGGCTCCGGGTAGTAGAGGCCGCCATTGGTCACGTTGTTGAGCCACTGGCCGAAGATCAGGATGCCGAGCGAGGCGATGACGAAGCTGGGCACGCTGTAGCCGACGACGGCGATCGAGGTCAGCAGGTAGTCGACCCAGCTGTTCTGGCGGACCGCCGCCAGGACGCCGAACGTAACGCCCAGCCCGATGGTAATGATCAGGGCGGTGCCGCCCAGCATGGCGCTCACGCTCAGCTCGCGCAACACCAGCGGGGTGATCGGCAGGCCGCGGATATAGAGCGAGACGCCCAAGCTTCCGTGGAGGAAGATGCCCTTCAGCCAGTTCCAATACTGGACCGGGATCGGCAGGTCGAGGCCGTACTGGTGGAGGAGGAGCTGCAGCGCCCGGCCGTGCACCCTGTCGCTGACGAAGGCGTTGCCCGGGAGCAGATGCACGACGTAAAAGACGCCGAACGAGACCATGAGGACGGTGAAGAGGATGAGAACCAGGCGCTGGCCGATATAGATCAAGGTCCCTCGCGTCAGCATTGCCTCTCCCTCGTCAGCTTAGCGAACAAGGGCGCTCCGCTCGGCGGGGCGCCCTTGTTTGTCAGTTCGGAGTCAGCCTCTCAGTGAGATTGGATTGAGATCTCGTTCCAGTAGAAGTCGGCCTGGGTGTTCGAGCCCGCCCCCTTCAGGTAGGAGCGGATGGCGAAGTTGGCGACCGAGTAGTAGAGCGGGATGTAGACAACGTCGTCGGACAGGATCTTGGCCAGCTGGTTGTATTGAGCTAACGCCGTGCTGATCGGTTGCTGGTCCGCCTGCTTCAGGACGCTGTCGTAGGTTGGATCGTCGAAGCCGCTCGTGTTGGCGCCGGCGTTGGTGGCCAGGTAGCCCCACAGGTTGTCGTACCAGTCCTGCGGATGGTTGTAGTCGAACTGCCAGCCGTCGCGCGCCATGACGTACTTCCCGGACAGCCGGTTGGAGATGAACTGCGAGGCATCGCTGCTCGGGTCGAGGTTGACCTTGACCCCGAGGTTGGTCTGCCAGGCGTTCTGCAGGTAGGAGGCGACCGGGTCGTTCAGACCGCCGGTGTTGTACGAGTACTTCAAGTTGGCGGTCAGCTTTCCGGTCGGGTCGTACTGCGTAAGGAGCGACTTGGCTTGCGCCGCATCGAACTTCGCCAGCGGGTCGGCGTTGTCGCCGAGGTAGCCGATCAAGCCCTTGGTGATCAGCCCACCGGTGGCGGCGGTGCACTGAACGTCGTGGCAGACCGTCTTGGCCAGGTCGTTCTTGTCAACCGCAAGGGCGAACGCCATGCGCAGTCCCTTCGCCGCGGCCGACTGGCCGACGAACGGGCCCCCGGTCGAGGGGTAGCCGACGTTGAAGCTGAGCCAGGTGGTGCGCCCCTTCGGCTGGGTGATCAGTTGGTTGGCGAAGCGCGAGTTGCCCTTGATGCCCTGGATCAGCGGGTAGGTCAGGTTGCTGCTGTTGCCGCCGTAGCCGATCAGGTCGTAGCTGCCCTGCTCCCAGGCGGTCACATCGCCGGCGATCGCCGAGGGGTCATGGATCGCGATGTCGATTTCCGTGAGCGTGGGCTTCGGGCTGCCCCACCAGTTTGACACGCTCTTGAAGGTCATCGACTGCTTGGCGGTGAATGCCGACATGTAGAAGGGCCCGGTCCCAACCATGCCGCCTTCCTGCCCCGGGGTGACGGTCTTCGACCACCAGTTCTCGGGGTCGGTCTGGACCGACTTCTGATTCACGATCGACCCGGTGCTGCCCTGCAGCGACCACGCCGTCAGGCACCAGCCACAGGGATGGGCCAGGGTGATCTTCACGGTGTTGGCGTCGGGCGCGGTCAGGCCACTCATCTGCACCGATGGGTCGTTGCTGCCCAGCTTGTTCTCGAGGTTCTGACGGAAGCTGGTCACACCGGCGCTGTTCTTGCTGGACGGCGGGGACCCGGCCGCCTTCTGCACGGCGTCGAAGCCCGCGATCGCGCTCAGGTTGGAGGCGTAGGCACCCTGGAGCGCTGCCCCGCGGTTCCAGGAGTACAGCACGTCCTTCGAGGAGAAGGAGTCGCCGTTATTGAACTTCACGTTCTGCTTCAGGTGGACGGTGTAGGTCAGGCCATCCGAGGAGATGCCGTTGTTCGACGTCGTCGGCACATCGGTGGCGAGATCCGGGACGAGGTTGAGCTTGTCGTCGAACCTCCAGAGATTGCTGAACACGTTCTGCGTGATCTCGGTATCGACCTCGGCGTCGGCCTCACCCGGATCGAAGGTTCCCGCGCTCTGATAAACGGGAAATTTGAGGACCTGTTTGGCGGCCAGGCCGGTCGTCGTGGAGGTTGAGTTGCCGCACGCCGCTACCAGGAGCGAGATGCCCCCCAGGATCGCCGCACTTTGTACGGCCCGAAATCGAAGCGTCAAATGTTTCATCCCCGTCCTTTCCTCCATTCCCAATTGGGTGATCAAGTGCTCACGCCCGCGCGCCCCCACCGTATCAGATACTTCTAGGCACGCACCGGTAGAGGACCATAAAAGCGTTCAATTGTTAAAGCCGCATTAGACGCCGCCCCCGCCAGGGCGGCGGCGGCGGGTTCCACGCCGGCGGAAGGAAGCACCGCGTTCACGCACCCCGCGGCGGCGGCCTCCGCCGCCGTCATCAGGCGACCGGTCAGCATGAGCTCGAGGCCGAGCTTGCGGGGGAGGCTACGAAACACCGGCGGCATGATCGTCATGGGCATGATGCCAAGCCGCACCCCCGGCAGCCCGAAGCGGGCGGTTCCGGCCGCCACCGCCAGGTGAGCGGCGGCAACCAGCCCAAAGCCGGCACCAAGTGCGTCGCCGTTGATCGCGGCCACCAGCGGCTTGCGGTAGGCCTCGATCAGCAGGAACAGGGCGCCCAGCTCGCGCCGGACCAGCGCCTGGTCGAGCCGCGGCTCTTTACCCAGGAACGTCTTCAAGTCGGCGCCGGCGCTGAAGGCGTCACCGCTGCCGATGATGACGACCCCGGTGACGGCATCGTCGTGGCCGGCTCGCGTCAGCCCGGCGTAGAGCGCGCGCACCATCGCGGTGCTCAGCGCATTGCGGACCTCCGGCTGGTTCAGCTGGAGGGTAGCAATGCCGTCCTTCAGGCTCTCGACGATCTCGTGAGCCGCTAGACTCCCGCCACCACGACGCTCTTCTGCTCGGTGTAGAAGTCGAGCACCTCGACGCCGTGTTCCTTGCCGAAGCCGCTGTGCTTGGTGCCACCGAAGGGAAGCTCGTCGTAGGCCACCTGGATCGTATTCACCCACGTATACCCGGCATCGAGTCGGTCGATCCCGAGCTGCGCGCGCTTGAGATCGCGGGTGAAGATCGACGAGCCCAGGCCGAACTCCGAGTCGTTGGCCCGCTCGAAGGCCTCGTCGAGGTCTTTGACTCGGGCGATTGGCAGCAGCGGCCCGAAGGTCTCCTCCCGCCAGACGCGCGCCTCCCAGGGGACGTCGGTGACGATGGTCGGCTCGAAGAAGAAGCCGCGGTCGAAGGGCGCACCGCCCAACCGCTTACCGCCGGCAATCAATCGTCCGCCTCGATCGAGCGCATCCTTCAATTGCGCCTCGATGCCCTCGCGGCCGCCCGCGGTGTGCATTGGGCCCATCTGGGATGCGGCGTCGCTCCCCGGGGCGACCTTCAGCTTCTTGGCCCGCGCCGCGAGCTTCTCGATCAACTGGTCCGCCACCGATTCGAAGACATAAACCCGCTTGACCGCGAGGCACGCCTGGCCGGCATTGAAGAAGCGGCCGATGGCGATCGCCTTGCTCGCCTGCTCGATATCGGCGTCATCGCAAACAATCGCCGGGTCGCTGCCGCCGAGCTCGAGGGTGACATGCTTGAGGTCGGAGGCCGCCTCCGCCATCACCTGCTTGCCGGTCTGGGTCTCGCCCGTGAACCCGATCTTGCGCACCTTCGGGTTTTTGATCATCTCCTGGCCGACCACGGCCCCAGGGCCGACGACGACATTCAACACGCCGGGTGGCAGACCGCCCTCGTTCATCAGCTCGACCAGGCGGATGGTGGAGAGCGGGGTGGTGCTGGCGGGCTTGGCGACCACCGTGTTGCCGACCGCCAGCGCCGGGGCGATCTTGTTGGCGAGCAGGGTCAGCGGAAAGTTCCAGGGGATGATGGCGCCGACGACCCCGAGTGGGCGGCGAACCACCAGGCCAAAGGCGCCTGGTACCGAGAGCTGCACGTGTTTGCCGCGGATCGCCCCCGACGCCGAGAGCATGGCGTAGTACTCGATGTTCTCCACGAAGCGCTCCGCCTCGATCTTGGAATCGCGAAGCGGCTTGCCCTGCTCGCGGGTCAGCAGCGAGGCGACCTCGTCGAGGTGCTGGCGGGCCAGCGCTGCCCCCTTCATCAGGATTTGCGCTCGCTTCTGCGGCAGGGTGTCGGCCCAGCCGCGGAACGCTGTATGCGCCGCGTCAATCGCCTGGCGGGTCTCCTCGACGCCCGCCTGGGGGACCTTGTCGACCAGCTCGCCGGTGGCCGGGTCGTGGATCTCAACCGTCGCGCCCGACCGGGCCGACGCCGGCTTGCCGTCAATCACCATCGTGCTCATACCGTTGCCACTCCTGTTATGTGTAGGTCGAACTAGACTTCAGGGTACACAAAGGAGGGATCGATGGAGCAGGCAACCACCTCGAAGGTTGTGTCGGTGACGCGCGAGGGGGACGGGGTCGCGCTGATTCATCTCAACCGTCCGCCGGCCAATTCCTACGACCGCGGCTTGATCGACGACCTCAACGCCGCCATCGACGAGATCCGGTTCGACGAATCCATCGGCGCCGCGGTCCTGATGTCGGATCTGCCGAAGTTCTTCAGCGCCGGCGCCGACATCAATATGTTCCGGACCGTCAGCTCCAAGGCGCGGGCGATGACCATCCTGCATATGCACGAAGTGCTGCTCAAGATGGAGCACACGCCGAAAGTCTTCATCGCCGCCATCGGCGGCCATTGCCTGGGCGGCGGTCTCGAGATCGCGCTCGCCGCCGATTTCCGTTTTGCCGCCGAGGGCGAGTACCGTCTCGGCGTTCCCGAGGTCACGCTCGGTCTGCTGCCAGGGAACGGAGGCACCCAGCGTCTTCCCCGATTGATCGGCCGGCAGAAGGCCATGGAGTTGCTCGTGACCGGTAAACCCCTGGACCCCAAGACTGCCGTCGCGCTCGGTGTTGTCGACCGCCTGGTTGCGCCGGACCGGTTGCTGCCCGAAGCCATCGGCTTCGCCGCGACCTTGGCCGCGGGCCCGACCGTCGCCATCGGGGAGATCAAGTTGGTGGCGAAGCAGGGCCTGGAAATGTCGCTGGAAAGCGCGCTGGCGCTGGAGCGGGGCGGGATCTTCCGGTTGTTCGAGACCGCCGACGCCAAAGAGGGTCTGAGCGCCTTTGCCGAAAAGCGCAAGCCGACGTGGAAAGGCGAGTAGCCGCGCCATAGCCTCGGGCGTCCATACCTCTTATATGGGTTCAGCGGCGACCGAGACACGCGCCCGCCTCCTGTCATATTCTTGCCGCCGGCGGTGCATATAGAGTGAATGCTTCACGCGCAAGCCTGGCAACCGGTCGTCGCGCGCACACCGCTGGACGCGATTAGGCAGCCCGTGCCGGATCCATTCGAACGGCTCTTTCTCGAGGAATATCCGAAGGTCGTCGCCATCGCCTACCGCGTGCTCGCGGATCGGACGGCGGCGGAGGACGTTGCGCAGGAGGTCTTCCTCAAGTTCCACCGCCGTCTTTCGCCCGACTCCGAGCGAGCGGCAGGGTGGTTACACGCGGCTGCCGTCCACTCCGCCTTGAACGTTATTCGGGGCGAGCGGCGACGGGCCGCGCGCGAGACCGCCCATGCCCTCGACCCGGCGCAGGCGCCGGCCGCCAACCCGGAGCGGTTGGTTGAGGAAGCCGCCGTCCGGCGCGAGGTGCGGCAGGCGCTGCGCAAGTTGCCGCAGCGGACGGCGGCGCTGCTGATGTTGCGCTACAGCGGACTGAGCTACGCCGAGGTTGCGACCGCGCTCGGGATGAAGGTTGGAAACGTGGGAACGCTGCTGCGCCGGGCGGAAAATGCCCTGCGCAAGGAGGTCAATCGTGCGACACCTGAATGATGGAACGCTTCGACGGATCTACGACGAGCCCCTGGCGCTGACGTCGCTGGACCAGGCGCACTTCGATACCTGCCTCGAGTGCAAGGCGCGCTTCGAGTCGATCGCCAATACCGCCCGGGCCACCGCCGGACTGCTGAGCGTCCCGGGCTTCACCCCGGATCCGGCAGTGGCGCTTCGGTCGGTCCAGCTGCGGATTCGAGGGGAGGAAGCGGCGAGCCCGCCTCGGTGGTACGAGCGTTGGCTGGAGCGGACATCGCCTCGCTGGCGACCGATCGCGACGCCGGCGATCGCCGTGGTGCTGGCGGCCGCGCTCCTGTCCGGAGTGACCGCGACCGGGCTGGCGCAGAGCTGGCTTCGGGTCTTTGAGCCGAAAACCGTGGCGCCGGTCCAGGTTTCTCCCACGGACTTCGCGAATGTCGCGGTGCTCGACTATGGGGATGTGACCTGGCTGCCCGAAGCCCCCAGGCTGCAGCTGCTCGGCGACGCCAGCACGGCGGCCACTCAGTCGGGACTCCCGGTGCTGGTGCCCGCCTCGTTGCCCAAGGGCGTGTCCGGCCCGGTGAGCTTTGGCGTGGTGTCGCACGCGACCGGGTCGCTGACCTTCGATGCGGCGCGGCTGCGCGCCTCGGCGGCGCAGAAGGGCGTCCGCGTGAACCCGATGCCGGCCAGCATCGACGGCAGCAAGCTGGTGGTCAACGGCGGTCCGGCGCTGGTCGAGGTCTGGGGCCTATCGGCCGGCACCAGCGAGACCCAGATGCCGACCCTCGTGATCGCACAGACCCGGGTGCCGACGGTCGATTCCACCGGCGCCACCGCGGCCGAACTCGAGGCCTACCTGCTGTCCCAGCCGGGCGTTCCGCCCGACATCGCGGCGCAGATCAAGGCCATCAAAGATCCGTCGACCACCCTTCCAATTCCGATTCCGAAGGGTCTGGCGACGGAGGAATCGGTGCAGGTCAATGGCGTTTCGGGGCTGCTGATCAAGGCGATCCTTGGTGCAGGCGTGGTTTGGACCAAGAATGGCGTAATCTACGCCGTCGGAGGCCAGCTCACTCCCGACCAGGTGCTCGCCATTGCAACGTCCCTCCACTAATCGCAATCTGAACCCGATGGAGGCGCCCGACGCCGCCTCTCTGGCCGTCCACACCCAGGACCTCGCCAAGCGCTACGGGAAGACGGTCGCGCTCAGCGGCCTGACGATGAGCGTGCGCCGCGCCGAGGTCTTTGGCTTCCTCGGACCAAATGGTGCCGGGAAGACGACGGCGGTAAAGCTGCTGGTCGGCCTGGCCCTGCCGACGGCGGGCCAGGGCTGGGTGCTGGGGGCGCCGATCGGCGACCTGCAGACCCGGCGGCGCCTGGGGTACTTGCCCGAGCTGTTCCGCTACCAGGGCTGGATGACGGCGCGCGAGGTGCTCGGGCTGCACTGCAAGCTGTCCGGCATGGCGCGATCCGAATGGACGAAGGAGATCGATCTCGCGCTCGACATCGTGGGACTGACCGACCGCGCGGACGACAAGGTGGAAGGCTTTTCCAAAGGCATGCAGCAACGGCTGGGGCTCGGTGTCGCCTTGCTTGGCCGGCCCGAGCTGGTCCTGCTCGACGAGCCGACCTCGGCGCTCGACCCGGTCGGGCGCCACGACGTGCGAGAGATCATCCGCCGGCTCAAGGCGCGTGGCACGGCCGTGTTTCTCAACTCTCACCTGCTGAGCGAAGTCGAACAGATCTGTGACCGGCTGGCCGTGGTTGATCATGGCCGGGTAATCGCGACCGGCACCATGTCGCAAATCCTGGGGCAAGACGGTGCGGTCCGCGTCCGGGTCACCGGGCTGCCGCCGGCCAGCCGAACCGCGTTCGCCGAATTCGGGACGGTTGAGGACGAAGGCGAGTGGCTGACCTTTCGCGGTCTCAACCCCGATCGTGTCCCGCAGCTGGTCAGCGAAATCGTCCGCCAGGGCGGCCGGGTCTACGCCGTCGAACCGCGACACGAGACGCTGGAGGACCGCTTCCTGCAGTTGCTCAAGGAACAGGACCAGTGACGCAGGTCCTCACCATCGCGCGGCTCACCATCCTCGAGGCCTCGCGCCGAAAGCTGCTGCTCGCGCTCGGCATCCTGACCATCGTCGTCATCGTGCTGACCAGCTGGGGCTTCAGCCGCCTGCCGACCATGAACAACGTGACGGCCAGCGAGGTACGGCTCGCGGCGTCGCAGCTAACCATCTTGATGGCCTTCATGTTCAGCGGCGTGCTCGCCCTGGGCTCGACCCTGGTGGCGGCGCCCAGTATCGCCAGTGATATCGAGTCGGGGATCGCGCTGGCGATCCTGCCGCGGCCGATTCGGCGCAGCCAGCTGCTGATGGGCAAATGGCTGGGGCTTGCGTTCCTGGTCACGCTCTACGCCGCCGGCAGCGGGTTGCTCGAGCTGCTCGGCATCTGGCTCGGGACGAATTACCTTCCGCCCAACCCGGTTGCGTCGATCGGCTTCGTCGCGGCCGAGGGCATCATCCTGATGACGCTGGCCCTCCTGCTCAGTACGCGCCTCGCGCCGATGACGGGCGGGGTGATCGCGCTGGTGCTCTTCTTCGTTGCCTGGATCGGAGGGATCGCGCTCGCCATCGGCATCACTTTCGACAACGAGACGATCAAGAATATCGGGTTGGGGAGCCGGCTCCTGATCCCCACCGACGGGCTCTGGCACGGGGCGATCTTCTACCTGGAGCCGTCTGAAGTTCTCGCGGCGGCTCGCGTCGCGGGGCGCGCGAGGGCGGGAAACCCGTTCTTCGCCGATGCGCCGCTGCCCGGGATCTATCTCGCGTGGGTCGTCGCCTGGCTGGTGGCGGTCGTCGGACTGGCCAACTGGAGCTTCGCCCGCCGCGACCTGTAGGCCGGCCAAGACGAGGGACCGTTTTGCGCTGCCAATTGCTCGCGCTTTTCCGTCCAACGTGCCGATGGATGGTTGGTCCCGAGGGCCATTGACTTAGGCGGTAGCCGAACGTACATTTAGCTCGCAAAACGGCGGCCCGGAACTTATTTTTTGGAGGGGAAGCATGGGAGTCGCGACCTTAACGCCTCCGGCGCAGCGAATAGGTGAGGAGCTCGTCTTCCCGGACGGCCGGCACGAGCTCGCCGACGATTCCGCGATCCGAAACAGCCCGCTCTACAACGTGGACCTGGCTCCGGTTCCGATCAAACGGCGGACCTGGAGCACCTATAACTACATGGCCCTGTGGATCGGCATGGCGCACAACATCCCGACCTACTTGCTGGCCTCGGGACTCGTCGCGTTGGGCATGGCCTGGTATCAGGCGATCCTAACGATTGGGCTGGCCAACATCATCGTCCTGATCCCAATGCTGGCGAACAGTCACGCCGGCACCAAGTACGGCATTCCGTATCCGGTCTTCGCCCGGGCGTCTTTTGGCGTCTTTGGCGCCAACGTCGCCGCCCTGCTCCGGGCCGGAGTGGCCTGTGGCTGGTTCGGCATCCAGACCTGGATCGGCGGCGGCGCCCTTTACGCGCTGAGCGGAAAGCTGTTCGGTAGCGGCTGGACGAATTCGTCCATCGTCGCAGGGCAGCACTGGACGCTCTGGCTGAGCTTCGCGGTCTTCTGGGTGCTCAACATCCTGATCATCATGCGGGGCATGGATGCGGTCCGGCGGTTCGAGAACTGGGCGGCGCCCTTCGTGCTGATCGTCGCGCTTGGCCTGCTCGCCTGGATGGTCGGCCAGGCCGGCGGCTTCGGACCCATCCTCAGCGAGCCCGGCAAGATCGGCTGGGGTGGCAACTTCTGGTTCGTCCTCTTCCCGCCGGCGCTGATGGGAATGATCGCGTTCTGGTCGACGCTCTCGCTGAACATGCCCGACTTCACCCGCTTCGGCAAGAGCCAGCGGGCGCAGGCGTGGGGCCAGATCCTCGGGCTCCCCACCACCATGACACTCTTTCCGCTGGTGGCGGTGCTGATCACGGCGGCGACGCAAAAGGTGTATGGCGCGCCGATCTGGGATCCGGTGGCGCTGACCGCCAAGTTCGACAACCCGCTGGTCGTGATCTTTGCGCTCTTCACGCTGGCCGTCGCTACCCTGTCGGTCAACGTGGCGGCCAACATCGTGAGCCCTTCCTACGACTTCTCGAACGTGATCCCCAAGCTGATCAGCTTCCGCACCGGCGGACTGATCACTGGCGTGCTGGGCATCGTCATCCAGCCCTGGAACCTGCTGGCGAACCCGAACGTCTACATCTTCACCTGGCTGGGTTTCTATGGTGGCGCGCTGGGTGCGATCGCGGGCGTGCTGATCGCCGACTACTGGTTCATGCGTAACACCAACCTCAGGCTGGGCGACCTCTATCGGGTGGACGGCGACTACCGATACGCGGGCGGCTTCAACTGGCGAGGCCTGGTCAGCCTGGTGGTGGGCGGTGTGCTGGCGGTTGGTGGCGCCTACTCGACGCCAGGCAACGGACCCTTCCCGCAGGGCGGGATCATCGGCCCCCTGTACAGCTGGTTCCCCTTCCACGTCTATGACTACAGCTGGGTGGTGGGGTTGGTGGCGGCCTTCCTCTGCTACCTGGCGCTCTCGGCACTCTTCCCGGCGGCTGCCGCTCGGCGGCGCCCCCAGGCGGCGGCGGCGACTTAACCCCGGCGTACTAACGTAGCTAGAGCCCCGACCTCGCGGCCGGGGCTCTAGCCTTTCAGGAGATCAATGGCACGGTTGAGCTTCGGCGTCTGCTTTGCTCCCGATCCTCCCCCCAGCCGGTGGGTGGATCTGACCAAGCTTGCAGAGGCCGAGGGCTTCGAGTACGCGTGGCTCTTCGATTCGCACGTGCTCTGGCAGGAGGTCTACCCGATCTTCACGTTGATGGCGGCCAACACGAAGACCATCAAGATCGGGCCGTGCGTCACCAACCCGGGGACCCGGGACCCCACCGTGACCGCCAGCGCGCTCGCCACCCTCAACGAGATCTCGGGCGGCCGGATGGTGATGGGCATCGGCCGCGGCGACAGCGCCCGTCGCGTGCTGGGCCAGAAGCCGGTCTCGGTTGAGCACATGGAAGCCGATTGCCGGCTGATCCGCGACCTGGCGGCCGGCCGCGAGGTCGATTACGACGGCGTGAAGGTCCGGATCAAGTGGGCGGAGCACGAACTGCCCATCTGGGTCGCCGGCTACGGGCCGAAGGCGCTGCGCGCCGCCGGCCGGGTCGCCGACGGCGTCATCATCCAGCTGGCCGATCCCGCCATCATCAAGTGGTGTCTCCAGTTCGTCCGAGAGGGGGCGCAGGAAGCGGGACGATCGTTCGACGACATCCTGGTCCAGGCCGCCGCGCCCGCCTTCATCTCCGATGACATCGAGGCGGCGCGCGAACAGGTGCGCTGGTTCCCGGCGCTGGTCTCCAACCACGTGGTCGACCTGCTGAAACGCTACGACGTCCAGGACCTTCCCAAGGCGCTGACCGACTACATCAAGGCGCGCGACCACTATGACTACTCGGAGCACGCCAAACGGGGCGCGGCCCACGCCGACTTCGTCCCCGACGACGTGATCGACCGCTTCTGCGTCATCGGCACCGTCGAGCAGAGCAAGCAACGGATCGAGGAGCTGATCGACGTGGGTGTCGATCAGTTCAACCTCTACCTTATGGTGGAGAAGCCTGAGGCGGTCATCAAGAAGTACGGCGAATCCATCATTCCGGCATTCAGCTAGCGAGGAGGAGGCGACATACAGATGGCGAAGGTGAAGGCGGCGCTGATCCAGGCGCACGCGAACATGCCCAAAGAAGAAGCCGTCTTAAAGCACGAGAAGCTGATTGGCGAGGCGGCGGCCAAGGGCGCTCAGGTGACGTGCCTGCAGGAGATTTTCTTCGGCCCCTACTTCTGCGCCGAGCAGGATACCAAGTGGTACGACACCGCCGAGCGGGACGACGGGCCGACTGTCAAACGGATGCAGGCGCTGGCGAAGAAACACAAGATGGTCCTGGTCGTGCCTTTCTACGAGGAGGCGCAGACCGGCGTCTACTACAACACGGCGGTCTTGATCGAGAACGACGGCACGGTGCTCGGCAAATATCGCAAGACGCACATCCCGCACGTCGGACCATGCTTTTGGGAGAAGTTCTATTTCAAGCCGGGCAACCTCGGCTACCCGGTGTGGGAGACCTCGGTCGGACGGATCGGCATCTTGATCTGCTACGACCGCCACTTTCCCGAGCCCGCCCGGGCGCTCGGTCTCAAGGGCGCCGAGCTGGTATTCAACCCGTCGGCCACCGTCAAATCGCTCTCGCGCTACCTCTGGGAGCTGGAGCAACCCGCGCACGCCGTGGCCAACGGTTACTGGATCGGCGCCATCAACCGGGTCGGCGTGGAGAAGCCGCTCAACGATGCCCAGTTCTACGGCTCCAGCTACTTCTGCGATCCGCGCGGCAAAATCATCGCCCAAGCCTCCGAGACCGAGGACGAGGTGCTGGTCGCTGACCTCGACCTGGACATGAATCGCCGGGTGCGCAACACCTGGCAGTTCCTGCGCGATCGCCGGCCGGAGAGCTACGAGGAGCTGGTCAAAGAGCTGCCATGAGGACACTGATCAAGAACGGAACGGTCGTGACCGCGAGCGACACCAACAAGACGGATGTGCTGATCGAGGGCGAGAAGATCGTGGCGATCGGGAGCGGCCTGGCGACCGCGGCCGACCAGGTGATCGATGCGGAAAATCGCTACGTGATGCCGGGCGCGATCGATGTCCACACCCACATGGAACTGCCCTTCGGCGGCACCTTCGCCTCCGATGACTTTGCCACCGGGACGGCGGCCGCCGCCTGGGGCGGGACGACCACCATCGTCGATTTCGCGGTGCAGACCTACGGCCAGACGCTGCGCCAGGGTCTCGACCAGTGGCACAAGAAAGCCGAAGGCAAGGCCCACATCGACTATGGCTTTCACATGATCGTGCGCGAGATCAACGATTCGATCCTCAAGGAGATGGACGCCCTGGTCGCCGAGGGCGTCCCGTCATTCAAGTTGTTCATGGCCTACCCGGGCGTCTTCATGCTCGACGACGCGTCCATCTTCAGGGCGATGAGCCGGACCGCGGAGAACGGCGGCCTGATCATGATGCACGCCGAAAACGGGGGCGCCATCGATGTGCTGGTCAAGCGCTACCTGGCCGAGGGGAAGGGCGATCCGATCAACCACGGGTTGACCAGGCCGGCCAGCATGGAGGGGGAGGCGACCAGCCGCGCCATCGCCTTGTCCCGCCTTGCCGAGGTCGCCGTTTACATCGTGCACCTGAGCTCGAAGCAGGCACTGGACGCCGTCCGGGAAGCGCGTGACGACGGCGCCTCGACCTTTGCCGAGACCTGCCCCCAATATCTCTATCTCAGCCTGGACGACCTCGGCCGGCCCGGCTTCGAGGGTGCCAAGTACGTCTGCTCGCCGCCGCTGCGACCGCCGTCGCACCACGATGAGCTCTGGAAGGGCCTGCTGCAGGACGACCTGCAGCTGGTCGCGACCGACCATTGTCCGTTCCATTTCAAGGGCCAGAAGGACCTGGGGCGCGGCGACTTCTCGAAGATTCCCAACGGCCTCCCCGGAGTGGAGGACCGCTTTACTCTGATTTTCCACGGGGGCGTGAACTCCGGCCGGATCACGCTCAACCGCTTCGTCGAATTGGTCGCCACGGCGCCCGCCAAGATGTTCGGGCTCTTTCCGCGGAAGGGAACGATCGCACCTGGAAGTGACGCCGACATCGTCATCTTCAACCCCAGGGTGGAACGCACGCTCTCGGCAAAGACGCATCACATGAACGTGGATTACAGTTGCTACGAGGGCATGACGGTCAAGGGCCTGCCGGAGGTCGTGATGCAGCGTGGCAAGGTGCTGGTCAAGGACGGAAAGTTCCAGGGAACCAAGGGTGCCGGCCAGTTCCTGCGGCGCTCGCCGTTCCACACGGTACCGACCAGTGAGCCGAGCCCGGTAGGAGCCAGGTCATGATCGCCACCAAGAACGTGCAGAGCTACATCGGCGGCAAGTTCCGCGATTCGCGGTCGGAAAAGACGGATCCGATTCCCAACCCGGCGACCGGCCAGACGATCGCCAGCCTTCCGCACTCGACCCGCGAGGAGATCGACGAGGCGGTTGCCGCGGCCAAGAAGGCCTTCCCCGCCTGGAGCGAAACCCCGGTGCCCGAACGCGCGCAGGTGATGTTCCGCTTCAAGGCGCTCTTCGACCAGCACATCGACGAGCTCTCCGCGATCGTCACCCAGGAAAACGGCAAGACGCTGGACGAGTCGCGCGGCGAGGTGAAGCGGGCGATTGAAGTCATCGACTTCGCCTGCGGCGCCCCAACCCTGATGATGGGCCACAACCTCGACCAGATCGCCAGAGGCATCGACGAGGAGCTGACGCGCTTTCCGGTCGGGGTCGTCGCCGGGATCACGCCCTTCAACTTCCCCAACATGGTGCCGATGTGGATGATTCCGGTCGCGATCGTGACGGGGAACACGTTCGTGCTCAAGCCCTCGCAGCTGACGCCGCTCTCCGCGATGCGCATCGCGGAGTTGCTCGAGGAAGCCGGCCTGCCCGAGGGCGTCTTCAACGTGGTGCACGGCGCCAACGACGCGGTCAACCAGCTGCTGACCCACCCCGATATCTCGGCGATCTCGTTCGTCGGCTCGGCGACGGTGGCCGCCTACATCTACGCGACGGCGGCGGCCAACGGCAAGCGCGTCCAGGCGCTGGGCGGTGCCAAAAACCACATCCTGGTCATGGACGACGCCGACCTCGAGCTCTCCGCGCCGCACGTCATCTCGTCGGCGTTCGGCAATGCCGGCCAGCGCTGCCTGGCCGGCAGCGTCGCGGTCGGCGTCGGCAAGATCGGTGACGCGCTCGTGCGCGAGCTGGCCAATGATGCGGCGAAACTGAAAGTCGGCCCCGGCACCGATCCCAAGACGACGCTGGGGCCGGTGATCCGCGGGGAGCGCAAGAAGAAACTGATCGAGTACATCGACGGTGCCCAGGCGGAGGGGGCGCAGCTCGTCTCCGACGGCCGCGAGGTGGACGTAAAGGACGGCTTCTTCCTGGGTCCTACCATCTTCGATCGGGTCACGCCCAACATGAAGATCTGGAAGGACGAGCTCTTCGGACCGGTGCTGTCCGTGGTTCGAGCCTCCGACATCGACGAGGCGCTCAAGGTGCTGAACGCCAGTACCTACGGCAACATGGCCTCGATTTTTACCGGCTCAGGCAAGCACGCGCGCGAGTTCAAGCGCCGGGCGCAGGCCGGCATGCTGGGGGTCAACATCGGGGTGGCGGCGCCGATGGCGTTCCTCCCGTTCACCGGTTGGAAGAACTCGTTCTTCGGCGACCTGCACGCCACCGGCCAGGACAGCATTCGCTTCTATACCCGACACAAAGTCGTGACGACCCGGTGGCTCTAGAGACGAGCGCCCGCCCCCACGTGTTGAGCGGCGAGGAGATCGTCGCCCTCTGCCGCCAGTACACCCTCTACGAATGGACGGCGCAATCGGCGGTCGATCCGATCGCGGTCGACCACGCCAAGGGGGTCTACTTCTACACCCCCGAGGGGAAGCGGTACATCGACTTCAACAGCCAGTTGATGAGCGTCAACGCCGGTCACGGCGACCCGCGCATCATCGAGGCGATCAAGCGCCAGGCGGAGAAGCTTCCCTACGCCAACCCCTTCATGGCTCACGAACCGCGGGCGCTGCTGGGCAAGAAGCTGGCCGAGCTGATGCCCGGCGACCTCGACAAGGTGTTCTTCACGCTCGGCGGCGCCGAGGCGAATGAGAACGCGATCAAGCTGGCCCGGACGGTGACCGGACGCCACAAGATCATCTCGCGATATCGCTCCTACCACGGGGCGACCGCGGGCGCCATGGCATTGACCGGTGACCCTCGGCGGTGGGCCAACGACCTGGGCACCTCGGGCGTGGTCCATGTCCTCGACCCGTATCACGGCCCGCAGCGCGAGGACGACAGCGCTGAAAAATCCCTCGAGGACCTCGAGGAGACGATTCAGCTCGAGGGCGCGAACACCATCGCCGCCTTTTTCCTAGAAACGGTCACCGGAACCAACGGCATCCTGATCCCGCCCGACGGCTATCTGCAGGGCGTGCGTGCGCTCTGCGATCGCTACGGCATCCTGATGGTCTGCGACGAGATCATGTCGGGCTTTGGCCGGACCGGCGAATGGTTCGCGGTCAACCACTGGAACGTGGTTCCGGACATCATGACCATGGCGAAGGGACTGACGAGCAGCTACGTGCCGCTGGGCGCCGTGGGCATGCGCCCGCGGATCGCCGAGTATTTCGACAAGAACGTCTTCTACGGCGGTCTCACCTACAACAGTCACCCATTGGCGTGCGCCACGGCGCTGGGCACCATCCAGGCCTACGAGGAAGACGACATGATCGGCAATGCCCGCCGCATGGGCGAGGTGATGAGCCGCCACCATCAGGAGCTCAAACGGAAGCATCCGTCCGTCGGGTTGACCCGCGGTATCGGCCTCTTCGGCATCCTCGAGCTGGTGAAAGACCGTAAGACCATGGAGCCGCTCGCTCCCTTCAACGGAACCTCGGAGCCGATGAAGGCGGTCGGGAAGTACCTGCGCGAGCACGGCCTCTACACCTTCGTCCGCTGGCACACGATCATGACCAACCCGCCCCTTTGCATCAACGAGGGCGAGCTGGCCGAAGGCTTTGCCATCATCGACAAGGCGCTCGACATCGCCGACGAGGCCATCGCCTAGGCCCGAGGCCGGCCCATGGCCAGCGTACGCGACGACCCGTCGCAGCCCGACGCCGGTTTCGCGGAGCTCTACGCGCAACTCCCCGACGCGACCGACCTGTGGCCCTGGCTTGAACTCGCTCGAGAGGCCACACCGCCGGTGCTCTATCTCGGGATCGGCAGTGGCCGGATCGCGGTCCCGCTGGGCGCGGCCGGCATCGAGCTGGTCGGGGTCGATAGCCATCCCGGCATGCTCGAAGCGCTTCGGCGGCGGCTTCCGCAGACCGAACTGATCGAGTCTCGGATCGAGGACCTCGGGCTTGGCCAGCGCTTCGACCTCGTCATCGCGCCCTCTAACATCCTGTATCTCGTCGAGCGCTTGCGCCGAGCCGCCGATCACCTCGCCGATGCCGGCGCGCTCGCCTTCGAGCTCGCCAACCCCCACTGGTTGCGGGCGGGCGGCGGCGACGGGGTCAGGGTGCGGGCCTTCGATGGCAATGGCGCGCGCCTCGAAGTCGATTACCGGCTTGCGGACGGGCAAACCATCACGCAGCACGCCGAGGTCGCCATCGTCTGGCCGGAGGAGATGGAAAACTGGCTCACGTCGGCCGGCCTGCGGCTCCAGCGGATGTTCGGGCGGCCGGATGCTGACCTGCTCGACAGCCCGAGCTTCTTCGTCGTGGCCTCCAGGTAGGTCGGTCGGTGGCCGGGCGCATCCTGGTCGTCGAGGACGACCGTGCGTTGCGGACGGTCCTCGTCGGCGCACTCCAATCAGGTGGCTTCGATGTCGAACAGGCCGCAGACGGGTCCACCGGCGTCCTGGCACTGAAGGCCGGGTCATTTGACGTGGTCTTGCTCGACATCGGACTGCCGTTCGTCGACGGCTGGCACGTGCTCTCTACCCTCGAAGGTCGCCGCGTCCCCTCCGTGATCGTGATCAGCGCCCGAGGCGACCAGGCCGACAAAGTCCGCGCGCTGGACATGGGCGCCGACGATTACCTGGCCAAGCCCTTCGGGTCTGACGAGTTGCTGGCCCGCATCCGCGCCGTCTTGCGCCGGGCCCAGCCGCCCGCCCAGCAGCCCCTCGTTGTGCGCGAGGCGGACGTCACCGTCGACTTGCATAATCACTCGGTTTTGCGGGGCGAGCAGGAAGTCCGGCTGTCGGCGACGGAGTATCTCCTGTTGGCCGAGCTCGCCCGGCACGAGCACGAGGTAATGGACTATCGCACGCTGCTCCATCGCGTATGGGGGCCGGCCTACGGTGATGAACGGCATTACCTGCGCGTCTTCATCGGGCGCTTGCGGCGCAAGCTCGAGCACGATCCGGCGCATCCGGAAGTGATCCAAACGGTGCCGGGACGCGGCTATCGCTTCGGTTCCGCGATCAAACGCTGACCGATCGCAACCCAGCCGCGCCAGCCGAGTTTGTTGATGCGACGTTGACGCTCCCCGGCATAGGCTGAAATGGTGCCACTCGATCTTTGGATGCTCGGCCTGCTGCTGCTGTTGACGATCGCGAGCCTTGTCTACTTGTTCGGGCTCAAGAAGCTGCCATGACCGCGGGCTATATCGCTGCCGGCATCGTGGCGCTGGTCGTCACCATCTATCTCTTTGTTGCTCTTCTCTTTCCGGAGCGGTTCTGAGTCATGCTGCTTGACCTGCTGGGGATTGCGATCACCTTCGTGGCAGTCGCGGTGGGCGCCTGGCTGCTGGGCGGCTTCATGGTGACAGTCTTCACCGGAGGACGCACCTTCCTGCACCCGGTGCTGCGCCCCGTGGAAGTTGGCTTTTACCGCCTGTCCGGCATCGAAGAAGACCAGGAACAGAGTTGGGTCCTGTACACCGTCGCCATGCTCGCGGTGCAGGTCGTCAGCTTCATCTTCACCTACCTGATCCTGCGGCTGCAGGATCACCTGCCGCTGAACCCCATGGGTTTCAGCGGGGTCACGCCCGACCTCGCCTGGAACACCACCGTGAGCTTCGTCACCAACACCAACTGGCAGAACTACACCGGCGAGCAGACGATGTCGTACCTGTCCCAGATGTTGGGCCTGGTCATTCACAACTTCCTCTCGGCGGCGACCGGCATCGCGTTGGCGGTGGCGCTCATCCGCGGCATGTCGGCTCGCAAGCTGAAGACGCTGGGCAACTTCTATGTCGACGCGACACGCGCGATTCTCTACCTCCTGATCCCGCTGTCCGTGATCGCCGCCTTCGTGCTCATCTCACAGGGCGTCATCCAGAGCCTGGACCCGTACGCGACCGCGCACACCGTCCAGGGCTCGACCCAGACGATCGCCGTCGGGCCATTCGGGTCGCAGGAGGCGATCAAGGACCTCGGCAACAACGGCGGCGGTCCTTTCAACGCCAACTCGGCGCACCCCTTCGAGAACCCCAATGGGTTCACCAACCAGTTCGAGATCTTCCTCGAACTGCTGATTCCGTTCGCGCTGGTCGTCACCTTCGGCAAGATGGTCGGCAACATCAAGCAGGGCCTCGCGATCGGCGGCGCGATGGTGGCCATCTTCACCGTGGCGACCGGAGTCGCGATCGGCGCCGAACAGGCCGGGAATCCCGCGCTCACCGCCGTCGGCGCCGACCAATCGCGAACGTCGGCGCAATCGGGGGGCAACATGGAGGGCAAGTCGGTCCGCTTCGGACCGGTGTATTCGGCGAACTTCGCCGCGGCGACCACCGGGACCAGCACCGGCTCGGTGGACGCGAGTCACGACAGCTTTACCCCGGTCGGGGGCATGGTGGCGATGGTCCTGATCCAGATCGGTGAGGTCGCCCCCGGAGGGATCGGCGCCGGCCTCTACTTCATGCTGGTCTTCGCCATCCTTGCGGTCTTCATCGCCGGCCTGATGGTTGGGCGAACGCCCGAGTACCTGGGAAAGAAGATCGAGTCCAAGGAGGTGCGGCTGGCGTCACTCGCCGTGCTGATCGACGTTTTGATCATCCTCGGTTTCACCGCGATCGCCGTGCTCGCGCCCGCGGCCACCGCCAGCGGTGGTGGTCCGCTCAATCCCGGCGCGCACGGGTTCAGCGAGATTCTGTACTCGTTCTCGTCGCAGGTCGGCAACAACGGCAGTGCCTTTGCCGGGCTTTCCGGCAACACGGTCTTCTGGAACACGATGGGCGGGACCGCGATGTGGTTGGGCCGCTTCTTCGAAGTGATCCCGATCCTTGCCCTCGCCGGCGCGCTCGCCGGGAAGAAAGTCGTGCCGGCGGGCGCCGGTACGCTGGGCACCGACCGCCCGCTCTTTTCTGGATTGCTGGTCGGCGTGGTGCTGATCGTCGGCGCGCTGACGTTCTTTCCAGCCCTCGCACTCGGTCCGCTGCTGGAGCATTTCCAGCTGGCCGCCAATCACCTGGCTCATTGAGATGGAAGAGAAGACCCGTTCCGAAAACTACCGGCGCCGGCGGCGCTCCAGTCTGCTGGACCGCCAGATCATGGTGCCCGCCCTGATCGAGAGCATTACCAAGCTCGATCCGCGCTGGCAGGCCCGCAACCCCGTCATGTTCGTCGTCGAGGTCGGCTCGGTCATCACGACGATCATCTTTATCGCCGGGTTGTTTCGCGGCGCCGCTGACTCACTCTTTGTCGGTCAGATCACGCTCTGGCTCTGGTTCACGCTCATCTTCGCGAACTTCGCCGAAGCGCTCGCCGAGGGCCGCGGCAAGGCGCAGGCCGCTACACTGCGGCGAGCACGCACGGATACCATCGCGCGCCGGCTGGTCGGTGGCAAGGAAGAGCGCGTGCCCTCCTCGCAGCTGCGCAAGGGCGACACCGTTGTCATCGAGGCGGGCGACCTGATTCCCAGCGATGGGACCATCACCGAGGGGATCGCGTCGGTCGACGAGTCGGCGATCACCGGTGAATCCGCCCCGGTCATCCGCGAGGCCGGCGGTGACCGCAGCGCCGTTACCGGTGGCACGCGCGTCCTCTCGGATCGGATCGTCGTCGAGGTCACCGCCAACCCCGGGGAGACGTTTCTCGATCGCATGATCCATCTGGTCGAGAGCGCCTCCCGCCGCAAGACACCCAACGAGATCGCGCTCAACATTCTGCTCGCCGCGCTGACCATCATCTTCATGATCGCCGTGGTGACGCTCCAGCCCTTTGCCATCTATGCCGGCACATCAGTCACGATCACGGTCTTGATCGCGCTGCTCATCTGCCTGATCCCGACGACGATCGGCGCTCTCCTCTCCGCAATCGGCATTGCCGGGATCGACCGGCTGCTCCAGCGCAACGTCATCGCGCTCTCCGGCCGCGCCGTCGAAGCCGCCGGCGACGTCGACACCCTGCTTCTCGACAAGACCGGCACCATCACCTACGGCAACCGGCAGGCGACCGAATTCGTCCCGGCGCCGGGGATCACGATGGACCGGCTGGTCCGAGCCGCCGAGATGGCGAGCCTGGCGGACGAGACGCCCGAGGGCCGCTCGATCGTCAGCCTGGCGCGCCGCTTCGTTGCCGCTGGACACCACGAGCCGAGCATGACGTTCATTCCGTTCTCGGCGAACACCCGCATGAGCGGTGTCGACTTCGACGGCCACAGCATCCGAAAGGGCGCGGTCGATGCGATCTCGACCTGGTGCGGCTGTCCGACGCCAAAACAGCTGCCCGAGGCGGTCCAGGAGCGCGTCGCGACGATCGCGCGCGCCGGGGGGACGCCGCTGATGGTTGCCGAAGACAACCTGGTGATGGGGACGATTCAGCTCAAGGACATCGTCAAGCCGGGCATCGCCGAACGCTTCGCCGAACTCCGCAAGATGGGCTTGCGCACCGTGATGGTCACCGGCGACAACCGGCTGACCGCCGCCACCATCGCGAAAGAGGCGGGTGTCGACGACTTCCTCGCCGAGGCCATTCCCGAACGAAAGCTGGAACTGATCCGCAAGGAGCAGGCCGATGGCCGCATGGTCGCCATGACCGGCGACGGCACCAACGATGCGCCGGCGCTCGCCCAGGCCGATGTCGCGGTCGCGATGCAGTCCGGGACGCAGGCAGCCAAGGAAGCCGGAAACCTCATCGACCTCGACAGCGACCCGACCAAGCTGATCGAGATCGTCGAGGCGGGCAAGCAGATGCTGATCACGCGTGGCGCCCTGACCACCTTCAGCATTGCCAATGACGTGGCCAAGTACTTTGCCATCATTCCGGCGATGTTCTTCGTGGCGCTCCCCGAACTTAGCGCGCTGAACGTCATGCGCCTCAGCAACCCGAGCAGTGCCGTCCTCTCCGCCGTGATCTTCAACGCGCTGATCATCGTGGCCTTGATCCCGCTCGCGCTGCGGGGCGTGCGCTACCGTCCCATCGGCGCCGCCGCGTTGCTGCGGCGCAACCTGCTCCTCTGGGGCGTCGGCGGGATCATCGCGCCCTTCGCGGGCATCAAGCTGATCGACATCATCATCACGGCGGTACACCTGGCATGACCGGCGCACAACCCATCATCCGCTCGCTTCCGACCGAGTTGCTTCGCGCCCTCAGGCTCACCCTGGTGGTGGCGGTCGTAACCGGCCTGATCTATCCACTCGTCATCACCGGTGTCTCGCAGGTGGTCTTCCACGACCAGGCGAATGGCAGCCTGATCGTCAAGAACGGCCAGGTCATCGGCTCCAAGCTCATCGGCCAGAACTTCACCGACCCCAGGTACTTCTTCGGCCGGCCCTCAGCGACGTTGAGTCAAAGTGACGCGACCAAATCCGATCCCTACAACGCGCAGAATTCGGCCGGGAGCAATCTGGCCCCATCCAACAAGGTCCTGATCGACCGCGTGGCCAAGGCGGTGGCGCAGATCCGCAAGGAGAACAATCTCCCGGCTGGTTCCCGGGTGCCGGTGGACCTCGTGACCACCGATTTCAGCGGCTTTGATCCGGACATTACGGAGGCCGGCGCGCTCATCCAGGTCAACCACGTCGCGGTCGCGCGCAACCTGGACCCGGGGAAGGTGCGGGCGTTGGTCGAAAAGTACGTGCAGGGGCGGATCCTCGGGGACTTCGGCGAGCCACACGTCAATGTGCTGGCGCTCAACCTGGCCCTGGACGCGGGCGAAGCCGGCTAAGAGAAATCTCGCCCTAACATGAATCGATGGCGGCAGCGGGGCGCGGGCGTCTCAAGGTCTACCTCGGCGCGACGCCCGGCGCCGGTAAGACGTTCTCCATGCTCAAAGAGGGTCGCGATCGAAAGCAGCGCGGCGAGGACGTCGCCATCGCTTACGTCGAGACCTATGGCCGCGCCCGCACCGAGGAGCTCCTCGCCGGCCTCGAGCTGATCGCCCGCAAGCGCGTCCCCTATCGCGGCACCGTGCTCGAGGAGATGGACCTCGATGCCGTGCTCCGGCGACGTCCGAAGATCGCCCTGGTCGACGAGCTCGCCCACACCAACGCGCCTGGTTCTTCGAATGAAAAACGCTGGCAGGACGTCGAGCAGCTGCGTGATGCCGGCATCGACGTCATCTCGACCCTGAACGTGCAGCACGTCGAAAGCGTCAACGACGTCGTCGAGAAGATCACCGGAATCGTGCAGCGAGAAACCCTGCCCGACCGCGTCCTGGACCTCGCCGACGAGATCCAATTCATCGACATCTCGCCGGAAGCCCTTCGTAAACGCATGCGGCACGGCAATATTTATGGTCCCGACAAGGTCGACACCGCACTGGCGAACTTCTTCCGGCCGGGCAACCTTGCGGCGCTGCGGGAGATCGCGTTGCGACTCGTCGCCCAGTCGATGGCCACCTCGCGGGAAGTGCTGGCGCCGGCTGAGGACGTGCTGGTCGCGATTTCCGGTTCTGCCAAGTCCGAGCCGTTGATCCGCCGCGCCGCCAGGCTGGCACGCCGCCTCGGTGGGCTCTGCATGGTGGTGATCGTCGGCTCCGCGGGCGCCGTCAAGATGGAGGGCTACCAGCGGCTCGCGGCCCAGCTGGGTTGTTCATTCGTCTCGCTCGGAGGGCCCGACATCGCCAAGGGGATTATGGAGGCCGCCCAGCTGGCGAATGTGCGCCACCTCTTCATCGGCGAGTCGCGCCAGGCTGGGTTGTGGTCTCGCTGGCGCAAGACGCTGGCCGATCAGCTGGTCGACTCACTCCCCGACATCGACTTGCATGTGATCGCGCCTGAGCACGTGACGCCGCTGCCCGCTGTCGAGCCCGAGCGCCTTATCCCTGAGGACCTGCTGCGTGCTGAGCAGCGCGCCGGTCGTCGGGGAGCGGACATCAGGGTCTATCTCGGTTACGCCGACGGCTCGGGTACGACCACGGCGATGCTCGATGAGGCCCGTCGCCGACGGTCGCGTGGTGCCGACGTCGTGGTCGCCGCCATCAACCCACGCCGCCGGACGAGCGAGCTGGCCACCCTCGAGGTGCTGGGCGGACCCGATGCCCTGGCCGCGCACGACCGCCTCGACGTCGAGGCGCTGCTGAGCCGCAATCCCGAGGTCGCAGTCGTCGATGAGCTCAACGGCCTCGACAGCGAGGGACGTGTTCGGGCTGCGTCCCTGGACAGGCTGGTCGATGCCGGCATCACGGTGCTGGGCACGCTGCACCTACTTGACCTAGCCAGCGTCCGTGAGAGCTATGCGCCGCTGCTCAAGGAGCGCGCCCCCGGATCCGTTCTGTCGGATGACGTCTTGACGAGCATCGACGAGCTCGAGATCGTGGACGTCACACCAGCGGTCTTACTCGAACGGTTGCGCCGCGGCGAGATCATGAGCCCGGCCGACGCGGCACGGGCGCTGCAGGCCGAGTTCCGCCCCCAGATCCTGGCTGCCCTGCGGGAGATGGCGTTCGGGCTGATCGCCGAGCACACCGACCGACGGCTTGTCGCGTACATGCGCGAGCGGAAGATCGAAGAGCCGTGGGAGGCACGACCGCGCCTGGTCGCCTGCATCCCGCCGCGCCCGGGGATGGAGCCGATCATTGAAAGAATGTCCAAGTTTGCCGCCCGCACCGCGGGACAGTTCACCGTCGTCAGCGTTCGCCCGCCGCGACTCTCGGAGGCGGAGCGCCGCTGGCTCGGGGAGTACGCGGCCCTGGTGCACCGCGACCAGGGCGAGTTCGTCAGCCTCTACGGGCGAAACGTGGCGGCCACGCTCGCCGCCTACCTGCGTAAGACGCTCAATACCGAGGTCGTGCTCGGCCGCCCGCACCACCGCTGGCGCCCATGGCGTACCACCTCCACGCTGATCCGGTTGCTCGAGGACATCGACGTGCACATCTTGCGGCGGGAGCAGCCCGTGCCGGTGGCGAAGCCGACTACGAGTCCGACTTCGGGATCGTAAAGCGAAACGTGGTTTCGCCGGGCTGACCGTCTTCCAGGGCGATGCTCCCGGCGTGCGCCTCGACCAGCCCCCGCGTGATCGCCAGCCCGAGCCCCGAGCCGTCACCGTCGTCGGACGGGCCTTTCACGAACCGGTTGAACAGCCGATCGCGCATAGCGGCGGGCACCCCCGGACCGTGGTCGCGCACGCGGATGGTGACCTGGCCCGGATCCTCCTCGCTGACGCGCACGGCGATCGGTGTGCCGGTCGGCGCGAAACGGTTGGCGTTGTCGAGCAGGTTGTCAAAGATCTGTCCCAGGCTGTCCCAATCGGCCAGCGCGCTGACGCCGGCTTCCTTCGGATCCCACTCGACTTTCCGGTCGGGTGCGATGCGTTTCAGTCTCTCGGCCGCGGCAGCCACGGCGTCGCCGACCTGCAGTGGCTCCAGGGTCAGGTGGAGGGCGCCGCTTTCGATTCGCCCCAGGCTGAGCATGTCGGCCAGCAGCCGATTCAATCGTCTGGCTTCGGTCGCGATGCCTTCAATTCGATAGCGGACGGACGCGTTCATGTCCTGCGTTCGCAACATGTTGGTGCTGTCGGTCAGGATGGTGCCGATCGGCGTGCGCAGCTCGTGGGAGAGGGTCGCCAGCAGGTCGCGGAGATCCTGCTCCGCCTGCTGCAGCAACTGCACCTGCTGCTCGGTGCGCGCCAGCCGGACGGCCGCCTGGGCAGCCGCAGCCTGGTCGCGGTTGAGGCGCACCAGTTCGGCGTTGACATTGCGAAGTTCCTCGGCGAGGGCCTGGGCCCGGATCTGCGCCTGCCGCCGCCGCCCGGCCGTGAAGCCGACGACACCCGCGGTTCCGAAGAAGATGGCCAGGTTGACCAGATCCTGTTCGTCGGCGACGGTCAGGGTGTGCATGGGCGGGACAAAGTAGTAGTCCACCAGCAAAAAGCTGACGGCCGCCGCCAGCAGCGCGGGCCAGAGGCCCCGCGCTACCGCGATCACGGCGACCACCCCCATGTAGATGAAGACGTATTCCCGCTGCGGCGAGTGGGTCTGCAGCAGGATGGCGGTCAGCACCAGCGGCAGAACCAGCGCGGCAACCGCAACGACGATCTCCTCGATCTGGTCGCGTCTCACCACGCCACAAGTCTGGCGCAAAAGGCAACGGGTTAGAGTAAGCGAGGCCATGGCGAAGGGACCCGGCGAACAGCGCACCGGAGGCATCGTCCGGCGAGGCGTAGAGCGGAAGATCGACGATCGCCAACTGCTGGAGCGGCCCGAGAGCGCTCCCGAGTTCCTCGAAAGCGACCCCTGGCGCGTGCTGCGGATCCAGGCGGAGTTCGTGGCGGGCTTCGACGCCCTGGCCACCGTCGGTCCGGCGGTTACGTTCTTTGGCTCGGCCCGCGTCCGTCCGCCCGATCCGATGTACGATGCGGCGCGCGCCCTGGCCGCGGAACTTGCCCGGCGCGGTTTCGCCATCATCACCGGTGGCGGCCCGGGCACGATGGAGGCGGCCAACATGGGCGCTCGTGAAGGTCGGGGCCTCTCCGTCGGCCTGAATATTGAACTGCCATTTGAGCAGGGACTGAACGAGTACGTCAACCTGGGCATCGAATTTCATTACTTCTTCGTGCGCAAGACGATGTTCGTCAAGTACGCCGAGGCCTTCGTCATCTTCCCGGGCGGCTTCGGCACCATGGACGAGCTGTTCGAGGCGTTAACCCTGATCCAAACGGGGAAGATCGTGCATTTCCCGGTGATCTTGTTTGGCTCGGCCTACTGGGCTGGGCTGCGCCAGTGGATCCGCGACCGGGTGCTGGCTGAGGGCAAGATTTCTCCCGAGGACCTGGACCTCATGGTCGTCACCGACGACATCCAGGAAGCCGCCGACATCGTGCAGCAGTACTACCAGCGCAAGGTGCTGGAAGCTCAGCTGAAGGAGCGGGTGGAACCGAAGAAGAGCGACGCCCAGTGACGGCGTCGCTCGAGCTGACCTTCCTGCAGGACGGCGGGCAGCCAGCCGAACAAATCGCGGGAGAACTGGCCGACTTCATCGGGGCGGCGCAGCGCAGTCTCGATATCGCGATTTACGATCTGAATCTAACCGGCACGCCGGCGGACCGGGTACGGGCCGCGGTCAAGGCCGCCACCGGCCGCGGCGTCGCCATCCGGCTGCTCTACAACGTGGACTTCCCCAACCCGATTCCGGTGCCGCCGCCATCGCAGGCCGACACCGCGCTCATCGCCAGTCTCGGTGTTCCGACCAAACCCGTCTCAGGCGTTCCCGACCTGATGCACCACAAATACATCGTGCGCGATGGGGCGACCGGCGCGGCAACGGTCTGGACCGGCTCCATGAACTGGACGAACGATTCCTGGACGCGCGAGGAGAATGTCATCCTCAAGCTGCCGGCGGCGGCCCTGGCGGCTGAGTATGCGAGGAACTTTGGAGAGCTCTGGGAAACCGGTCGCGTCATGGGCAGCGGGAAATACGACCTCGCCGGCGTCCCGGTTGTCTACCAGGACAGCCCGGTCAAGGCGCGCGTCTTCTTTGCGCCGGGCCGCGGACGCCAGATGGCGCATGTCATCGCCGACCGGATCGCGCACGCCAAGCGCCGCATCCGCGTCTGCTCGCCGGTGATCACCGCCGGGGTGATCCTCGGGACGCTGGGCGACCTGGCGAAAAGTCCGCACCCGGACTTCAAAGGTGTCTATGACCGCACCCAGATGGCCGAAGTGCTCGGTCAGTGGCGGGTCGACCCCCACGCGACCTGGAAGGGACCGGCGTTCCTGGCGGTCAGCACTGCCTTCCCGTTCGCCTCCAAGGTCACGACGCCCTACACGCCGACCAGTGTGCACGACTTCATGCACGCCAAGATCACCGTGGTCGATAACACCGTCTTCACCGGCAGTTACAACCTGTCGCATGCCGGTGAGGACAACGCGGAAAACCTGCTCATGCTCGACAGCGCACCGCTGGCGGATCAATTCGTCAATTTCGTCGATACCGTTTTCGCCCGCTATGCCAAGAGCCCGCCAGCTGCGGCAAAATGATCGGCATGGCGCGGCGCCAATGCGCGGCTCTTTATGCAGGATCGCTGCTGTCGCTGGCCGCCCTGCTACCGCCGATCAGCCGGCTTGCCGATCAGCGACTGAGCCTGCACATGCTCGAGGAGATGCTCCTCCTGGCGCTGGTCATCCCGATGCTGGCCTACGGCGCAGGTCCGCTGCTGCGCGGCCGCGCCGGCTCCTGGCTGCACCCGGTCGCCGGCATCCTGGCACTCAACGTCGTCCTCTTTGGCTCGCAGTATCCAGCCGTCCTCGATCTCTCGGTCAAGAACGGGGCGTTCCGCGAGCTAACCCAGGCGATCTTCATCCTTGGGGGTTTGCTTTTCTGGTCGCCGATCGTCAGCCGCAACCGTCTGAGCGCGATCACCAAGATCGGCTGCCTGATGGTCGCGGGAGTGCCACCGACGATTCCGGGCCTGACGCTGGCGCTCGCGCATCACACGTTCTACCAGGCTTTTCGCTCGATCGAGGACCAGCAGGTCGCGGGCCTCCTCCTCTTCGGCACGGCGAAATTCGCGTTGATCACGGGAACCTTTGTCATCCTCTGGCGGCTGCTCACCCCGCAGCCCGAGCCACCGGATCGTGACGACGAGCCGGCGCAGAGCGGCGATCTTCCACCCGAAGCGCCCGCCTGGCTCGAGCGCCTGAACGAGGATCTCCCGACCGAGGCCGGCCGTCCGCGCCTCCCGGTTCCGGCGCGTCCCTAGGCGCTCAGATCAGCGGCCAGGGGTAGGCCCAGCGCGAGCTTGGCTCAGGGTATCGCCCCTCATCAGCCAGTCGCCGCGCTCGCTGAGCGAGCGCGCGGACCTCGGCTGCCGAGATCAAACGCTGCAATCGCTTCACCCAACCCTCGCCGGCGATGAGCTCTTTGCCGAGACGCTGTGCATCGCGGCGCAGCCTTGCCGGAACTTCCTCGCCCGCGAATTCCCAGATCACCGTCCGCAACTTTGGCAGGGCATGGAACGTCAGACCATTGTCGACACCCCAGATGTGACCGTCGCCGTCGAGCAGGCAATGGCCGCTCTTGCGATCGGCATTGTTGACGATGACGTCGAAGGCCGCCATCGTCCGGAAGTCGGCCGCCCGGGCCGGCATCAGGGTGAAGTAATGCTCACTGCTATCGGCGACGATGAACTGCTGCAGCGACCCCGGTCCGAGCGGCCCCTGCGTGCGATACACCGTCAGAGGTACCACCCGCCAATCGAGCGCGGTGCTGACCAGGTAGGCGGCCACCTCCCGCCTGCCGAGTGTGCCATCCGGAAAATCATCAAGCGGCGTTTCACCCTGCGCGGGCTTGTAGACCCCGAGCGTCTCCGCGCCCTCGGCGCCGCGGACATGGACGAGATAGGTGTAGTTCGAACAATCAGGCATCAGGCCGCGCGCCTTGATGCGGCCCTCACGCAGCAGGCGCTCCTGCGCATCGCCCTCCGGGAACGGGGTGGCTTGAGCCATGGCTTAGTGATGTCCGTTGAGCCGCGGACACACGCCGCCATCGTGATCGATCGGACCGCCGCACATGGGGCAGGGCGGGCGGCCGGCGCTGATCAGGGCTGCGGCGTGCGAGGCGAGCGCCTGCATCTGGGCCAGGCTCGCCTGGAAGTGACCGGTCGCCGGCTGGTCACCTTCGTCGACCAGCTCCACCAGCGAGACTTCGAACGCTTTCTCATCCTGGCTGTAGGTGAGCGTCATGAAGCCGACGCGCCAGATAGGCGCGACCGGTTCTTCGAGTGTCATATCGGGCAACTTACCCGCCGGCGGGACCGGCACCCGGGAGAAGACCTCCTGTAAGCGCTCGGTCAGCGCCCGCAACTGGTCTTTCTCGATCGCCAGGCTGACCAGTTCCGAGTCAGTTCTCACCTGCAGGTAAAAGGCGCGCTTACCAGGCTCGCCGAGGGCCCCGGTCGTCACCCGGGTAACGTCCTCGAAGTCAAAGCTTTCGGATGCCATGTCGTTTTATTCTCGCAGTGGAGTGCCCATGAAGTTATTCGGGCGATCGCGGAGCCCAATGCCGGATCTCGTGACCGTTATCGTCGAGCACAACTCAGACGGTACCCTCGACGCGGAATTCATCGGCGAAGGCCGCCTCCCACCGGACTCGGGTGGATACGAGGACATGGACGCGCTTGTAGAGGCGGTC
>DASWBA010000084.1:0-47755 GCA_036390825.1 Candidatus Dormiibacterota bacterium
TCAAGGAGACGCTGTCGGCGATCGTTTCCGGTGACGTCAGCGTCGCCTTTGAGGTTGTGCCCGGCCAACCCGAGGCTGCAGCCGGCCGGACCGCGGTGGCGGTCGCCGACGAGCCGCCGCCAGAAGTCGAGGAGGAAGAACTGGTCCTCCACGAGGCTTCGCAGCTCAATCCGAAATTCCAATTCCAGCATTTCGTGGTCGGCAACAATTCACGCTTTGCCCACGCGGCCTGCCGGGCGGTGGCGGAAACGCCGGCCAAGGCCTATAACCCGCTGTTCCTCTACGGTGGCGTGGGACTTGGAAAGACCCACCTGATGCATGCCATCGGTCATGCGGTGCTGGAAAAACACCACCGCAAGCGGGTCGCCTACGTCACCAGTGAGAAATTTATGAACGAAATGATCACCTCCATCCAGGAGGGCCGGATGAATGATTTCCGCACCCGGTACCGGACCGTCGACGTTCTCCTCGTCGACGACATCCAGTTCCTCGCCGGCAAGGACCGTACCCAGGAGGAGTTCTTCCATACCTTCAATTCACTTCACGAGCTCAACCGGCAGATCGTGATTTCGTCCGACCGGCCGCCGAAGGAAATCCCCACGCTCGAAGATCGGTTGCGCTCGCGCTTCTCGTGGGGGCTCATCGCTGATATCCAAGCGGCGGACTTCGAGACCCGGGTCGCCATCCTCAAGTCAAAGGTCGGACCCTACGCGAAGCTGGTTCCGGAGGACGTGCTGTCGTTCATCGCGCACAAGATTCAGAAGAACATTCGCGAGTTGGAGGGAGCGCTGATCAGGGTCATCGCGCATGCATCACTAAACCGCAGTGCGGTTAACGTCGACATGGCCGCCAAGCTGCTCCAGGATGTCATCCCATCCGCCGACACACGGACCCTGACCATCGATACGATTTCGCGTGCGGTCGCCAACTTCTATCACATCAGCCTGGAGGAGATGAAGGGAAAGCGTCGCGACAAGCACATCGTCTTCCCGCGACAGGTGGCGATGTTCTTGATCCGTGAGGAGACGGCGTCATCGCTGCCGGCGATCGGTCAGGCCTTTGGGGGGAGAGATCATACGACAGTCCTTCATTCCTACGAGAAGATCAACACTGAGTCGCGGGAAGACCAACGGCTCCAGTCGGACTTGCGGAAAATCCGCGAGCTCCTTTATTCCCACTAGAGCTGTGGATGACTGCCGTATGGGCCGTGGACGGTGTTGGAATGGTCGCCACCTGGGGAAACAGCCTGCGGAACGCACAGTTTATGAAGCCTATAATTGCCCCGATTCGAACGTCATGAAGGGGTTTTTCCCTGTTGTGCACCGCCCTACGACTTCGTCTCTTCTTTCAATTAGGTCTTCTCATTAACGGGGTCGTGTAGACAAGGAGCATCATGAAGGTCACTGTCACCGCCGGAAGCCTCGGTCAGGGGTTGCAGGTCGTTTCACGCGCGGTCTCGTCTCGAACTACATTGCCCATCCTCAACAACGTCCTGCTGCAAACCACCGACACCGGATTGCAGCTCACGGCGACCAACCTCGAGATCGGAATTCGCCAGGTCATCCCGGCTGAGGTTGCGGAGGAAGGGGGGATCACCGTTCCGGCGCGCCTGCTCACCGACTTTGTGACCTCACATCCGGATGAGCCGCTCTCGATGACGCTGGACAAGAAGACCCAGTCACTGGCGTTGAAGAGCAACCGGTTTGATGCCAGCATCCGGGGCATCGACCCGGCGGACTTCCCGCCGGTACCCTCGGGCCTCGAAGGTCGTAAGGTCAAGGTTGATCCGGCCGAGCTCAAGGATGCGATCGAGCAGACCGTGATCGCCGCCTCCAGCGACGAGGGACGTCCGGTCCTCACCGGCGTCTACGTTCACCTGAACGGCGGCAAGGCGACGTTCGCCGCGACCGACGGCCATCGGCTGGCGGTCAAGACCCTGGCGGTGCAAGCCGATCCGGGCGACGGCGACACGATCGTGATCCCGGCGCGTGCCCTGAGCGAGCTCAGCCGTATCTTGAAGGGCGGCGACGATGGCATCGAGGTGACGGTCGGTGCGCAGAAGAACCAGGTGTTCTTCAAGACGCGCGACGTCGAGTTGATGAGCCGGCTGATCGAAGGCACCTACCCCAACTATCAGCAGGTCATTCCGGCACAGAGCACCACCACGATCACGACCAAAACCGCGGATCTGCTCTTCACAACCAAGATGGTCTCGCTCTTCTCGAAGGACGCCGCCAACGTCATCAAGTTCAAGGCGGAGGGCGGGAAGTTGACACTGACCGCCAACACCAGCGAGGTTGGTCAGAACATCGCGGAGGTCGAGGCCAAGATCGAGGGCCAGGATCTACAGGTCGCCTTCAACTCCAAGTATCTCCTCGACGTACTCGCCATCATCGGCAGCGAGGAGGTCCAACTCGGCTTCACTGGTCCGTTGAATCCCGGCCTGATCAAGCCCGTGGGAAAGGACAACTACCTGTACATCATCATGCCGGTCAGAGTGGCGATGTAATCGCTCGTCCAAAACCGCGTGTTTCTGGCTAACGTCTCACTCTTCGACTTTCGAAACTATGCAGAGCTCGAGCTGGCGCTGGAACGTTCGGCGACTGTCTTTTTTGGCGGTAACGCCCAGGGGAAGACCAACCTTCTGGAGGCAGTCGCGCTCTCGGCCCTGACCCGTTCCCCGCGCACGCAGCAGGCCGCGGAGTTGGTGCGCTTTGGTCAGCCGGCGGCGCGCGTGACCTGCGGCGTTCAAACCGACGCCGGTCACAAGGAGTTGGAGGTGCGGATCAACGTCAGTCCAACGGCCGCCTCCAGAGCCTCCCGCCGGTTCACCCTCAACGGCATCCCCAAGCGATCGACGGACATGATGGGCTCGTTGCGGGTGGTGCTCTTCTGGCCGGATGACCTGCAGTTGGTCAAAGGACCCGGTGAGGGCCGGCGGCGCTTCCTCAACACCCTGCTCTCACAGATCGATCCCGACCATGCGCGGGAGCTGACCCGCTATGGCCACCTGTTGGAACAGCGCAACGCGCTGCTGCGCGCGATCCGCGAAGGCCGTCAGCCGCTCGAAGGGCTCGACTACTGGACCAACGCGCTGGCCGAGTCCGGGGCCGCCATCATGGTCGAGCGCCAGCGGCGCCTGCTCGAGTTACAACCGGTTGCCGCCGCCTTTCACCGCGAACTGAGCGACGACCGCGAGCGTCTCGACCTTCGGTACAGGCCGGCCGGCGTTCGAATCGGCGAGGCGCCCCAGGAGCTCGTCAGCGAGCAGCTCAAGATGGCCATGCACGACGCGCGCGATGAGGAGATCGGGCGCGGACAGACAACTGTCGGACCACAGCGCGACGATATCGAGGTGTGGCTCGACGACCATGAGGCCCGGCTCTTCGCCAGCCAGGGGCAGCAGCGGAGTGCGGTACTGAGCCTGAAGCTGGCTGAGTTGCACTACCTGGCGGAGGTGACCGGCGAGCAACCCGTACTCCTGCTCGACGATGTCATGTCCGAGCTCGACCCGGCCCGACGCGAGCGCCTGCTGGCAGCGCTGCAGCCAGGGCCGCAAGCCCTGATCACCGCCGCCGACCTCAATGACCTTCCGAAGAGCATCCTCGAACGGGCCGCGGTTTTCCGCGTCGAGCAAGGAGCCATTCATGCGTAGCGTCGGTGAGGCGCTGCCACGCACCCTGAAGTCGCTGGGCATCTCCCGCCGAACCCGCGAGGCGCAGGCGCTCTTCTTGTGGCCGCAGGTCATCGGCCCCGACCTAGCACGTGAAAGCCGCGCCCTCAAGCTGACCGGTGGCTCGTTGCT
Source organism: Candidatus Dormiibacterota bacterium (assembly GCA_036390825.1). Lineage (GTDB taxonomy): Bacteria > Chloroflexota > Dormibacteria > CF-121 > CF-121 > CF-13. Next base: position 3,806 of record DASWBA010000084.1, read on the forward strand.
GGTCACCGCCAGCAGCCCGGCGTTGGCGCATCAACTCCATCTCGAGCGGACCATGTTGATCGAACGGCTGAACGAAGCAATTGGCGTTCCTGCCGTGCGCGAGATCCGATTCCGACAAGAAGGGACAGCCGCTTTCGGTGGGTCCCCGGGCCGATTCCTCCGATGATCGCCGTTAAGGCGGCGCTAACCGACGCCCAACGCACGGCGGTCGACCACACCAACGGACCGTTGTTGATCGTGGCCGGAGCGGGCAGCGGAAAAACCCGCGTGCTGGTCGAGCGCTACCGGCGGCTGCGCCAGGAGGGCGTCCCCGCCGAGCGCATCCTGCTATTGACGTTCACCGAAAAAGCCGCGCGCGAGGTGCTCGACCGCGTCGAGCAGGAAGACTATCTTCCGGCAGGCGAGCGATTCATCCTGACCTATCACGCCTTCGCCCAGCGGTTGCTGCAGGAAGACGGATGGTTGTGCGGCATCCCCAGGGCGTTTCGCATCATCTCTGAAGTTCGCAAGTGGGAGCTGATGCGGGACGTCCTGCTGGCGCAGCGCCCGGGCCATCTCTTCCATGCGCAGCGGCCGTATGAACGGATCGGCGAGCTCCTCAAACTGGTGGAGCGTGCCAAGCAGGAACTGATCTCGCCGGACGAATTCCGAGCCTGGGCCGAGGCCAACGCCGGGGTCGATGATCCGGTGGTCGGCGCCCAGCGGGAGGCGGCGCTGGTTTACGCGGAATACCAGCGGCGGATGCTCGCCGAGGAGCGCCTGGACTTCGATGACACGATTTATTTCAGCGTGCAGCTGCTCGCCGCGGAGCCATCGGTCGCGAGCCGGCAGTCGCAGCGGTTTGCCCACGTGATGGTTGACGAGTTCCAAGACACGAACTTCGCGCAGAGCCGGCTCCTCGAACTGCTAGCCGGTGTCGACCGCAACCTCTGCGTCGTCGGCGACGACGACCAGAGCATCTACAAGTTCCGCGGCGCGTCGGTGGCGAACCTGGCACGCTTCCGCGCCATCTACCCCGAGGCAACGGTCGTCCGGCTGGAGGAGAACTACCGGAGCCGCGGACCGATTCTGCGGGCGGCCGCCCGACTGATTAGCGAAGATCCGGGTCGGCTCGAGAAACGGCTCACGGCGACGCGGGGCGAAGGCAGACCGGTCAATGTGCTAACCGCGATCAGCGTGACCGATGAGGCAGACGCGGTCGCGAGCTTCGTCAAACGGGCGGTCGAAGAGGGACGCCATCGCCCCAATGCGATTGCTGTCCTGCTGCGCGCCAACGCACATCTGCACAATTTCGCCCGGGCGTTGCAGCGCTGCGGGGTCGCCTACCAGGTGAGCGGCGGCCGCGGTTTCTATCAGCAGCCCGAGATCAAGGACTGCCTCGCATATCTCCGCGCGGTCGACTCACCGGATGACACCGTCTGCCTGATGCGGCTGCTGAGTCTCCCCCGCTACGCGGTCGATGCGGTGCAAGCAGGCCGGTGGGCGCGCCGGGCGAGAGACGATGGCCGCCGGTTTTTCGACATCCTCCAAGAGGCGGAGGATGATGGTGCCCGGCGACTCTGCGCGGATTTGCGCCACTTCGCCGAACAAGCGCTGCGGCTCGGGGTCGACGACCTCTTCTACGAGGTCATGGAACAGACGCACTATCTCGACCTGGAGCGGTTCCAGGGTCCGATCGAGCGACTGCAGGTCAGCGCCAACGTACAAAAACTCGCCGAGCTGATCGCCGCTTATTGCGACGAGCACGCCGACCACCACCTTTCCGCGTATCTCAAGCACCTCGATGCCACCGAAGCCGCGCAGGCGGACGAAGAAATCGCCCCGCTGGACGAGACCGTCAATGCCGTCCACCTGATGACGGTGCACCAGGCCAAGGGGCTGGAGTTCGGCCTCGTCATCGTCCCCCACCTGGTGGAGGGCCGCTTTCCCGCGAGCCGCCGTGGCGAGGGGCTGACGCTTCCTGACGAACTCTTGAAGGAAGAGCTGCCCGCTGCCGAACTGCACCTCGCCGAAGAGCGCCGGCTCGCCTACGTCGCCGTCACGCGCGCTCGGGAGGAACTCGTCTGCACGCTCGCCGGCCGCTACGAAGGCGTCAAGGACTGGCGGCCCTCCAGATTCCTCACGCCGATCCGTGGTACGGAGGCGCGCGAGTTGGCTGCGATGTCGCTCCTCGTCCCGTCCGCCGGCGGGCTGATCGAAGTCGCCCGCCAGGTCGAGCTACCTCTCAACGATGCCCCGCCGATCGCCGCCCTCTCCTACACGCAGGTCGATACCTACCTGCGCTGCCCGCAGATGTATCAATACCGGTTCGTCTTTCGCTTACCGACCCGGCCGAAGCCGCAGATGCAGTTCGGGCGCATTCTCCACGAGGCCCTCAAGGACGCGCTGGGCGGCATCGAGCGGGACAAGCCGCTGACCTGGGCGATGGTGGACTCGGCCTACGTGGCCGCCTGGGCCAGGGAGCGCTTCTGCGCGCCCGAGCAGGCGCCGTCACTGCAGGACCTTGGTCGGAACTATCTCCGTCGAGCGTTCGACGCCGGCGATTTGAGCAAGCCACTGCTGCTGGAGCAGCCCTTCAGCCTGCGCGTCGAGGGGCTGCGGCTCACCGGTCGGATCGATCGTGTCGACCGTCACCCCGACGGCAGGTACGAGGTCATCGACTACAAGACCGGCTCGGCGAGGCGGGCCGCCGACCTGCAGCGTGACTTGCAGCTCGGCGTCTACGCGCTGGCCGCCCGCGAGGTCTTTCGGTTCGACCCGCTCAGTCTTTCCTACTACTACCTCGAGACCAGCGAACGCGTGACGGTCGACAAGTCGCAGGAACGTCTGGAGGATGACCGTCAGACCATCGTCAAGGTGGCGGAGGGCATCCGTGCCGAGCTCTTCCCGGCCAGGCCGGATCGCATGAAATGCTCGGGATGTGACTTTCGCCTGCTCTGCCCCAGCGCCGCCGTGTAGTCATGAACTGAGCTTGACCATCACGTCGGCAATCTGGAAGGCGGCGCCCGGATCGGCCGCCGCGCGAGCCCGGCTGGCATCGTCGATGCGCTCCGACTCCGTTTTGGCGAACCACGCGGCGACCGCCTGGACCAGGTCGGTCGGACGCGGCACGAAGTGGCCGAGGTCGCGGCCCACCACCTCTTTGACGTTGCCTTCTTCCTGGCCGGGAAGATAGCCGGTCAGCAGCAGTGGGCAGCCGCAGGCCAGGCCTTCGGCGATCATCCCTGGTCCAGCTCGCGTCACCAGCAGGTCAGAGGCGAGCAGCAGCTCGGGCATGTTATCGACGAACCCGAAAACATGAACACCGGCATGGTTGTCGTCGCGGATGCGATCCGCTAACGCCCTGTTACGGCCACAAACGGCGAGCACCTGGATGTCGAGTGGCGAGCGGGCAAGCGCGGCCGCGTACTTGCGCAGCGGTTCGGTGCCGTCGCCGCCGCCAGCAAGCAACACCGTGGGTGCATGCGGCCGCAACCGCAGCTTGAGGCGCATCGATCGCTTATCGGTGAAGCCCCGGATGGCGTCCTGAAAGCGCGGATGGATCGGCAGTCCGGCGGTGACCAGTCGATCGGCCGGCACGCCCCGACGACGGCACAGCTGATAGGCGGCCTCCGAGGGACAGATGATGCAGTCGGCCTGAAGGTCGGTCCATGCCTGGTGGAAGTCCACCCAGTCCGTGATCACCGTGACGCGCGGCACCCCATAGGGAACCGTCTCGGCTGCGACGTGGTTGAGCAGTGGGTGAAAGCTCGCCACCAGCGCGGGACGCGGTTCGAGCGCGGCGACGACCCGGCGGCGCACCCCTCGGCCGATGGCATGCTGGAAGAGGCGGGCAGTGGGCCGCATATTGGTGACTTGGTAGGCGGCACCCCACAGGAACGGGACCCGCCGCGTTACCGGTCCGTAGAGCGCCGTGAGCCGGCCGGCGATGACGCGCCGGTCCGCCATCGGGTCCTTACAGTCCACCACGAACTGGTTTGGATAGCGCCGGCGGATGGCCTCGGCCACGGCCTCGGCGGCGGCGCGATGGCCGGCACCGGTGTCTGAGAAGAGAAAGACAAAGCGCTTGGGGACGGACACCACCGCAAGCCTACCCGCCGAGTCGTCCTTCGATAGTTTGGGTTGACGCCGGGGTGGCTAAGAACCTGGTAACCCGTCGTTCAGGGCGCTCTCGCCGACACGCCGTTAGCTGCTCGAAGCAGCTTTGCTGCGGGTCTCGAACCGATTTGAAGTTGACCGGGCGGTGACTAAACGGCGACGATGTGGTGTTAGTCGAATCGGATTGTAAGGAGGCACCGCGCTGAAACCGCTCGCCATCGTCAGCTTGCACGCGTCGCCGGTCGCGTCCCTCGGAGCGGGCGAGAACGGCGGGATGAACGTCTACATCCGCGCCGTCTGCGAGGAGCTCAGCCGGCGCGGCATCGCGAGCGAAGTCTTTACCCGCCGATCGAGCACGGACGGGCCGGACCGGGTGCAGCTGGCCGAGAGGAGTTGGGTAACGCGCCTGGCCGTCGGACCGCCCGACGACGTCGAGAAGGCGCGCCTTTTCGACCTGCTTCCGGATTTCGCCGAAGCGGTCCTTGGCGAGCAGCGCCGCCATGGCGGCTTCAGCCTGATCCACAGCCATTACTGGCTCTCCGGTTGGGTGGCCAGCCGCCTGCGTGACGAGTGGAACCTCCCCTGGTTTCACACCTTTCACACCCTGGCCCGCGTCAAGAATGAAAGAGCGGCCGAGGGCGCCGTGGTGGAACCGGAACACCGGATCGCGGTCGAGCAGGCGATCGTACGAAATTGCGACCGCTTGATCGCCTCGAGCGCCCAGGAGGCCGATGACCTGGTTCGGCTCTATGGCGCCGCTCGGACGCGGCTCAGCGTCGTGGCCCCGGGCGTCGACCTGGAGGTCTTCAACGAACGGCCCACCGCGGCGCTTCGCAAGCGCCTCGGTCTCGGCGATGCGAAGGTCGTCGTCTTTGCGGGGCGCCTGGAGCGGCTCAAGGGAGCGGAAACCGTCATCCGCGCCATGGCGATCCTGGCAGCGGACGGCGCACAACAGGAACCGCCCGTGCTGCTCATCATTGGCGATGACAGTCACAACGGCGCCAGCGAGAGCCGGCTGAGTGGCGGCGAACGCGCCCGCCTGGAGGCGCTCGCCACCTCCCTGGGCATCGCCTCGCAGGTCCGCTTCATGGGGCCCGTCGACCAGCCGACGCTCGCCGGCTACCTGACCCTGGCGGCGGTCTGCGTCGTGCCCTCGTACAGTGAATCCTTCGGACTCGTGGCGCTCGAAGCGGCCGCCACCGGCACTCCGGTCGTCGCGGCCCGGGTCGGTGGCCTCCCCACCATCGTCAAAGACGGGCTTACCGGCTTCACGCTGGTGTCCCACGATCCGGCCCAATACGCGGAACGTATCGGCCGGCTGCTCGCCGATGAGGAGCTGCGGGCCTGCTTCAGCCGCCGCAGCCGTCTGGTTGCCACCCAGTTCACCTGGAAGGAAACGGTCGACCGCTTGGTGGCGGAATACCGTACCCACCGCCTCCCCGAGCTCCGCCCCGCCGTCGCCGGCTAACCGTACCTACGCTCGCCGGTTGACAGCTGGGACGATCTTTGATTGAATGACCAAACAATTTTGGCTGCCCAAGCAAAGTCGGCCGCGGGGACTTAACCGAATGTCCGATCAGACGAAGGAACGAATCGTCGAAGCCGCCTACCGCACGCTCGTCAGGCGTGGCTACCACGACACCGCCATGAAGGACATCGCGGCCGAAGCCGGTGTCGCGCCGGGGCTGGCGCACTACTACTTCGAGACCAAGGAAGACCTGCTGGTGGCGGCGATCCAGCACGGTTGCGAGCCCTTGATGCGGGTCTGGGAAGAAGCGGGCGTTAGCCTCAGCGGGCCGATGCCGGAGGACGCCGTCCCGATGATGTTCGCCCGAATGGGGTTCGAACTGGCCAAAGAGGAGCTGAAGAGCTACGGTGGCCTGTTCCTTCTGACCTTCGACATGTTCGGCGTCGGGCTGCACAACCAGAAGATCGCCTCGGCGGTGCGAACCTTCATCGAGGAGCGACGCGCCTTCGTCGCCCGCATCAGCCAGGCGGTCATCGCCGGCATGGCCGAGCCACCGGTTGCCTCGGCCGAGGCGATCGCCGCCGCCATCTGGGGCAGCCTTCACGGCATCTACCTACAGAAGGTGATGAATCCCAACTTCGACGCCGAGGCTGCCATCGATGCGCTCAGCGAGATGACCATGACCTTTGCGACGCGATCGCCAAACACGATCCGGGAGGAGGGCTAGCCATGTTTGCCTGGTGGGGTCATTTCGTCTACCGCTTCCGCTGGCCGGTGCTCGGCGTTTCCCTTGCGCTGCTGGCCGCGTCCATCCTGGCATTTCTAAACGGGGGCACTCTGAAAAACAACGGGGGCCAGAACACCGAGTCCGGACGCGCCATTGCCCTGATGCAACAGCAGTTGCCCCAGAGTGGCCCTGGCGCCGGGTCCACCTTCGTCCTGGTCTTCGGCAGTCAAACGATGGGGGTCCAGGACCCGGCGTTCAAGCAGGCGGTGCTGGCTGCATTGCAGCCCCTCAACGACGACTCGAGGGTCAAGAGCATCGACACGCCGTTTGACGTACCGGCCGAGCAGGCCAAGGCGATGACCTCAACCGACGGTCACCACATCTTCGCGCAGGTGAGTCTGAAGGACGACTACCCGACGGCTCGGCAGTTCTACAAGGAGATGCGAACCGAAGTGCACTCCGACCAGCTCCAGATATTAGGGACGGGCGCCGTCGCCATCGGCGCCGACTTCGACACCTACCTGCAGTCGGATCTGAAACGTGCCGAGCTGGTGTCGCTGATCGTCATCCTGCCCTTGCTGCTGATCGTCTTCGCGACGGTGGTGAGCGCCGTCCTGCCGCTCGGCGTGGGGGGTTTCGCGGTCCTCGGCGGCCTCGCCGGGGTCGGCTTGCTAGCGCGCGTCACGGACGTGTCGACTTACGCCACGAACATCGTCACCCTGATCGGCCTCGGGGTGGCGATCGACTATTCGCTCTTCATCGTCAACCGCTTTCGGGAGGAGCTGGCCACCGGGGCGACCACGGAGCAGGCCCTGATTGCCAGCATGCGGACCTCCGGTCGCGCGGTGACCTTCTCGGGAATCACCGTGGCGATCGGGCTGAGCGCCATGCTCTTCTTCCAGGGGACCTTCCTGGCATCGATGGGATTCGCCGGCGCCATCGTGGTCGCGATCGCGGTGCTCTACGCGCTGATCTTTCTTGCCTCGCTGCTCGCGATCCTCGGTCCTCGCGTGAACCGGCTACGCCTGCCATTTCCACGCCGGCCCGCCGGACGCGGCCTCTGGCACGCGGTCGCGATTCGCGTCATGCGGCGGCCGTTGCTGGTGCTGGCGCCCATCGTCCTGCTGCTCGTCTTGATCGCCTCACCGATCTTCCAGATCCGGATCGCCAACGGCGACGTCGGGATGTTACCACCGAACGCCGAGACCCGGCGCGGCTACGACCAATTGCAAAAGTTTCCTGGGCAGGGCCAGACCTTCTTCAACGTGGTGGTGCAGTATGCGAGTGGCGGGCCACTCACGAGCGACCGTGTGGGAGATCTCTACGACCTTGCGCAGCGGATCAAGCAGATCTCGGGCGTCGAGTCGGTCGAGAGCATGGTGAGCTTCGACCCCTCGCTCGGCCGCTCGGACTACCAGGCGCTGCTCACGCAGCCGGCATCGGCGCAGCCGGCCCGCGTGCAGACGATCGTCCACGGGACCACCGGGTCGCAGATCGCGGTCCTCTCCGTCGTCACTAAGTACGGGCAGGAGAGTGATGCCTCGCGCGCCATCGTGCATTCCCTGCGCACCATCAGCATCCCGCCTGGGAGCAGCGTGCTGGTGGATGCCTTCTCCCTCGACTTCACCGACTACATCCTCCAGCGGATTCCGCTCGCGGTTGGCTACGTCATGATCGTGACCTATCTCGTCCTCTTCCTGCTCACTGGGTCGGTGGTGCTCCCGCTCAAAGCGGTGATCATGAACATCCTCTCGATCGGGGCCTCCTTCGGCGCCCTGGTGTGGGTCTTCCAGCAGGGCCATCTCAGCTCCCTGCTCAACTTCACCGCGGCGCCGCTCGATCCCTCGGTTCCCGTCCTGCTCTTCTGCCTCGTCTTCGGGCTGTCCATGGACTACGAGGTGCTCCTGATCAGCCGGATCCAGGAGGAGTACCGAAAGACGGGCGACACGACCCAGGCGGTCGCGCAGGGTCTGGAGAAGAGCGGCCGCCTGATCACCGGTGCGGCCGCCATTATGGTGGCGGTCTTCCTCGCCTTCGGCCTGGCCGACGTGGTCCTGATCAAGTCGATCGGCCTCGGGCTGGCGCTGGCGGTCGCCATCGACGCTACGTTGGTGCGGGCGCTGATCGTGCCCGCCGTGATGCGGCTGCTGGGCGGGGCCAACTGGTGGGCGCCGCGGGGCCTCAAGCGGCTGCACCGGCGCATCAGCCTGGGCGAACAGCAGGCGGCGTAGCCCCAGCGGCCCGCCGCGCTTCACCGGTTCGTCGCCGCCGGCCTCGATGGGTCGACTCGGTCGGCGCGATATATCGATGTGCTGCCTGCCCGCGCGCATCGCTTCCGGTCATCGGGGCTGGGCCACCAGCCTGAGACGCGCGTCCGAATCGATCGGGGCGGCTGGCTGCTCTTCTGCGCCCACGGGCTGTCCGGCCTGGGCGCCGGGCCCTTCATCGCCTTCGGTGTCATCTATCAGCGCTCGCTGGGCGCGACCGCGTTCGAGATCGGCATCCTGGCCGCCATCGGCATGCTGGTGGCGACGCTCGTGATGCTCCCCGGCACCCGGCTCGCCGAGCGCCGCGACCTGCGTAAGACGGTGATCGCGGGATGGGCGCTCGCGGTGCCGGCGCCGCTCTGTTACGCGCTGGCGCCGCATTGGGGCTGGACCGCCCTCGGGATCCTCTTCCTCCAGCTCTCCGTCTTCAACACCCCGGCGATCAGCGTCTACCTGTCGCTCGGCATCCCCCGGGACCGGATCGCGGCCGTCATGACCACGGTGTTCTCCGCCTACTCGCTGGGGCTGATCGCCTCCAGCGTGCTGGCCGGCTGGCTGGCCCAGGTGGTCCCGCTGAGCGCGCTCTTCTGGGTGTCCTTCGCCTTCTTCTTCCTGGCGGCGGTCTGCATCGCCTTTCTCCCGGCCAAGCAGCCGCCCAAGTTCAGCGTGCCCTCAATCCGCTACCGGGACCTGATGAAGTTTCCGGCGTACCGAGTCATGCTCAGCCTCTTCACGGTGGTGACGGGCATCATCTTCATCCCCTGGACCTTCACCGCGCTCTACGCCCATGAGGCGGCCCACGTCGACGACTTCTGGATCGGGGTCTTGATGAGCGTCCTCTACCTGGGTTCGGTGATCATGGGCCTTAGCCTGGGTCGGCTGCGCCGGACGCTCGGCAGCGTGACCATCGTCCTCTGCTTCGAGGCGGCCTATGTCGTCTCCGCGATCCTGCTTCTTTCCTCCATGGCCCTGCCAATCCTGGGGTTCGCGTTTTTCCTGCGGGGGGCGTTCTGGTCTTTCCGTCAGGTCATGACCGCAGTGATCGGCGAGGTGCTGCCGGACTACGCCATGGCAAAGGGATACGGGCTCTTCGCGCTGGTCACGGGCGCGGTCGTGATCATCGCCTACCCGATCGCCGGCTGGATGTACGGACTGCGGATGAGCATGCCCTTCTGGTCATCGGCCTTGCTGATGGCGATTGCCATGCTGGCCACTGTCTGGGTGCGCGCCTACTTCCACGCGAATTACCTGAAGCCGCCCCAGGTCGAGGTCGTGCCGGACGATGCGCTGCCGAGGGCCGCTTAGCCGGTCGGCGTCCAGTTGGGCCCCTGGCCTGTGTACGGGTAATCCGCCTCCCACCCGGTCAGTTGCTGTGGCCGAGACCCGTCGCCGTTCATCACGAAGATCTGGGGCAGGCCGCCCACCAGGCCGACGAAGCCGACGCGGCGGTCGTACGCCGGAGTATTCGGCGCCGATCCGTTGGGCGCGTCTTTGCCACCCGTGAGCTTGACCACACCGCCGGCCTCGCCGGCCGAAAAGATATTGACCCGGTAGAGGACCGCCGAGTCGCCGCCGCCGGTCGCGGCGAAGAGGGTGCTGTTGTCGTTCAGCCAGGCGGCACCGGTGATGTCGAGCGCGCCGCCGCGCCGGTAGGCGCTGCTCCCGCTGGCGGAGAGGTCGTAGACCCAGAGCTCGGGCCCGGCCGCGGTCAGCCGTCGAAAGGCAAGCTTGGTCCCATTCGGCGACCACGATGGCTGGTCGGCCGGGTCGTCGAGGCCGATCGGACGATAGCGGATCCGCAGGTCGAGGTTCATGATCCACAGGTGGGCGGCTCCCTGCGCGTCCATCGTGCTGTACGCGATCGACTTGGCATCCGGATTGAGCGCGACCGGGCCGATGACCCGGCCATCGACCGGATCGGTGAGCGACACGTCCTCGAGGGTCGTGGGGCTGAAGCGTCGGAGGCTGCCTTCGGTGAGATAGATGATGGTACCGTCCGCCGCCCAGTAAGCAGCCGACCCGCTGATGCCCGGTCGGATGACCGTGCCCGAAGCGAGGTCGACGATCTGGATCGGGCCGTGGTCGGCACTGCGGGGCGCCTCGACCACCACCAGGCGTTGTCCGTCGGGTGACCAATCGAAGGAGAGGAGGCCGTCCTGGAGCTGGGTCTGGGCGCTCAATTGATAGATCATCTTGGGCGTCGAGCGGCCGAGGAACGGGTCGGCGTGCGGGTCGACAATGCCAACCGCAAAGGCGGGCTGACCTCGCTGGCCGACCAGGTACCCGATCTTGCGGGTGAGCGACAGCGGGCCGGTTCGGAAGCGGGTCTGGATCCGTCCGTTGATCGCGTTCTCGTGGACATCCACGGGCCGGTCGACCGTGACGCTGTAGCTCTGGTTCGGTTGCAGAATGGTCGTCGGCACAATTTCAAACTGCGAGCCGTCGCCCCCGGGCTTTGACCGCAACAGGAAGGGGACGTCAGGACTCAACTGAATGGCGCCGGCCATGGAGTCGGCCCGCATCGGGCGGCTGAACGTCAGGACGATATTGCGATCGGGGGCGATGCCTGACGCGTTGTCGGATGGGTCGACCGAGACGAGGGCCGGTGGTCCCTCGGTCTTGAACCGCCAGGAATGGTCGAGCGTGTTCTGCTGGCCACTTGCGTCCGCGTATCCGGCATGCAACGACACGGTGTACTCGGTCGAAAGGGCGAAGTTGACGTGGGTGTGGATGAACATCAGGGTGTTGCCGGTCCAGGCAAAGCGACAGTTCTTGGATCCGCTACACGCAGGAAGTGCCGGCGCGAGATCGAACCGCTTCTCCACCGACTCGTGGTTCATGGGCCGGTCGAAGCCGATGCTGATCGTTTGGTTCGACGGCACGTCGGTGACCTCGCGGCTGGGGGAAATACTGACGATGCGTGGCGGGTTCAGGGCACAGGCGGCGAGGGCCGGTGCCAGCACTGCCAGAGGAAGGAGGCGCCGAACGAGGCTGGACGCGGCTAGCGCTGTTCTTCGACCAGCTGGCGCATATCGTTGGCCAGGTTGGTCAGGCGGGCCGGATCGACGAACATGATCGACGTCTGCGAAATCCGGTCGATCGTCCGGTCGAGCCCGTCGAGGTTGTGCTCGGTTGAGGCGAGCATCTCCTTGACTTTCTTCGAGCGGTTCTGGAGGGCGGCGTCCGCCATCTGGTTCAGCTGGCTCATCAGTGCGGGCCAATCGATATCAGGTTCGCTGCTCTCCGGTGGGGCCGGCGGCGCCGGCTGGTAGCTCTGCGCCCGCGGGGCGCTCGGTGCTGCGGTGGCGGCGGCGGGCTGCGCCGGAGCCGGTCGGTAGGTGGTCGCCGCGACGGATGGCGTCATCGCCAGCATCTCTTCGAGGCTCACCGACTCCGGCTCCTCCAGGTCAGCCACTGCCTTGACCTCGATCCGGGTCTTGGAATCGGCACAGAGTCGCGTCACGATCTCGGGGTCCTGCATCAGCTGCGGCTGCCCTCGCGTAAAGGCTCCCAGCAGCACACCGTCCCGCAGCAAGACGATGCCCATCTCGTCCGGCGCCCGGACCAGCAGGCTCCCGTGGATCTTCTCCTCTTGCAGGTACTGAAGCAGCGCGCGTACATCGACGAAGCGCGCCAGCAGGCCCTGCAGGATGGTGGGCGCGGTCAACAGCTGGTAGATGGCGGTGACGACCTCGGCCGACAGCTCGATCACATCCATGCTGCCCTCGCCGCGGTCGACGTCATTCTTGAAGAGCGAGAATGCGGTCCGCCCGGTGGACACCACCGCGCCGCCGTCGTAAAAGCTCTCGATCAGGCTGCCCTGGTAGAACAGGATCATGCCGCGAGAGGCAGCCCCGGTCAGCCGAAGATAGCCCGTCAGGTGATCGGCGCTCAGCGAGCGCAACAGTTTGGGGAAGTCGACGAACGCGGTCTTCAATGACTCGTAGACGAGCTTGCCGACCGGCAGCGGGTAGAGCTCGGTGGCCGGGGGTCCGTCGTCTGGCGCGGGCTGTGCTTGTGCCGCCGGCGGCTGCTGGCTCACGACGGGTCGCTCACTTGCTTGCGGTGCCGGTGGCGCCGCGGGCGCGGCGGCCGCTGCCGGTACGGGACGGGCGGCGGCCACGGCTCCGTTGTCCGACGCGCCGGGAACACCGCGGCGCTTGGCCTCGGCGAGGATGTCGGCCGTCGGCGCGGTAATCGTTTCTTCCGTCGGCAGCTTGGACTTGGGGTCAAAGGTGTAGTCCCCTTGGCGCCAGGCCAGCGGTTCGAAGACCGCTTCCTCGCCCTGGCTTCCATTCCCGTAGGCGTGAAAGAGGTGACCAAAGAGAAAGAACAGCGAGAACGCCTCGCCGCCGTTCCGAACCTGAAGCGTACCGGTGGCGCGCTGGGCTTGCATGGACTGCAGGAGAGATAGCAGGGGGGTCGAGTCTAACGATCCCTTGTAGTCCACAAGTCTCGGCGCCTGCTCGATGGAACTCACGAAAAGCCTCCCACCGCTCCGAGATTTGGCTTCAATGCTAGCACAGGCCAAATACGATACCTCAACTGTCAGCAACGCGGGGTGGCGGGCCTCCCGGGAAGCCGGCCGGTAAGCTGTGGGGGCATGCCCGAATTGACGATCTGCGAGGACGCGTCCACCTGGGACGGGTTCGTCTCGCAGGCGGACGATGGCTCCGTGCTGCAGGCCTGGGCGTGGGGCAGCCTCAAATCGCGCTATGGCTGGCGAATTCAGCGCTACCTCTGGGTCGATCAAGGCAGGCCGGCGGCGGCGGCGGCCGTGCTTCGACGGAGCCTCCCTGGCGGTCTGGCCCTGAACTATGCGCCGCGGGGGCCCGTCCTCGATGGCCACCTCGACCAGTGGCCCGCCTTCTGGCAGGCCCTGCGCGAGCGCCTCGCCCAGGAGGGCGGCACGGTCCTCAAAGTCGACCCGGAGTGGACGACCGATGCGCAGCGGTCGGTGCTGACGCAGACAGGCGGGCTGCCAAGCCGGCATCCGATCCAGCACCAGGCAACCTGGCTGGTCGATATCAGCGGCGGTGACGAGGCGATGGCGCGACTCAAGGAGTCCACCCGCCGCAACATCCGGACCGGCATCAAGCAGGGGATCACGGTCGAGGCCTCGGACGCGTCGGCCGCCATGGACAGCTTCTACGAGCTCCTCCAGGAGACCGCCGCACGGGAGCAGTTCACGGTTCGCAGCCGCGCTTATTACCAGGACCTGTTGAGCCTCTTCCGCGAACGCGGCCAGGTCTCCGTCTACCTCGCTCGCCACGAAGAGCGCCTGCTGGCCGGGGCCGTCATGCTGTTCTTCGGATCCAAGCTGGTCTACCTCTACGGTGGGACGAAAACCGCGGCCAAGGATCTCAAGCCGGGCTACCTCTTGCACTGGCGGGCGATCGAAGACGCGCAGCGACGCGGTTGCCGCACCTATGACATGTGGGGCGTGCCGTTGGATCCGCAACCCGGCCGGCGGGGCTACGGCTATTACGTCTTCAAGTCGCGCTTCAACGGGCAGATGGTGAAGTTCATCGGCCTCTACGACCTGCCCGTAAATCGTGCCGCGACCTTGACTATCCGCCTGGCGGAGCGATTCGCGCGGGCCGGCCAGCCCGAATTTGTCTGAGCCCGGTCTCGCGGTCACGCCGGGCGAGCAGCTCGGCGCGCAGCGTTGGGATGAGCTCCTGCTGGCTCAGCCAGAGGGCAGCCTGCTCCAGAGCTGGAAGTGGGGCGAGCTGCAGTCGCGCTTCGGCTGGAGCGTCGAGCGCCTCGCCTTCCATGAGGGACGGTCCGGTGTCTGTTCACTGCAGCGCAGCGCCGCGCTCCTTCCGGGCAGGGCCACCTACTACGTGCCACGCGGGCCGGCGGTTGCCGAGCGGGAGCGGTTGCTCGTACTCGACACGCTGGAGCGTCGAGCCGCCGCTGGCGGCGGGCTGGTGCTGCGCGTCGAGCCAAACGACCGTGTCGGCGACGAGTGGCCGGCTTTCTTCGAGGGCCGTGGATTCGTCAGGGGCAAAGCCGTTCAGCCTGAGGCGACGCAGCTGCTGCGGATCGACCTCGACCCAGAGTCGCTGAAGGCCGGCTTCAAGCCGAAGACCCGCTACAACCTGAACCTCGCGGAAAGAAAGGGCGTTCGGGTGCGCGGCTCTCGCGATGTCGCCACCTTCGCGAAGTTGGCAACCGAGACCGGAAAGCGGCAAGGGGTTCACCTCCCGGGGGTCGCCTACTACCAGGCGGCGCTCGAGATTTTCGGGCCGTCGGACGGGGTTCGGCTCTATCTGGCCGATCACGCGGGCGACATCCTCGGCGGGATCATGGTCTTTCGCTTCGGGAAGACCGCCTACTACCTGTTCGGGGGATCCAGCGACCAGAAGCGCGAGCTGATGCCCAACTACCTGCTGCACTGGCAGGCCATGCTCGATTTCCGCGCCATGGGCTGCGATACCTACGACTGGTGGGGGATTCCCGAAGAGCCCGCCGCGGACCATCCATGGTTCGGGCTCTACCGATTCAAGACCGGCTTTGGCGGCGAGACGGTGCGCTATGCCGGGCTTTACGAGCACGTGCTGCGCCCGCGACCGTTGAAGCTGGAGCGGCGCTTGCAGCAATTGAAGGCGAGAGTTCGCCGCCCTATACTTCGGTGACATGGCGAGGGAGCGAACGCTCTCCGAACAGGCCTTCGAGCAGTTCCCCCAGGCCCTGATCATCGTCGATCGCGAAGCGACCGTGATTTCCCTGAACCAGGTGGCCGAGCGCCTGACGGGGTGGGCGCAACGGGACGCGGCGGGCCGGCCGGCGGCTGACATCCTGGAGGTGCGCACCGAGACCGGTGTCAACCTGTGTGCGCCGAATGGGGCATTGCGGCGCGCGCTGCGCCTGGGCACCCGGATCAACACGCACTTCGCCTACCTGTTCCGCCTACGGACGAGCGACGATCCGGTGCGCGTCGCTTACTCAGTCTCGCCCTTGCGGCTCAAGGGCAAGACGCCCGACGGCGCCGTGATCGCGATCCACGACGTCACGCCCGAGCTGGAGACGATCGAGGCCCGCGATGCCCTGATGCTGGCGGCGTCGCACGAGTTGAAAACACCACTAACGACCCTCAAGGGACTGAGCGAGTTGCTGCTCGACTTCGAGCTGACCGAGGCGCAGCGCCGCGAGCTGCTGCAGGATCTGCATGGCCAGGCCGACCGGATGGAAAAGCTGATAGGCGACATCCTCGCCGTGAGCCGCATCGACTCCGGTCGAATCTCGGTCGACTTAGCCCGCGTCGACGCGGGTGATGTCATCAAGCATGTGTGTGATGAGGTGCGGCCGATGCTCAAGGGACGCACGCTCAGGTGTCGCGTTCCGGAAAACCTACCGACGATAATGGGAGAGGCGCGCAAACTCCACCAGATCCTCGTGAATTTGCTGACCAATGCCATCAAATATTCCGAGCCCGGTTCCCAGATCACCCTCAGCGCGCATAGCGAGCCGTCGGCCGTGAGGTTCGAGGTGTCAGACCAGGGGGTTGGAATCCGCAAGGAACATATGCCCCGCCTTTTTGAAAAGTTCTACCGCGCCGACGACCCGGCCGTCCGCCGCACTTCCGGCACCGGGCTCGGCCTCTACATCGTGCGCAGTCTCGTCGCTATGCTGGGCGGCCAGGTCCACGTTCGGAGCCGGCACGGCAAGGGTTCCGTCTTCATCGTCACGCTGCCGCGCGCGGAAACCGTCGCCCGGCCACGAGCGCGGATGGCCGCAGTGGCACACTGATGCCTCCCGCAAAGAAGATCCTGATCGTCGACGACGAAGCGATGATCCGCAAGGCGATCCATCTTGCGCTAGAGAAAGAGGGCTACGAAGTCGTCGAGGCCGAGACCGGCGGCGAGGCGCTCCGCCGGATCGAGTTGAGCAAGCCCGACCTCATCTTGCTCGACATCATGTTGCCCGACGTGTCCGGGTTCGATGTCTGCCGCGATATTCGAAAAGCTGGGTTGCGCGTGCCGATCATCATCCTCAGCGCCAAAACCGAAGAAATCGATGTCGTCGTGGGACTGGAAATCGGCGCCGATGACTACATCACCAAGCCGTTCCGCACCCGCGAGCTGCTGGCGCGCATCGCCGCCCACCTGCGCAAGGCCCGCCAGGAGGAGGAGGCCGTCAACCAGGGGCGGCTGGAATTCAAGGACCTCGTCATCGACCTGAACGAGCGCCGCGTCTTCCACGATTCGAGCGAGGTGATGCTCACCCACACCGAGTTCGACCTGCTGGCTTTCCTGGCCTCGAATGCGGGCAAGGTGCTATCGCGCGAAAAGATTCTGAATCACGTCTGGGGTTATGAATACCCGATCGAGACGCGCGTCATCGACGTCCACATCCGCAATCTTCGGCGGAAGATCGAGCAGGACCCGTCCCACCCGTTCTTCATCCTGGCGGTGCCGGGCATCGGCTACCGCTTCACCAGCGCCGGCAAACTGGGCTGATCCGCCGGCGGCGTCGTTGCCGGGCTGTTGGGTCCGAAATCGGGGACGGTCGCGATACCAAGGGAGGTGCAGCCGCGTTACGGTGCCATGAAGGTTGCCGGCGCCAGGTTCACCTTGTCGGTCATCGTCGTGGCCGCTGTCTCGGTGCTCGCGGCCTGTGGTGGTTCGAGCTCGAGCGGTTCGCTAAACAACGGCGGCGGTGGGCCGGACGAGATCGCGATCACGTGCACGGGTCCGCTCGCCACGCCAGGCGCGGCGCCATCCGCGGCCCCGGGTTCGTGCGCTCCGTCGTTGGGCGGCCAGGTCGCTCACGCAGACTGTGCCAGCGCCGCCGATATCGGGAAGATCGATGGATTCCAGGTCGGCGAGCTCAACACGCAAACGGGTTCGGAAACGGATCAGAAGGTGGCGGCCAGCATTCGGGCCGGACATTGCGACTTCATCGTGCCGGGCGGATATGTCGCGCTCATGCAGGCCGAGCAACCCATTCAGGATGGCCTGACGATTGTTGACTTCATCCCACGCAGCGGACAGAACAGCGTGGGCCTCTTGCTTCGATGCCCGCAGGTCGGGAACACGCCCTGCCTGGGTGTCTACATGTACTCGAGCGAGGCCTACGAGTGCGTGGAGGTCGTGGACGGGAAAGAGCACACGCTCACCCGCGGCACGTTCGCTGGCCAGCAATTCCCTGCCCCCCAGCTGGAGGTTAACCAGCCGAACCGGCTGGTGCTCGACGTCAAGGGAGGCGCCGTCCACGGCTACATCAATGGTCGACAGATCTGCGGTGGGAAGACCGCCGTGCCGCTCACCCCTGCTGGTGCCACAGTGCAGATCGCACAGGCGGGCGGGTCGGCCCCCGCGGGCGTCGACATCATCGACTTCTACGTGTTCGCAGCCACCTAGCCTGACAATGACGTGCGTCAGGACGCGGCCGCGCCGGCGGCCGGTCGCAACTCGCGGTAGAGCGCCAGCAGGCGATCGAGATTGTCCGACAGGCTGTAGCGCTCGACGGCGCGCGCCCGAGCTCGCCGGCCGAGCTCGGCACGGAAGTCCGGGAATTCGATCAGCGTGCGAAGCGCCACCCGGAGTTGCCCGTCGAGATCTTTTGTGTCCACCAGGATGCCCGCGCCGCGCAGGGCTTCACCGTCCGAGCCCACGTCAGTCGCTACCGGGGCCACACCGCACGCCATCGCCTCAAGTAGCGACAGCGAAAGGCCTTCGACCATCGAGGGCAAAACGAAGATGTCCATGGCGCGCAGCATCGTGATCCGCTTTCCTTCATCGATCACCTGGCCGGTAAAGACGACGCGGGCGCTCCCATACCGTCGGTCGAGGCGGCGCTTCTCGCTGCCACTCCCAACCACCACCAGCTTGACGTCCTCCGGAGCATCGACGTCCTGGAAGGCGCGTACCAGGATATCGACGTTCTTTTCCGGGTCGACACGGCCGAGGTAACCGACGAGCGCGCCCGCCTCGAGGCTCTCTTTGAAATCCGACGCTCCAGGCGCGTACTTGTCGACATCGACGCCGTTGGGAATCACCGCCACGTTGTCGGCCGGCACGCCGTAGTGCTCGAGCAGGCTCTTCTGCTGCTCCGAAAAGATGATGACCCGATCGAAGCTCGCAAGCGACTGGGCATAGAGCCGGTAGACCGCGGTGCTGATGCCCTGCCAGAGCCCGAAGCGAGAGTCGTAGGGCACGTGGAAGGTGGCGACACACGGCAGGCCCAGCTCGTGGCAGAGTTCCGGGAGCCCGAAGTCGATCAGGGTCGAGAAGCTGAGCGAGACATGGACCAGGTCGACCCGCTCGCGCCGGAGCAGGTCGGTGATGGTGCGTTTTGTCCGGGGCGAAGAGATGATGTACCGGTGGCTGCCGGTCAGCGAGCGCAGCGTCAGCGTGTCATCCGTAATGGCGGGCAGCGCGCCGTGATGCACGAAGAAGACTTTGACGCCGCGTGCTCGAAGCCCAGCGACGATCTCGCGCGAATAGGTCAGCAGCCCGTCGCCGGCGCGGCCGCTCTGGTGACCGAGCCACGCAATTCGCAGCGGCTCGTTCATGGGGCGTCGATGTCCTTTAGAAGGTCGAGCAAAAAGGGCCGGTTCTGAAGCTCGGCGTGGGGAATGTGAAGACCGGGCTCGTCGACGATGCGTCCGTTGTAGCGAAGGATGTCGATGTCGATCTCGCGAGGGCCCCAGCGCTGGCGCGCGGTACGGCCGAGCTGGCCCTCGATCCCTTTCAGGGCGTCCAGCAGCGGTCTCGGCTCGAGCGAGGTCTCGACCTCGAGAACCTGGTTCAAGAACGGCGGCTGCTCACGAATACCGACAGGCTCGGTCTCGTCCACCCGTGAGGCGCGGACCACCGTGATGCCCGCCTCCGGTAATGCCGCACGGGCGGCCTGGAGGTAGCCAGCTCGGTCACCGAGGTTACTCCCGAGAGCGAGCCACACCCTGGTCACGCCTGGCGGATGGCATCGGCCATTCTTGCCACCCGCACCATCGCCTTGACGTCATGAACGCGGACGATGTCGGCGCCGCCGGCGATGCTCAGCGCGACCGCCGCGGCGGTTCCCTCGAACCGCTCGCCAGGCGGCAGGTCGAGCGTTTTGCCGATGAACGATTTCCGGGAGGGTCCGATCAACAATGGAAAGCCAAGCTGGCGCAGCTCGGGAAGCCGCCGGATGATCTCGAGGTTCTCCTCGCGCGTCTTCCCAAAACCGATGCCCGGGTCGACAATGATGCGGTCGTCCGCGACGCCTGCCGTCCGCGCCAGCTCGACGCTCTCACGCAGGCTCTCCGAAATTTCTCCAATCAGGTCGCGGTAGCCGCCGCCCGGCTTGTTGTGCATCAGCACGACTGGGACGCCGGCCGCCGCCACCGTCGCCGCCATCTGCGGATCTCGCCGGAGTCCCCAGACGTCGTTGACCAGCCTGGCACCGGCAGCGACGGCGCGCTCGGCGACCTCTGCTTTGTAGGTGTCGATCGAGACCGGCACCCCGACCGCAGCCACCATCCGCGTCACGACCGGAATCACGCGTGCCAGCTCATCCTCGGCGCTGAGCCCCGGTCCCGCCCACGTCTCGGGACGGGTTGACTCGCCGCCGATGTCGATCAAGTCGGCTCCATCCAGCTCCATCTGCCTGGCCTGGGCGACCGCCGTCTCGAGGTCGGTCACGCCATCACCCGAGAAGGAGTCGGGCGTGACGTTGACGATCCCCATCACGTAGGTGCGCGAACCCCAGCGGAATTCGTGTTCGCCGATGCGGGTCACGCTCATCGTGGCCGCCATCGGCCTGAGCGTAGCATCATGTCGTTTCGGTGACTGCCATCAAATTGAGCCGTCTCCTCGAGGGCGTCGACGTGCTCGAAGCACCTCCAACCGACCCCGAGGTCACCGGCCTGTGCTACGACTCCCGCCGCCTGAAGGCAGGAGACTGCTTCGTCGCCATCGCGGGAACGCACACCGACGGGCACCGCTACGTCGAGACGGCCCTGCGAGACGGGGCCGTGGCAGCGGTGGTGCAGCACCGGGTCGGCACGGCCTGGCCCCAGGTCGTTGTGCCGGATACGCGGCGGGCGCTGGCACTGATGTCGAGCAATCTCTATGACCATCCCAGCCGCGACATGGTCGTGATCGGCGTGACGGGCACCGACGGCAAAACGACCACCACGACGATGATCCACCAGATGCTCCTCAACGCCGGCCGGCGCGCCGGCGCGATGAGCACGGTGGACATCCGCTTCGGTGACACGGTCGATCTCAACGATTCGCGTCAGACCACGCTCGAGGCGCTCGAGGTACAGGCGCAGCTGGCGCGCATGCGCGACGGTGGGCTGAAATACGCGGTGATCGAGACCAGCTCGCATGGTCTTGCGCTCCAGCGCGTGGTCGGCGTCAACTACGACGTCGCCGTGTTCACCAACATCGCGCACGAGCATCTCGATTTCCACAAAACGATCGAGGCCTATCGCGAGGCGAAGGCGCAGCTGATCGATCTGACAGCCGGCAGTGTTCGCAAGGACATCGAGAAGACAGCGGTGCTCAATCACGACGACCCGAGCTATGCCTACTTAGTCAACCGCCCGATTGCCCGGCAGATCACGTACGGCATTCAGCTCGA
This sequence comes from Candidatus Dormiibacterota bacterium, assembly GCA_036390825.1. GTDB lineage: Bacteria > Chloroflexota > Dormibacteria > CF-121 > CF-121 > CF-13. The sequence goes on from DASWBA010000084.1 coordinate 24,948, forward strand.
CGCCGATCTCAAGGCCGATCGCGTCGAGGCGACACCCGACGGGTTACGGGTGGAGGCGTCGACACCACTCGGAGCGTTATCGCTGCGGTTGAAGCTGAACGGTCGTTGGAACGCCGCCAACGCGCTGGCCGCCGCGAGCGCCGGGGTTGCCGTCGGCCTGACCCTCGACGAGATTCGTCATGGCCTCGAAAGCTACGAGGGGGTCAGCGGCCGCATGGAGCGAGTCGACCTCGGTCAACCGTTCACCGTGATCATCGATTACGCCCACACCCCGCAGAGTCTCGAGAAAGTGCTTCGGGAGCTGCGGCCGATCACCCGGGGAAAGCTGATCGCCGTCTTCGGCAGCGCCGGCGACCGCGACCGCGAGAAGCGGCCCTGGATGGGCGAGATCGCCGCCCGGCTCAGCGATTACGCCGTCTTCACCAACGAGGATCCACGGGAAGAGGATGCCATGACGATCCTCAGCGAGATTGCCGCCGGGGCCGAGGAGGTCGGGTGGAGCGAGGGCGAACAGTACGCCCGCATCGAGGACCGGCGCCAGGGGATTGCCCACGCGGTCCGCAAAGCCGGTCCCGGCGACACCATCCTGCTGGCCGGCAAAGGGCACGAGCGCAGCATCCTCATCGGTCGGGGCAAGGAGGCTTGGGACGAACGCGCTGCGGCCGAGGCCGCCATCCGGGGGCTTCCGACATGAGTCGCGCCGTCGAAGAGACCAACCGCCGAATGCTGCGCGCCCGGGATGAAATGGACGGCGCGTACGCCCAACCGCTCGATGTTCCGGCGTTAGCGGCACTCGCCCATGTTTCGGAGGCGCACTTCATCCGCACTTTTCGCGCGACCTTCGGCGAGACCCCGCACCGTTACCTTCAGCGACGGCGGGTAGAGCGGGCGATGTTCCTCTTACGGGCCACCAATCGCAGCGTGACCGACGTTTGCTTGGACGTCGGCTTCAACAGCCTGGGCACCTTCAGCCGCAGCTTTCAGGACATCGTCGGCGAGTCGCCGACCACCTACCGTGCGCGTGGCCCGATCAAACCCGTCCCGACCTGCTTCGCGATGGCCTGGACAAGACCGAGCAGTTTTGGAGAAGACCGTACGAGAAACATCGTCTAGCGTGGGACACGATATCAATCCCACTTTCACGGAGGCTCAGAAATGTTCAACGCTCTGCTGATCTCATCGATCTACGTGCTCGACCAGGACAAGGCGCTCGACTTCTACGTCGGCAAGCTCGGTCTCGAGGTTAACACCGACCAGGACCTGGGGTTCATGCGCTGGCTGACGGTTGGCGTTCCCGGCGATTCCCGCCAGATCCTGCTGGAAACGCCGGGCGCGCCGGCGCTCGATGCGAAGACCGCCGCGCAGGTTCGCGAAATGGTGTCGAAAGGCGCCACCGGCGGGCACCTGTTCTTCACGACCGATGACTGCTGGAAGACCTACAAGGAGCTGCGGGCGAAAGGCGTCGAGTTCACCGAGGAGCCGACGGAGCGACCCTACGGCATCGACTGCGGCTTGCGCGACCCGTTCGGCAACCACATCCGTTTTTCACAGCCGCTCCAGGTTCCAACTACCGCGGCTGGAGCGACCAAAGCCAACCGCTGACCTTACGCAGCGAGAACGACCCCGCAGGCAAGACCGCTACCGGCATCGTGGTGCCGGCAGCGGTTCTTGGCGAGAGGCCCCGATTTACAGGCGCCGCGCCGCGAGGACCAGTTTGCGGTCGGTAAATGACTTCACGACTCCATCGGTAGTGACGACCTCGAGGTCGCGGATCGCCGAGGCGGGAGCCTCGAGGAACCGGGTGCGGACTCGTTGCTGCGTGGCCGCGTCCTCACCCCCGCGCTCCAGCCACGGCTCGAAGTCGTGGGCCTTGCGGACTATTTCTTGCTTCTCGACGTGCAAGCCGGCCCCCTCACAAAACGCGATCCACTCGCGCTCGGTGTAGATGCGGCGGTGGGTCGGGTCGCGCAACAGCTCCACCTCGTGCTGGTAGGCGGCGCTCTCTGGGTCCTCCGGTGCGGTCGTGTCGACGAAGATGAAGATCCCGCCGGGTCGAAGCACGCGGGCCACCTGACTCATCGCGAGGGCCACGTCATCGAAGTGATGCGCCGCCAGCCGCGTGGTGACGATGTCGAAGCTCGCCTTGGGAAAGGGGAGCTGCTCCGCGCTCGCCCGGACGAACTGCGCGTTCCACAGGTCTGCTCTTTGAAATAGCCGACGGGCCGTTGCCAGCATGGCTTCGACCGGATCGGTGAGGACGACATCGGCGACGCGGGGTGCGAGCGCGAGGGCCGTGTGGCCGGCACCGGTGCCAATGTCGAGCAAGCGCTCCTTACCGGTCGGTGCCGCGTACTCGACGACCAGCTCGAGCTCGCGCCCGGCCTTGTGCTCGCCGGTGGCGTAGGCCTCCGCGGCCTTCTCCCAGCGTCCCGCGCTGCCGCTCACTCGATCAGCTTAAAGCGACGCTATCCAGGACTTGCTTGACCAGGGTCGAGTTCGCGTCGGCGGTAAAGAACGAGAACTGATAGTTGCGCCCCTTGGTGTGGACATACACCGCCGTCATGTACGGCCAGCCCTGATCGGGGCGAGCCCAGGCGGAGGTGACCTTGCAGGTATCGAGCGCGACCCTCGAGACCTGCTCCGTAACCGGGTTGACACTCCAGACCGCGATCGCGGCCGTGTGGTCCGCCACCGGTGCAATGTCGGGACGAAGCAAGCCGGGCAGCTGCACGGTCACGGTGTCAGACGTGGTCGTCTGCAGGACCAGGAAGGGCAAGTCATCACCGGTCTTCGTCACGGTGGTGATCGACGCATTGGACAAGGGGGCGACCTGGTAAGCCTGCGGCAGCATCAGGCTCCAGCCAGAGCCGCTCGCGGCATGCAGCGCGGTCGTGACGACAAAGTCGGACCGGACCCAACCCGCCTGAGTGCCGAGGGTGACGTGATACCAGGTGTTGCCCGCCGCGTCGGGCGCCCGGCCATCGGCTGTGGCCTCGGTGCCCTGCGTCAGCGTTGCCAATCGTGTGCTCGAGGTGCTCGCGGCCGACCGCAGGTTGACGCCGAGCGGGTCGTTGACCCAGATCGGGAACGGGAGCGCCGGCGCTGTAGGTGTGACTACCGCCGGTGCCTTCGGCATGGGCAGCGATGCGGGACAGGTGGTTGGGGATGCATGCGGATCGACGGTGCTCGAGGGTGATGGTTGAGGTCGGCTCGCCACGGCGTGGGTCTTATAGAAAGACGTGAGCGGCCCAGCCAGCAGGAAGGCCGCAACGGCGCCGATGACCATCAGGGGAATTAGGCGGAGAGCCGACCTCATGCCCATGGAACGCCCCAGCCGGGATCGCAGTTACGCGAGCGGCTTGCGGTTGGGAAGTCCGGTTCGACGCGGAAAACCAGCCGGCGTGGGGCCCAGCTTTGGCACGACCAGAAGGGTGCCGGCACCGTCTCCTGGATGCTCGAGGCGTGGCGGCCCGCCACCGAGAAGCCGGGCCGCAGGCTCGAGCAGCTGTGGATCGACGGGGCTGACTTGGGCAACGAGGTCTCCACCTGGTCTAACGAAGGGAAGGGCGAGCTCCAGCAGCACTGCCGGTGGCGCGGCCGCCCGCGAGATCGCCCGATCGAATTGCTCCCGAAGCGACGGCTGATGACCGAGTTCTTCGGCCCGGCCGGCGGCGACGGCCAGATTCGTCAGCTTCAGGGCAGCGGACACCTGTATCAGGAAGGCGCACTTCCGGGTATTCGCCTCCAGCAGCGTGAAGTGCACCTTCGGCATGGCGATCGCCATAGGCACCGCCGGCAGCCCGCCGCCGCTCCCGATGTCGATCACGCGACCGATTCCGGTCCAGGGCACCGCCCGCAAGGCATCGCCCGCGGCGATCTGCGCCAGCACCTCGTCCATGGTGCGCGCGCCGGTGAGGTTGACGGTGCGGTTCCAGTCGAGGAGCATCTCGGCGTAACGCTGGATTTCCGGCCGCACATCCTTACAATATTGGGGATGCCAATCTACGAGTTCTCCTGCTTGAGCTGCCGACACACGTTTGACGTCTTCGGCGGTTTCGCCAGTCGCGACCAGCGGCAGGTGTGCCCCGAGTGCGAGAGCACCAACACCAAGGCGATGTTCTCCACCTTTGCGGTAGTCGGCAGCAGCGATGCCTCGAGCACATCGACCGCGGGTGGGTGCGCGTGCGGCGGCAGCTGCTCCTGCTCGAACTGATAACGCCGCTGTAGACACAGCCGCGCCGTTTCCCTCATGATTGTCGCCGTGGCGACCGCCGGCACACCCGTCCGCCTTCGGGTCATGCCCTTAGGTGAACTGCTCGACGAGTCCTTCAAGTTGTATCGTCGGCATTTCACGGTGATCGCGGGCGTGGCTCTGGTGATTGTTCTCCCCAACTTGATCCTCAGCTTGATCTCCGGCTCCTTTCGGGCCAACCCCTTCACCTTCCTGCAGAATGTCCTGCAGAACGTCAACAACCCGGACGAGCTGGCCAGGATCCAGGCCCGGCAGACGCAATACACCAGCTCGCCCCTCTACCTGCTGAGTTTTCCGATCGCCGCCCTGCTCGTTCCATTTAGCGTCGGTGCCCTCTACCGGGCCGCGACCTCGCTGGCGGCCGGCAACCTGGAAACCGTCGGGTCGGTCCTGATGGGCACGCTCCGCCGCTACTTCGCGGTATGGGGCGTCGTGATCCTGGGAGTTCTCGTCGGCATTGGCGCGATCGCGATCGTGACCATCCCGGTTGTGATCTGGGTCCTGATCCGCTGGTCGGTGGCGCTCCCGGCGCTCTTCGCGGAAGGCATCGGTCCGGTGAAAGCGCTCGGGCGTAGCTGGAATCTCGTGCGCGATAACTGGTGGCGCACCCTTGGCATCCTGATCATCGTCGGCATCATGGTGTCGCTCATCCAGACGGCGCTCGCGGCACTGTTCGGTGGTGTCGCGGCCGTGCTTCCCGGTCTGAGCGACGACATCCGTGCCGGCCTCCTCACCACGGTGTCGACCCTCGTCGATGCCCTGGTCGGGGCGATCCAGCCAATCGCCATCGCCATGCTCTACCTCGACCTGCGGGTGCGCAAAGAAGGTCTCGATCTCGACCAGCTTGCCCGCCAGGCGGCTCCACCGGCTGCACCGGCCTAAGCGGTTGCACCGGGGGGCGTCGGCGCCGGTCCTGCTGCTCTTGCTCGGCATGCTTCTGTTCGGGGGGCTGACAGCGTCCGCCAGTACGGCGGACGATTATGCCAATGCGGTCCATCGCGCGCTCACGCTCGTGCAGTTCGCCGAGCGCGGGGATGCTCCGTCGGTCCAGCAAGCGATCGATGTCCTTGCCGCAGGCACCGGGAACAGTCAGCCGGAGATCCTGCGTGAGCTGCGCAGGAACCCACCCGATCTTGGTGACGCCGACCAGCGCTTGCAAGCGCTCTACGCGACGCTGCAGGCGCACGTCGACACGCCCAACCCATCCCAGGCCGAAGGGCAGCTACAGGCCATCCTGTCGCAGCCGCGCTACTCCGGTCTCAGCACCGGGCCATCGATACCTGAGCGGATCCTCGACTTCATCGTCCGCCGGATCGGCGATTTGCTCTCGTGGCTCGGGGTCGGCGGGCTGCACCTCAATATCCCGGTCTGGGCCTGGCTGGTGATCGGACTGGCGGCCGTAATTGGCATCATCGCCTGGCCGATTCGCGGCGGACTGAGCCGAGGTGGGCGCGAGGCGAGGTTACGGACAGCAGGCCCGCTGGCGCGTCGCCGCGTCGACTTCTTCGGCGACGCCGACCGCCTGGCGGCGAGCCACGATTACGTGTCGGCGATCAAGGCGCTGGCTGGCGGGGTCGCCGTCCACCTCCGGGGTGAACATGCCTGGGACCATAGCCCGTTGACGGTGCGCGAGCTGTTCCAGCAGTCTGACCGCGCCGAGGCGCTGCGGCCGTTGTTGCTCTCCTTCGAGGAGGCGAGCTACGGCCATCGGGTTCCCGACGCCGACACCTATGGCCGCGCTGCCGAGGCGGCCGCGCCCTACCGGGGGACGGCCGCGTGAAGGGACGTGGCTGGATCGCGCTGGGCGTGATGGTTGTGCTGGTCTTCGTGATCGTGCTCCTGCGAGGCAGCGGGACCCAGGGCCGGTCCCCCGAGCATGCCTCGACCAGTGACGCCCCTGAGGGAACGTCGGCGCTGCGCGCCTACGCCAGTGCGCTCGGACACTCGAGCGGATCGGTCGAGGGCGACTTCACCCTTTCACCGTCATCTGGCCTCCTCTTCGTGTTCACGCCCACCACCGGATTCAGTGCCGGAGAGGTCCAACAACTGATGAGCTGGCTGCAATCTGGCGGTGTGGTGGTCTACGCTGCCGAGGACGGTGACCCGCAGCTCGACACGCAGTTCGGATTGCGCCGATCCTCAAGCCCCGTCCCCGCCAGGGCGCACGCAGGAGCCCCGATCCTGGGCGGCGTGAACACGGTCGCCGGCGCCGACGGCGCCCGTGCCTTCCTACCTACGGCATCGCAGGTGCCGCTGCTGCGCAACGATGCGGGTGACGTGCTCGCCGTACGACAGGGCATCGGCCGCGGCCAGCTGGTGGCGCTGACGGACCCACTCATCCTCTGCAACGGATATCTCGGAACGCCTGACAACGGTCGCTTTGCCGCCGACCTGCTGGCGATGACCCCGTCGGGCGGCCAGATCTGGTTCGACGAATTTCATCACGGCGCGGCGGCCACCGCCTCGCCCGAAACGGCCTGGATGACGACCCCGTGGGGCATCGCCCTGCTGGTGGTGGTGGTGATCGCCTTCGTCGGCCTGGCGCTGCGCGGCCGGGCGTTCGGCCCGCGCATCCCGCTGCGCGCGCGCGAGGATCGGTCGACGGCAGAGTACGCGGTGGCGGTCGGCAGCCTCCTGCATCGCACTGGGGCGCGGCGGGTTACGCTGGAGGCCTTGCTCTCCGCTACGCGCCGCGCGGTCGCCCAACGGATCGGTCTCGGCGGCGACGTCCCGGGTGATCGCCTCAACGCCACCATCGAGCAGCGTGCACCGGCGGCAGCGGCCGAACTGGTCCGCGCTGAGCGGGAACTCGATGGGGCCAGCAGGAGCGAAGACGAGGTCCTGGAGATGGCCCGCCGCTTGCATGATCTTGCCTACCCGCTGTCGTCCAGCATGAAGGAGTCCGCATGAAAGCCGCCGATTTCTACGCTCGTTTTCGGTCGGAAGCATCAAAGGCGGTCGTCGGCCAGGACGAGGCGGTGCGGCTCTGCGCCATCGCCCTGATCGCGCAAGGCCATGTTTTGCTCGAGGGTGTTCCGGGCGTGGGCAAAACGCTGCTGGCCAAGACGATCGCGCGTCTGCTCTCGTTGGAGTACGGGCGCGTCCAGTTCACGCCCGACCTGATGCCGTCGGACATCGTCGGGACCTCCGTGTACGATCTGCAGTCGCGCTCGTTCCGCATTCGGAAGGGACCGGTCTTCACCAACATCCTGCTTGCCGACGAGATCAACCGCGCGCCGGCCAAGGTGCAGGCCGCGCTGCTGGAGGCGATGGAGGAGCACGGTGTCAGTCTCGAGGGTGTCCAGCAGCCGCTGCCCGATCCGTTCATGGTGCTGGCCACGCAGAACCCGATCGAGTATGAAGGCACCTACCCACTCCCCGAGGCACAGCAGGATCGCTTCCTGTTCAAGGCCTTCATGGACTATCCGACGCCCGAGCAGGAGCTCGAGATGCTCAAGCGCTGGGATGCTGGCATCGAGTTGCGCGACCCCGCCCGGGCCGGAGTCGTCCCCATTGTCGAGGCCGCCGCGATCGCGGAATGCCAGGCTGAGGCGCGCAAGGTCACCGTCGATGAGCGTCTGCGCCGCTACATCATCGAGCTCGCCGTCGCCACCCGGCAGGCCGCCGAGTTGGTGCTGGGGGCGAGTCCGCGGGCCGAGGTGCTCCTGCTGCTCGCATCCAAGGCGGCCGCGGCCTTCGAAGGCCGCGACTACGTCACCCCTGATGATGTCAAAGGGTTGCTTCGGCCGACCTTCCGGCACCGGCTGCTGCTGCGCCCGGAGGCCGAGGTCGGTGGCCAGACCGCCGACAGCCTGCTCGACGCGGTGATCGCCCGCGTCACCCCGCCGCGATAAGCCGAGAACCGGCATGACGCTCATCCCGCAACCACGGCTGCTGGCAACCCTGGTCGCCGGGTCCGTCCTCTTCCTCCTGCTCCTGCTGAGCCCCGTCTTCGTCATCGTCCCCCTGCTCTACTACGCCGCCATGGCGGGCATCCTGATCGCGGACGCAGGCCGCCTCCCGAGCACGCCCGGTTTCATGGCGAGCCGCGTCCTGCCCCAGCCTTTCTCCCTGGGCGAGGTGCAGAGCGTGCAGCTCCTGGTGGCACATGCGGGCGCCGCTGGACTGCCCGCCGAGGTGGCCGACCACGTGCCCGCCGACCTGCGGCCGGATCGCCGCCTGCTTTCGGGGGTGTTTGACGGCGAAGGCCTGCTGCACGTGGAGTACACCGTCGAACCGCCCCACCGGGGTGCCTACCGCTTCGGCCCGGTCGACCTGCGCTGCTGGCGGCCGGGTGGCTGGCTGATTCGACAGGTGCGCATTCGAGCCGATGAGGCGGCCGCCGTCTACCCGGATGTCCTCGCCATCAAGCGGTACGAGCTGATGCTGCGCCGCGGCATGCGCATCATGGCCGGTCTTCGCCGCGCCCGCCCGCCCGGCGCCACCACCGCGTTTGCCGGGCTTCGCGACTACCTGCCGGGTGACGAGGTGCGGCGCATCAGCTGGAAGGCGACCGCCCGGCGCGACAGTCCGGTCGTGATGGAGGTCGAGGCCGAGCGCGGCCAGCAGGCGATCATCGCCATCGACTGCGGCCGATTGATGACGGCGCCGGCGGGACTGCTTAGCAAGCTCGACCATGCGGTCAATGCGGCGCTGCTGCTGGCCTGGGTGGCGCAGAGCCAGGGGGACAAGGTCGGCATGATGACGTTCAGCGATAGCGTGCGCCGCTTCGTGGCGCCGCAACGCGGGCCGGGGCAGGTCACCCAACTGAACAAGGTGCTCTATGACGTCAGGCCCGAGTACACCGAACCGGACTTTGCGGAAGCCTTCTCGCACCTCGCGCTTCGCGTCAGCCGTCGCTCGCTCGTGATCGTGCTCACCGACGTTCTCGATCCCGAGGCCTCGCGCGACCTTGTCGGCCACGCCATCCGGTTGAGTCACCGCCACCTGGTGATGGTGGTCGCCATGTCGGACCCGGAGGTGTTGGCAGCCCGCAACGCCCCCATCGAACGGGTCTCCCGCGCCTACGAATGGGCGGCTGCGGAGGAGCTGCTTTCCGCCCGGCGAGCCAGCTTCGAGCAGCTGCGCCAGGGTGGTGTCCTCGGGTTGGACGTCGAGGCTGGCCAGCTGAGCCCCTCGCTGGTCGAACGTTACCTGGAGCTAAAGGAGCGCGCACTCTTATAGCGTTGCGGTAACTTCTCGGCGCCCCGGCGCGTTTGGTTGGGCGAAGGTGGCGTGAAAACCCTCGACCGGAATCGGATCGATCAATTGGTGCGCGAGCTCGAGACCGAGGCCTATCGGCTCGCGCTGACGGTTGCACCAGATTCGGCGGCGGCGGAGCGGATCGTGCTGCGGGCCTTCGCCAGTCTGGCGCCGTCGCTCGCGGCCACACCGCAGATCGTGGAGTTGAAGGAACGACTGCACGCCAGGATCCGCCGGCCGGCGTCGCGAGGTCGGTCGGCTGCAGCGTCGATCGATGACCTCCCTGTTGAACCTGTGGTCGTTAGTGAGAACCTCCATCTTCGTATCGTCGACCTCCTCGAAGAGGAACAGGCGGTCGAGCCGGTCGGCCGGCGCCGCGTGGTGCTGCTGAGTGTTGGCGGTGCCGTGCTCATCGGGGCGGTCGCGGCGTTGCTCTGGGTTCGTGCCGATGCGCTGGCGGTGGCGCAGCCCAGAGTCACCAACCTGAACCCGCCCGCCGGCGCGAAAGAGGTGCCAGTGCGGGGAGACTTCACGATCACGTTCGGTGGACATCCGGTGGGTACACCGACCCTGCGGCTCGAGCCGCCCGACGGCACGCTCGAGCCAGCGCGCTGGGATGGGAGCACGCTGACTGTGAGCTATTCCGGTCTCCGGCTCGCCACCCGGTATCAGCTCGTCCTCGCGGCTGACTATCGCAGCCGCCTCAAGGACCTCGGGCACTACGAGAAGCGCTGGACGGTGACGACTGAGGGCTATCCCGTCCTGGTCACCGTCTTTCCCCAGGATGGGCAGTCGATCGTGCCACGGGTCGGTCAGCTATCCGTCGCCTTCACCCACCGGCCACCGGTGCCGCCCCACCTGAGCCTCGAACCCGCCGACGGAACGCTGCTGGCTGACGAATGGAACGGCACGACCCTGACGGTCAGCTATTCGGGTCTGAAGCCGCTGACCCGTTACCTGGCAACGGTCACCGTCGATTACGGTGTGAAGAACGCCAACATCCGCCGGCAATGGGCGTTTTCCACCGAGCCCGGCGCGCCACCGGCGGGCGTTCCGCTGATCTGGTACTCGGGTTCGAGCCCATGGCTGCAGCCATCCGGGATACAACGCCTGGTGGCCATCGACTGGAGCGGCAAGCTGGTCGGCACGAACTATCAGACGTTCGCAACCCAGCAAGCCCCGGATGGCTCGGTGTTCTTCACCTCGGATCGGGGTCTGGTCGATCGCAATGGGATGCAGATCAGCACACCGACCGGAATTCGCTCCAACCCGATGATTGCGGACGACAGCAAGAGCCTCTGCGACATCGTCGATATCGGCGGCGGCCAGCTGTGGCTGATGACCGGGCCGCTGCGCGGTCCCTTACACCGTGTCGCTTCGATGGGCGTAGCCGGCGCACGAGGCGGCCCCGTGATCATCGCCTGCAGCGTAGCCAACGACCGCGCGGTGCTCGCCGACATCGGGATGACTGGGGCGACGGCCGTGCGCGTGGTCAAGCTGACGACCGGACGCATCCTGTACCAGGCGTCACATAGCGAGCTCGGCCTTGGGATGATCAGCTCGGGTGATGGGCAATACCTGGTGGAACAGATCCCGACCTATGATGCGCAGGGCCAGCCGCTGGCGGCGGTGAGCGTTATTCGGCGGACGAGCGATGGACGCGTGATGGCGCGCATCGACAAGCAACGGGTCCTGCGTTTCTCCTGGGACGACCGGCGAGTGGTCACCGCTCCGTTCTTTCCGGGCCTCGGCCCAACCGATGTGGAGCTCCTCGAGTGGCAAACGGGCAAGGTCCTCTGGCGTCTGCCCGGCAGTTCCGCTACCGAGGGGGGACGAACCGTCTATGCCATGCCGCAGCCGAACGGGCCGAGCATGGCGATCGCCGCGAGCAGCCAACCCGGCAACGGTGACGTCGACCAGCTCTGGCTGGTCACGGCCGATGGGCAGGCGACTCAGGCCCTGAACGAGGTGTTCTATCCAGCGTTCTACGCTGGCTTCTGAGTTTGGCGGCCGGTGAAGAGCAGGTAGGAGTAGAGCAAGACCCCGGTCGTCAGGCCGACGGCGACCTTGACCAGGGTGGGTGCATCCGAAGGGCTCAGGTTGCCTTCGATGAGGCCGGCGATGATCAGCAGCGGCGCAAGGCCGGCAAGGATGATCAGGGCCTTGCGCGCCGCCAGCACGAGCGCGTCGCTCCGTCGATAACCACCCGGCAGCAAGATCGCCCAGCCCATCATCAGGCCGCAGGCACCCGCCGCGACCACGACCGACAGCTCGAGAACGCCGTGGCCGACAACGAAATCGAGCAGCCCGGGCGCGATGCCATAGGCGTTGGTGAGGCCGAGCAACCCGCCCAGCTGGATCCCGTTGGTCATCAGCAGGTAGATGGTGGGCAGTCCCAGCAGGACGCCGAAGGCGAAAGCGAGGATCGACACGTTGATGTTGTTGGTCATGATCACGCCGGACATCAACGGCCGTTTATCCACCGGAATCTGGGTCCAGAGCTGATGGCTCCGTACCAGTTGCACCAGCTCCGCGGGGACGAGCGCATAGGCCAGCTTCGGGTCGAGCGTGATGGCGACGAAGGCGACGAGGGCCGGTCCGAAGAGGAGCAGCGCAGCGGCGATCAGGTAGGGAGCCGACTCCCGATAGGTCTGCGGCAGGGTGCGCCGGTAGAAGACGGCGATCCGCTCCCCGAGGTTGCCACCCTGGCGGTAGACGGCGGCGTGCCCCCGGGCGACCAGGCCGTTGAGGTAGGTCGCCACCGGTTCCGTCGGCCAGTCACGCTGAGCCCGGGCGAAGTCGGCCGTGGCCCGGCGATAAAGGGCGGCCAGCGAGAGCACTTCGGTTGCGCGCAGCCCCCCGACCCGGCTCGTTCCGGCGCGCGCGAGCAGTTTTTCGAGGCGGTCCCACTCCGGTCGCCGTCGGCTGACGAATTCATCGGCGCGCACCTATCCATGATGACGGACGCCGCCGTCAAATCTCCCTCTCCGCTGGTGGTGGGGGTTCTTGTCGCAGGACTGCGACGCGCTCGCGCAAAATCGGCGGGTAGAGTGTGAGCGTGCACCCGCCGGACGCATCAGACGACCTCGTCATCTCCACGCCGGAGCGAGTGGCGTTCCAGTACGAGATCGCCGGGATTGGCAGTCGCTTCCTGGCCCAGCTCCTCGATTCGCTCGTGATTACCGTGATCCTGATCGCCATCACCATCCTCGCCGCCTCGCTGGGCGGCATCTTCGGCTCGGGTGAGCTGGCCATCCTGATCGAGATCATCCTCGGGTTCATCCTGCTGGCCGGCTACTTCCTGGTCAGCGAGGCGGCCTGGAACGGCCAAACGTTGGGCAAGCGCGCCGCCCGCCTGCGCGTCGTCGGCGATCACGGCGAGCCGGTGACCCTCGGGCAGGCCGCGATTCGCAACCTGGTGCGGATCGTCGACTTTCTCCCGGTCTTCTACGCCGTGGGCATGTTGACCCTCTTCATCAATGGCCGCGGCAAACGGCTGGGAGATTACGCGGCCGGCACGCTGGTCGTGCGTGATCGAGAGCGCGTCAGTCTCTTTGACCTGTCGGGTGCGCCGGCCGGCGCGGTCGCAGCTCCGCAACCGTCAGCCTCGATCTGGGCGACGCCGTCAGCCACGCCGACCACCTCGGCAGCCTCGACCGCAGGGACCGGCGAGCCGCTCGCGCTCGACGCCGGACTGCGTCGGCTGGTGGTCGCCTACGCCGCGCGTCGGGAGGCGCTTCCGGTGACGCGGCGTGAGGCGCTCGCCCAGAGCGCGGAACCTGCCTTGCGGCGGGCCCTGCCGGAGGTCGTGGGCACCGCCGGCCCACTCGCCGCGCTCGACCAGCTCGCCGAACGCGAGGGAATTTCACCGTATCGGCCGATGTATCGTGGCGCCTCCAGTGCAATGACCTGGGGCGTGACCACCCTGATCTTCTTCTGGATGCCGCTGATCGCGATTCCTACCGGGATCCTGGCGATCGTCTTCGCCAATAGTGCGCTTCGCGAAATTCGCTCAGCGCCGAACCGCTACCAGGGTGATGACCGGGCGAAGACCGGCCGGCTGCTCGGCATCATCGGGCTGTCGGTCTCCACCGTGCTGCTCATCCTCTTCATCATCGCGATCATCTTTCGCAGCGGCTAGAGTCGCTGGCGACCGGCGATCCCGGTCTGGAGTGGATGCCACCATTCCACGCGGGGCTCGCCGAGTTTCCAGCAGAGGAAGACCGTCTCGCCCTCGCGCTTGTGGAAGAAGTCGATCAATCCGATGCTCGGGTCGCGAAGCGTAATCCCCCACTCCTCGAGCTGCCGCAGGTCACCCTCGAGCGTCTTGGTCAGGGTCGACAGATGGCGACCGGGCAGGCCGCCACCATTCTGGGCTGCCTTCTCGCGTACCGCGGCCACCGTTTTGTCCTTCGCCAGCTCCTGCTGTGTGTGGCGGATGCGTTCCACCACGGCTTTGAGCCTCGGGATCAGGGCGTTGGCTTCCTCCACGCTGTAGAACTTTTCCACCATTCGAGCCCCTCAGGCGGCGGAAATGGGGGCCATCGCACGCAGCCGCGCCACCATAGGTGGCAGCCGGTCCAGGAGCAGGTCGATATCGGCGTCGGTATTGTCCTTTCCGACCGAGAGGCGAAGGCTGCCGAGCGCCCGTTCGCGGGGGTAGCCGAGCGCCAGGATGACGTGGCTGGCTTCGAGTGAGCCCGAGGTGCACGCCGAGCCCGACGATGCGGCGATGCCATCCATGTCGAGCTGGAGGAGCAGTGACTCGCCCTCCACGCCGGCAAACAAGAAGCTGGCGTGGTGGGGGAGACGCCGTTGCGGATGCCCGGTAAGCTCGGCGCCCGGGATCTTCTCGAGAACGCCCTCGATCAGGCGATCGCGGAGCGCAATGAGGTGCGCCGTGTTCTTCGTCTGATCCCGACTCGCGATACCCACGGCCTTGGCGAGCCCGACGATACCTGCGACGTTTTCGGTTCCGGCCCGGCGGTTGCGCTCGTGCCCGCCTCCGTGCTGCTGCGGGGCCAGCCGTACGCCGGAGCGCACGACCAGGCAGCCGACGCCCTTCGGACCGTGGAGCTTGTGCGCCGACATGGACAGCAGGTCGACCCCCAGCTCATCGACGCGCACCGGAATCTTTCCCGTCGACTGGACGGCATCGGTGTGGAAGTAGGCGTTGCTGCGCTCGCGAGTCACCGCCACCAGTTCGCGGATCGGTTCGATGGTCCCGACCTCATTGTTCGCGTGCATGACGCTCACCAGGATGGTGTCCGCACGCAGCGCTTCGCGCAGAGTCTGCGGATCGACCAGGCCGAACCGGTCGACGCGCAGCCGGGTAACCTCGAAACCATCGTGCTCCAGCGCCTCGGCAGAGCGAAGCACGGCATCGTGCTCGATGGTTGTCGTGACGATATGGCGGCCGCGATCGGCGTTCCGCTCCGCGATCCCGCGGAAGGCGAAGTTGTCGCCCTCGGTGCCTCCCGAGGTGAAGATCACTTCCTTGGCGACCACACCGTAGAAGGCGGCCACCTCATCGCGGGCCTGGTCGATCGCCTGGCGCGCGCGCTGCCCCAGACCGTACACGCTGGACGCGTTGCCGAATTCCTCGGTCAGGTACGGCATCATCGCCTGCAGGACCTCGGGGTCGAGCGGCGTGGTTGCCGAGTGGTCGAGATACACCATCGGCACCAATCTTAGAAGTCCCCTCCCCCTCTGGGGAGGGCAGATCAGCGAGCCCCGGTGTGGAAAGGCGAGCGTATCGGTTGGCGGTTGTTACGACGACGGCGACTGCCGGCGGGACGGGCGCCAGCGGACGAGCTCCTTGATCGGGCCGTTGAAGGCTTTCATGTATTCGTGGACGTCGAGCATCTCGTCACTGCTGATCGGCCCTTCGCTGGCGGCCTTGGGCAAACCATCGGGATGCTTGGCTTTCTTTAGCAGGAGCACCGCGACGAAGCTGACGCCGCAGTTGGCGCAGGTGACTTCAACCGTGCAATGGCCGTCCGCCTCGTTGAGCAGCTTCACCTGGCAGTCGGTGAGTGCCTGCGAGCAGGCTAGGCACTTGTAGTACTTGGCCCGCTCCTTGATCAAGGCGATCAGGTTCATTGGTTTTCACTATAGACGGCACTTGCGCCGGAGGCGAAGCGGCCGATTCGGGATCAGCCACCGAGCCGATAGATCCGGATGTAGGGCCCGGGCCGCACCCAGCCGCCGTAGCCGGCGAGCGGCACGTAATAGGTATCGATCGGGTCGAAAACGCTAGTTGGACAACCGGCGGTCGGCGAAAAGCTGGCCAGCGGCGGCCCCTGCGCCTGGAGCGCTTTTTCGAGCGGGCTATCCGCGCGGCAGCCGCTTCCCGGCGTTTCGTAGCCGACCACCACGTAGGTGATCCCGTCGTTCCGAAAGCGGTCGAGCGATGTGAGCTGGAGCTCCTCGCGCGTCAGCTCGTGGATGGTGTACTGGGTCTCGAGCCGGCTGTCGAGAAAGGAGGCGACGTACGCATCGGTCGCGCCGTGGCTGTGTTCCCCGCTATCGATCATCGCCTGGTCGTGGGCCGGGCCCGCCATGTAGGGCACTGCGGCGCGGCTGCCGGCCGGCACATGCTGCGCCAGCCAGTCGAAGGCGAGCGTGCGTGTGTCCTGCTGCTGGATCAAGAGGTCATAGCGGGCGTCGTGCACCAATGGCGCCACCCCGATCAGCACCAGTGCCACCGCGAACGCCAGCCGCCGGCTTCGACCGCGCGCGGTCCGCTCGACCAGCACCGCCAGGGCGCGACCAGCGAGCAGCAGGAGGAAGGGGAGCATCGGGTCGGCGTAGCGGAAGAACACGGACCGGCCGGCGCCGATCAAGAGCACGTAGACAGCGAGGAAGGTGAGGATGATGACGTCCGCCGGCTGCCGGCGCCAGGCCGCGAAGGCGACACCCACGATCGCCAGCAACACCAGCACCGGATCGATGCCAGACCAGAGGGCAAGGCTCAGTTGCACCCAGCCAATCGCCGGCGCGGTCGCCGTTCCGAGGTGCTGAAAGATGTAGCCGATGCCGTGCTGCGTCATCCCCGGGTCGAGCACCAGGAAGGGAGAGGTGAGCACCAGGGTGGCGACACCCACGGCGGCAATCAACGCCAGTCGCTGCAGGATGCGTGACCATCGGCCGCGTTCGGTGCGAACGCGCAGCATCTGGGCGGCGGCGATGCCGGCGAACACGAGCGCCCCGTTGTACTTCAAGCTGGCAGCGACGCCAAGACTGATCCCGTTGAGCAGCAACGGCCGCACGCCATGGGATTGGATCGTGCGATAGGCGATGTACAGTGTCGCGACGCAGGCCAGGGTCAACGGGACGTCGAGGGTCGCGAAGTGGCTGTCGCGGACATGGAGGAAGGCGACCGCAAGCGCCGCAGCACCGAGGAAGCCGGCCAGCCACCCGTACGCGCGGCGGCCAAACTCGAAGACGAGCAGCACCGTCAGGCTGCCGAGCAGCGCGTCGAGGATGCGGACCCACAGGTATCCGGACGCCTGATCCTGGACGAGCCCGATCAGGCGGAAGGGCGCCAACCAGGCTGCCGCAACATAGAAATAGAGATGCGGCCAGTCGGCGAAGTGCGGATCGAGGATGCCGTGGAAGATGCCCATGGCTCGCCCCACGGTGACGTCTTCGTCCGGACGGTAGAGCGCGGGCAGCCCGAAGTTGATCCCCCAGAGGCGCAACCCGGCGGCCACGATGAACAATCCGGCGACCGCGCCAGCCGCAACGCGGGGCGGGCGGTCCGGATTAGCTGCCGACGAGGTCCGGCCGGGTGGGGCCGTAGAGGTCGACTGGCACGGGCGTGGGCTCGTGCTTTCTGGCCTCGAGCTTCTTCACCGCGTCGATGGCGGCGGTGGTCGCATCCCCGACGGCGGTTGTGATCTGTCGCGTCAGCTGTGACCGCACGTCGCCCGCCGCGTAGACGCCTGGCAGGCTGGTCTGCATCGTCGAGTCCGTCACCAGGAACCCCAGCGGGTCGTGCTCGACGTGGTCCCGATGATCGAAGAACTGGACGTTGGGTTGAAACCCGATGAAGACGAAGAGGCCGGTGACCTTCAGCGGGCGGGTCTCGCCGCTGACGACATCCTTCAGTGTGATCTCATTCACCTGGCCGTCCTCGCCCTTGACCTCGGTGACGATCGTGTTGGTGATCAGCTCGACCTTGGGATGCTTGCGAGCGGCCTCGAGCAGGATGGCTTGCGCCCGAAACTGCTCGCGCCGGTGAATGATATAGACCTTCTTCGCAAATCGGGTCAAGAAGACGCCCTCCTCGAGGGCGGCGTCCCCGCCGCCGACGACCGCTACCTCCTCTTCCTTGAAAAAGGCCCCGTCACAGACGGCGCACTGCGAGACACCGCGCCCCTGGAACTCGGTTTCGCCCGGAATCCCAAGCTTCAGCGGCTCGCCGCCTGCGGTCAGGATGACGAAGTCGGCGGTGTACTCGCCGTCCTCGGTCTGCACCACCTGCTTATCCCCGCGCCGCTGGATCCCAGTCACGCGAGCGGTTTCCAGGTCGACGCCGAATTTGACGGCCTGGTCGGCCATCCGCTGGGCCAGCTCCGGGCCGGTGATGTGGTCGAAGCCTGGATAATCCTCGATCGCCTCGGTGTTGAGCAGCTGTCCACCCGGCGCGCCCCGCTCGAGCAGCACGGTCTTGACCCGCGCCCGCCCGGCGTATAGCGCTGCGGTCAAGCCGGCCGGCCCACCGCCGATGATGACGACGTCGTACTGCCGGTTCTTTTCCATCGCTTGCGAATCTCCCATGTTATCTAAGCCCTTTTCTTCCTTTAGTATTCCCAGATCGGGCCCCCGCCGAACAGGGCCACATTACGGCCGGTTGCGGCCGTGTAACCCCCGGCGGTATATAACTGCGGAAGCGGATGCGTGAGGACGAGAGAACCGGCGCTGCAGTCGCTTCCGCAGGGAAGATCGTTCCCCTCCCTCGCGCCGACGCCCCGCACGGCCAGGATCACCTCACCTGGGCCTACCAGACGCATGTGACTGCCATCTACCAGTACATCTACGGCCGAGTCGGTAACCGCCCGGACGCGGAGGACCTCACCGCGCAGGTGTTCGTGAAAGCGATCAACGGCATGCGCAGCGACGTCTCGGTTCCCGAGCTGCGCAGCTGGCTGTACCGCGTAGCCCAGACGACGCTGGCCGACCACTGGCGCGAGTATTACGCGGAGGGCGCCGGTGAGCTCGAGGATGACGTGACCCAACAGCCCGCGCCGCGGGAGAATCCCGAAGCGGTCCAGCGGGTGGACTCGCTGCTCGCCACTCTCCCCGAAAGTTACCGGCGGGTGCTGGAGCTGCGCTTCCTGCGCGGCTATTCGGTCCGGGAGACCGCCCAGGAGCTCAACCTCAGCGAGACCAACGTCAAGGTGCTCCAGTTTCGGGCGCTGAACCGGGCCGGGCGCGAACGCGGGAGGCCGTCGTGAACGACGACCCCGAACAGCTCGACCGCCACGTCGAGGACCTGCTGCAGGACCGCCGTCCTGAGCGCACGCCGCTGCCCGACGAAGACGCGCTGCGGGCGCGGCAGACGGCCGCCATGCTGCGGGCGGCGAAGCCTGGGGCCGGCTTGCCGTCGAAAGAGTTCCTGGAGCGAATGCAGGCCTCGATTCACGACCTGGTCGGAGATCGATCGGCCCAGGCGCAACCGGCCACGCGCCCCAGCCGTCGATCACTGCTGTTGACAGGTGCCACCGGCATCGCCGCCGGCATCGCGGCGATGCTCGGGATCCAGCAAGTTGTGAAGACGGCGCCAAAAAAGCTCGCGCAGGGGGCGCTGGTAGTCGGAAATGGCAACTGGAAGCCGGTCAAGGCACTGGCGGAACTGCCCGAGGGCACCCCAATTGCTTTCCGCTCGGGAGCGATTGAGGGGTTCCTGATCCGGCAAGGACAGGACGTCAAGGGTCTGTCCGCGATCTGCACCCACATGGCCTGCATCCTCAACTACAGCAAGTTCCGGGATCGCTTCGAGTGCCCCTGCCACGGGGCGACCTTCGAGAAGGATGGCCAGCCGAGCAACTATGCGAGCCCGCTCTCGCCGTTGCCGTCGCTGCAGGTCAAGGTCGAAAAGGGGCAGGTCGAAGTCTTCACGGTGTAACGACCCGCCGTAACAGCCTTCATGCATCGGATGCGGATGGCCGCGGTCGCGGCGTGCTCGGCAGCGGTGCTCGCCGCCTGTGGCGGTCAGGCCGGCGCTCCGGCGGCAAGCGCATCACCCACCCCATCGGCGACGGCGACCCCGACGCCAACCCCAAGCGCGGCCGGGCCGGTCGTTCTGGCTCAGAGCGTCGGCACCGTGGGAACGATCCTGGTTGCCGCCTCCAACATGCACACCGTCTACACCTTCGATAGCGATAGTCCGGGGGCGAGCAAGTGTAATGCCGGGTGCGCCAGCACCTGGCCGCCGATGTCCATCGCCAGCGGGACGACGCCAACCGGCGGCCCCGGTGTGACCGGGCAATTGGGGACGATCACCCGCAGCGACGGCTCATTGCAGGTAACCTACAAGGGCCTGCCGCTGTATTTCTTCCACAGCGACGCTAACCCAGGTGACACCAAGGGCAACTACACCGGCTGGAGCCTGGTCAAACCGTAACCGGGGTCGTCAAACAACGTTGCCCCATCATGGCTCGGATTGCCTGGATCGAGGACGATGCCGCAACCGGTGAGACCGCCGATGTCTTCCGCGACCTGAAGCAGACGTCCGCTCGGGGCAACGTCCCCGACATCCTGCGGACCATGAGCCTACGTCCGGACTTCTTACGCGCCATCGATCAGGCGAGCCGGCTGCACTTCACCGACGGGGCGCTCAGCCGGGCTGAGCACGAGATGATTGCCGCCTACGTTTCGGCGCTAAACCGCTGCCACTATTGACTCAGTAGCCATGCCTGGTTCCTGCAGTTGCAGGGTGAGCAATACTCGCAAACCGCGGCGGCCCTGCGCGACGGCGACCTTCACGCCGCCGACGTAACACCGAAGCAGCGCCTGCTGCTCGAATTCGTCGAGACGCTCACCCGGCATGCGTACCGCATCACGGACGAGCAGGTCCAGGGGCTGCGCGAAGCGGGGTGGACCGACCCCCAGATCGCCGAAGCCGTCTATGACGGCGCGCTCTTCAACCTTTTCGTTCGCCTTGCCGACGCCTTCGATATCCACCCTGACCCGTCGTTCGATGCCGCCGGCGTTCCTGGCGTCCTCAGCCGACCAGAGGAAGGCTGACTACTGCAGGGTGGCGCTGTCGAGCAGCTGGGCAACTACCGATGAGCTCGCCTCGTCCAGCAGGAAGATCAAGTCGTAGTAACGGGTCGTCGTCGTGATCCTGATCTGGTGGATCAGCGCCGGACAACCACCACTGCCCAGCCTGATGCCAAACACGCGGTCGGTGGCGGGAAGGTCGCCGACAAGTGTCGGCTCGGTGGAGCGCACCGTCCATGTCGACCGGCTGGGCAACCCGGTCGGTAGCACAATCTCCGGCGGGGCCTGGTCCTTGGCGCCACTCTGCACGTACAGCAGGGCTAACGGTCCATCCTTGTAGTGCGCCTCCGCCCTTCCGGGTGCCACCGACTGGAACTGATAGCCGGCCGGCAGCCAGATCTTTAGCGCGTCGGTCGAGGCCGGACTGATCGGGTAGTTCGTCGTGTAGCGCCCGCTCAACCAAGCCTCGCGTCCATCGCTCAGCCGAACTCGATACCAGGTGCTGCCATCGGGATTGGTCTGTTCGCCCTGAAGGCTCAATTGCGTACCGGTCACCAGTGTGGTCAGCCGGGTTGCCGACGACGAGGGGGCGGACCTTAGATTGACGCCATCCGAAGCGTGGACCCAGGCACTCCGCGGGATGGCATGGGGTTGTTCGATGGTGCGGACGGCGACGTCGGGACAGGTGCCACTGGCGGAAGGGGTGACCGCCGCATCTGCGCCTGATAAGGAAAGGGCGACGTGGTGGTCCCAGGGCCGTGAAACGGCGAGCCCGAGCTCGGCGCCGAACAACGCCAGCACCACGCCCCAGGCGGCCACCTCGAGCTTTGTCATCGTCCTAACCGCGTCCCGGGTTGTCGGGCGTCGCCGTCACGCTGGCGGCGTTGGACTGCTGGGCGGTCACGTTATCGATCGAGCAGGTCACGGTGGTGGTGGCGTTGTACGTGACGTCGGGGATGACCTGCGTCTTGCAACTTCCGAGGACCTGCCGAGAGGCCGTGTCCGTCATGGTGAAGGTGACAGTGGATGGCGCCTGGGCATGGACGAGGCCACCGAGATTCTTGAGCAGCGCCGACACAAGACACGGAGAGCCGCATCCGGAGATGTCGACCGACACGACCGTATAAATGGGGGGCAGCGTCGTGAGGTTGGAGAAATCAATCACATCGGCAGGTGCCGAGATCTGGAAGTCGCTGTTGTAATTGCTGAAACGAAGGTCGGCATCGCGAATGCCGTCAACGACGACGCCGGGTTTGAGGCGGACCCGAAGCACCCGATAGGGGGCCTGCGCGCTGATGAACACGTCTCCTCGCGCGCCCGAGAGTTGGACCGCATCGACTCCATCCACGGACACGTGGTCGGTGCGTTGCGTGACCGTCTGCCCGAGGAACGTCGATCTGAAGGCATTTCCATCGGTCAGGTCCCTCAGCTCGGGAACGCGACCGGCTGAGCCCTTCCACCAGCCGTTTCCCGCTGCCTTGACAAAGCTTCGCGAAACCAGATCGGTACCCATGTGCGCCGATAGGAACTGCTGACCGCGAAAATAGGCGGTGTTGCCAAGGATGATCGCCTCGAGCGTGACGTCGGCCGTCGTAACCGTCAGATGCTCGGCGCCCGGCCTCCGCAACTGAAGGTCGATCGACCACTGGGTGCTTCCCTCGGCGTACGAGCCGCTCAGCTCGAAGCTGTCGGCCGCCACAAGGGTGCCGGTGGCGCCGCTCTCCAGGCTGCGCGTCGTGGGCAGGTCGAGGCCGAACGGAAGGTCGCAGGCGGAAAGTGAGGCGACGAGAGCGGCTCCGACCAACGCGGCCCGCACTCGACCCGGCGCAAGCAACCGCGAGCGAAACGGTGTCACGGCCCTGGAGCTGTAACGCCCTGGCCAGTTCAACCGTTACTCAGCCGTGAGCGCCAAACGCCGGGCTGTCCGCCTGTTCGGGCGCGAATACGCCGTCATCCTGCCCAGCATCCGCGACCCTCGGATGCACGTCGCCGCTGTTCTCGTGACGCTCCAGGTGCTGGGCCAGACGGTCCTCGGCTTCCGGCTCTCGGTGGCGCAGATTGTGATCTGCCTCGCGACCGGCGCCTTGATCGAGTTCGGGGTTGCCTTCTTCAAGGACAGCGCCAT
>DASWBA010000085.1:0-6456 GCA_036390825.1 Candidatus Dormiibacterota bacterium
TCGTCCCAGTCGTTGCTTGTGGTGTCGTAGAAGGCGAGAGCCACGACGACGTTGGCCCAGGCGGAGCCTGGCGCGGGGCTTCCGCTCGCGAGCGTCGCGATCGGGATCACGGCTTCGATGCGGCCAGTTGCCGTGTCCCACTGTGGCGCGATCACTCCCAGGATCGGGGAGTCGTACACCCAGAGGCCCCCCTCAACGCGCCAGCGGCTGTACGCATCCGAGTCGCTCGTGCACTCGGCCAGAAAGCTCACCGGCCGATCAAGCGGCTTGTAGTCGCGCCCGAAGTTGGTGAACGTCGCGCCCCCCTGCGCGAAGTCCGCGCTGTAGACCCGCAGCGCGACCTTGGGCTGATCGCCGTGGGCTGGGAGGGCGCCGGCAAGGTTGTCGATCCGGATGTAGATGTTCCCGGCATCGTTCGTCAGATAGATCCGCTTGATGGTTGTCATCGGCGATCGGGTGCCGGCCACGGGATTCGCGACGAAGTACGGAACATTCTGCCACTGCCCCCAGTCGCCGGCCGTCCCCGGGTTGACAGCAATGGACTTGAACGTGCCGGCGTTGTACACCGGCGGGATGATCCGGGGGTCGCGCTGGCCCTCGTAGAGCAGCGCCGCCAGGATGAATGCGGACGCCGTCAGCGGCTCGCTCATCGAGCTGAGCACCGGCTGGAGGCTGACGTTCGAGATCGCCTCGCCGTGCGGCATGTACCCGCGGCCGTCGGTGCTCACGAACCACTGGAGACGAGCCAGCGCCCGGTCGCGCCGGCCGCTCAGGATCTCATAGACCGCGACCCAAACGCTCATCTGCGGCCAGGACGGATCGGGGCCGAGCGCCTCGTTCCCGGCCGGGTCGAACAAGTAGTAGTAGATATCGCCTTGATAGCGGGCCACCCCATACGTATCGTGGGCCAGGTCTCGGGTCACCGTGTCGATGTGGCTCCCCGCGCGGCCGGACTCGTGGTCGATCAGGCCGAGTGCGATCAGCACATCCGTCGAGGAGTCCACCATCTCCTGAGGGGTGTTATTCTGGTTGACCCCCCGGTTGTAGTAGCCCTGCGGATTCCACATGCCGGGCGGATACCTGTTGGACGGGCGCTGGAGCGCGGTCATGATCGATTGCGGGCCTCCGGCATACCAATTCGCCAGCGCGGTGTCACCTCTGAGCTGGGCGAGACACTGCGCGGCGTACAGGCCGGCGACGTACCACGCCTGAGTAAAGCTGTGGTGCTGCAGGCCGCGCTCCGGCTCCTCCCAGATGCTGAAATCAGCCGCCCCAAGGCCGTTGACCGGAGAGAGGCTCTGCAAGATCCAATCCGCAGCCCGCTGCACATTGGGCCAGAGATCGTTCAGGAAGGCGACATCGCCCATGCTCAAGTGGTGGCGGTAGATCCCATAGATGAAGGCGCCGACGCTGTCGTACTCCGGCTCAACGAAGCTGAGGTAGCTGCCGTCCCACATCGAGTAGGTCGTCTTCCAGGTACCGTCATTTCCTTGAACGAGCGCCATCCAGCGCCAATACTGCTCGGCCTCGGCGTAGTGCCCGCTTGCATCCAGCGCGATCGCCGTGATCGCCGCGTCGCGCGCCCAGTTCTTGTACTTATAGGCGAACGGATTCGTCGCAGCCGAGAAGGTGCCCACGGCCGGGTTCTGGATGTTCTTGATGACGATGAGCGCCCGGTCGAATGCATCGTTGATCCCGGTGTCGTCAAAATGCACGCGCCGGCCGCGGCCTCCGTTCGCGAACCAGGCGGTGTAGCTCGTGGCCGTCTGGCTGAACCAATAGTCCCCCGGTCGGGCGCGGGCCTTGTCGGCCGCTACCTGCGCAGTCAGCAGATCGCCGCGGATGGTCAGGTACAGGTAGAGGCTCTGCGTCTCGCCGGGCGCCACTGTCAGGCGCTGCTGAAAGGCAAGGGAGATGTTTGCGGCCCACAGTTCCCCGTTGTTCTTGAGGGTCCCATCGTGGTCGAAGCTGTACCAACCGGCGACCGCCGGACTGCCGAGGTCGCTGACGGTGTCGTCGCCGACCTGGTAGCCCTCCATCGGCTGGAGTACCCCCAGCACGGCGAAGAACTGCTCCGAGGCGCTCATGTCGGCGATCAGCGCGTTCCGGTCGGAGTCGTACCAGGCGTGTACGTTCCGGGCCGGGTTGACGTTCGCCAAATGGACCTGGTCGAGGATGTTGAACGTGATCGGCCCAGCGGTCGGATTTCTCAGGCGATACCGCACCACGAGGAACGGCTGGCTCGGCACCGCGACGTAGCTCCGCGCGATCTGGAGCCGCGGCTGCGTCGGCGCGCCGATGTAGCCGAGATAGGTGCTGGTCAGCGTGCCGGCGTTGTCGGCGCCACTCTCGAACCATGCCTCGGCCTCGAAGTTCTGGACGTCGGTGTACTTGAAGCCTCCGCTCTCATCCCGAAAGAAGCCGGTGTAATCGACGATCTGATTGACGCTACGCATCGGCGCCCGACCACCCAGGTAGTGAAGCTCACCAAGCCTGGGCCCTCTGACTTGCGTGTCTGTCTGGCTCAGCTTGCTGGCCATCCAGATCCCGATCATGTCCTGCCAGTTTGACAGGTACATCGCCGGAGTTGAGGTATGAGACGGAGCCGTTGTGGTCATTTGCGCATCTCTTGCCAGCGGGAGTTACCCAGTTATGCCTGAAACACGGATTCTTCTCTTTCCCGTTGTGTGACTCCTCGTCCGCTGAACGAAAAATCACGCGATAGAGGAGACTGTAGCACAGCTACCGGGGCGATTCGTGAGTTTGCCCTGTATCGCCAGGGGAATCCAACGTTGGGGCTCGCACGATGAGACTTGGTGCCTCCCTGGCTGGGCTTCTGGCTCATTTCCGGGCATTGCCGCGTGGGGCGAGCCCGAGGAGTCCGGTAGCATTGCTATAGTCTCCATAAAACCGATTTATCAGCCGCTCATGCCTTCGGCGTTGACAATTCGGGACGATGGCTGATGACTGACGGTCGACGGCCGAGGACCCAATTTCCTCGATCGGTCATCGGCCATCGGTCATGCCACCGGGTGTCGGCACATTCACGAGTTCACGAGCTTGAGACGCGAGAGCGGGACCTCGCCGTTCTGGCTGGAGAAGGTCAGGTCGGCGCCCTCGCCCCCCTGTTGTTGCTGCACGCCTCTGACCTCGTACTCGCCCGTGTCGTAGACCGTCACCTTTCCGCCCCGCGAGACGGCCAGTCGGTGGCAGCTTGCGAAGTAGGCGTAACGGAGGTCGTTCTGGGCGCCCGACGTGTCGGGTTGGCCCAGGTCGTCGGGCCACCAGGGCGTGGCCGGTTTCATCGGTTCCATCGGTTTCATGGGCTTCATGGGCTTCATCGGTTTCATGGGTTCCATCATGGTCCTCGCGGGTATGGTGAATCGATTCGTCCACTGCGACCGAGAGAGGGCTTTTTTGCCGATCCCCACGAAAAGTATCATTCCAGGATCGCGGCTGCAAATCATGTTGCAAAATGAATGCGTTTCGCACCTATGTTTTGCGACGGAGAATCTGGCGGAAATCCAGCATCCAGCCTCATGTCGCAGAATTTGACACATTTGCAACACGAGCATACTGGCTGACGTCCATGCGCAGTCTCAGTGCATGCCCAGAGGGGGATTCGTCAACCTCCTGTGAATCATAGCGAAAACAGCATCAGGATTTTGAATTGAACCTTTTTGCGGGGATGGGCACAAAACCCCAGGTTCGCAACTGACCGAGATCGAACGCTGGTTGCGGAGTGTGCATCGCACTCTCGATGCAAAGTTGCTCTCCGCACTCGTGGAGGAGCCGGAACTCGGGGTTGGCTGAGACGCCCCTCGATCGACCCCGGCGCGGCCCGCACGAGGCTGAGGTGCGGTGTGACCGAGACTCACTCGACCGCTTCGAGGCAGGCCGACGCCGCATCCCAGAACGCCTGCTCGCAGGGTTCCGCGAACATCAGCCGCACCAGGTAGATGTACCCGGGCGGGACTTTCACCCGCTGGATCGCACCAGCTTCTCCTGGCGCACTCGTTGCTACGCGATCCCCAATACATTACATTGACCCCGTGAACGGATACCGCCGGGGTATGAGGACGCGGCGGCCAAGAAAGCGCCGGCGAAGCAACCGCCGGTCGAACAGAAGGCGATCACCGAGAAGTACGGAGACATGGAGAAGACGCCCTTGACCAAGGAGGTCAAGAAGGGGAGCCAGACGATCGACCTGGCGCTCGACTGAGTGCCGCCCGCGGAGGGCGACGGAACCGGCCCGCCGCCGGGCCGAGGACGCTCCCTGTGGGACGGATGCCTGATGGTTGTTTATGGCATCCAGCCTTCCTCAAGTGAGAGTCCGGCCGGCATGGCGAAATTCCAGAGGAAGGGGGCCGTCTCGAAAAATCTGCCGCGTCGGACCGGAGGAGCAACGACGGCCGGCGTGTTGGATCAGGCCGGGAATGTTCCGGCTTCATAGTTGCTTGTCGAATCATCACGTATCGAGCAGGACCGAGTACCAGTCGTGAGAGAATCGGGAGGCCCTCGTGGAGCGATCAGTCTGGAAGCTCCTGCTCGTAGGAGTAGGCGTCGCGGGCGGGGGCACGCTCGCGGCGGGGTGCGGGGCGGGGGTGACCGAGCCGCCGCCGAGCCCACCGTCCCGGGCCCCTTACGAGACCCGCAGGCCTCCGCAGATTGAATCGAGCCGGACCGGGGAAGAAACCGCGCCCGCCGCGAATCAAGTCGAGGTTTCCTGGGAGACCGACAGCGACGCCAAGTTCGCTCGGTTCCTCCGGGACAACGCCGGCGGGATGATCAAGAAGGCGGCCGTCGGGCTCGAAAAACGGGGCGAGCTCAAGGTCGAGATCAGCCGCGCGGTTGAACCCGAGGAAACCCTGACACTGACCAAAAGCCTCATGGCCGGCGCGCGCAAGGACTTTCCCGATCGGTCGATCACCCTCTGGCTCTATGACCCCCAGGACGCTCCGATCCTCAAGGCCCGCTACAGGCCCGGTGAGGGCGTGCATTACCAGATCGCGCCCGGGAAATCTCAGGGCCAGACTCCGGCCACGACGTCGACATCCAAGCCTGCCGGCGATCCGCTCACACGGGGCGGAGTGACGGAGCGCGACCAGGCGTTCGCCGCATGGGCCGAGACGCACGGCAAGTCGATGCTCCGCTACGTCGAGGCCGACCTCGAACGCCACGGACGGCTCTGGTTCGGGGTCACCCGCGACGTGAAACCGGAGGAGGTCAGGCCTCTGACCACGTCTTTGCTGAAAGGCGCGCGCAAAGAGTTTCCCCAGGGGGAGCTCGTGGCCACCGTATTCGACCCCGATGGAGAGCGGATCGGTCGCGCCCACCTGGAACGCGATGGCGATGTGCGCTGGGAACAATAGTAGTCAATCCGGGTTCGCGACCGAACCGAAGGGGGAAAATCCAATGCCGCAGTGGGGCAATCAAGACTACAAGAGTGCCGTGTTCGAGCAGCTCGCCAAGGGTTCGGGGAGCGACGCTCAGGAGACGGACCACTTCGAACACTTCTCCAACTTCTCGGCGGGGGCGCCGAGGCGGGACGTGGAAGCCGGCGTCGGCGAGGCGCTCCACCCGGAGGCCGTTTCACCCGACCAGATGGAGCCGCAGCTCCGCGACGCGGCCTCAAAAATCCAGCCGCAGGAGCGCTCGGAGATAGCCAAGGACCTGCTCGACGAACTCCAGCAGCGGGGACTCGCCCCGAGCTGGCTCCAGAAGATGCTCGGCCTGGGTTCTTCCGACCCCAGTCAGGCCAGCGCGGACGACGTCGCCAAGCTCGCCGAATACTCGCGGCAGAACCACCCCGAGGTGTTCAAGCGGATCATGGCCGACAAGCCGTTCCTCGTCCGCTGGTTGAGCAAGCCGCTCGTCGCCGCGCTCGTGGGCGTGATCGCAGGCAAGCTGATGAACCGGGCATACGACCATTAATTGACCGACGTCCGGCGGCCGGGTGGCGATGGAACCATCCGGTCGCCGGACGTCGATCACCGAACATCTGGAAGGAGACCCTCTCGTGTGGATGATCGGATACGCCGTTTTCGGCCTGGTCGCCGGCGTGATCGCGCGAATGTTGCACCCGGGCCGCGACCCGATGAACTGGCTCTGGACGATGCTCCTGGGCATCGGCGGCGCCGAGGTCGGGGGCTTCGCCGCGCGGCAGATGGGCTACGACCCGAGCGTCGGCCTGACGGCCTGGATCGCCGCGATCGCCGGCTCGGTCTTGCTCCTGGTCGGCTACCACATGATGACCGCCCCCGCCGCGCGGGCGCTCGACTCCGGCGGCCCTGCGACGAACGCCGACTACAAACGGGCCGCCATGGACGACCTGTCGCGCGGCCCGAACGGGTGAGCCCGCGCTCCGCGGGTCTTTTTTTCCATAGCCCCGACACCCCAGCTTCGTGACGTTGTTTTGGCGGCGTGATGCCCAACTATACCTTTCCGGGGCGTTAG
>DASWBA010000086.1:0-5201 GCA_036390825.1 Candidatus Dormiibacterota bacterium
GGTGATCCCACCCAAGCGCGCCACGGCGAGGAAGGCGACCGCAAACTCAGAACGGTTGGAGGTCACGATCGCCGCGACCTCACCCTTGCCAAAGCCGCGCGCATCGAGGCCGGCCGCCGTCCGATCTACCGTCCTGGCCAATTGCGCATAGGTGGTGGTGGCCCCGGTCGGGCCATCGATCAGAGCCACCTTCTCGCCGCGCTCGAGCGCAGACCCGAGGATGAGCTCCGGCAACGTGGCATCAGGGATGGTGACGTCGGGGTACGGGCTGCGGTAGATCACGACACGCGAATATCAGCATGTACCGCAGCCGGTCGGACGCGGGCGAACAGCACCGCCAGGACGCCGCTCACGCCCCGCCATCCCGTCCGGGGTTCAGGGCAGCGTCGTCAAGCCGGCTTTCCCCTCAACCTGCTGCTTTCTTGACAAGCTTGCCGATCTTGTCCTCGACGGCGGCGGTGAGTCGGTTCACGGCAAAGGAGGTAGGCCAGAAGTCACCGTCGTCGAGGTTTGCGTCCTGTTGGAAACCGAACGTCGCGTACCTTGACTTGAACTTTGCTCCGCCTTGGAAGAAGCAGATTATCTTGCCGTCCTTCGCATAAGCGGGCATGCCGTACCAGGTTTTCGGCGTGAGAGTGGGTGCCTTGGACTTGACGATGGCGTGGATCCGCTCGGCCATGACGCGATCCGGTTTCGACATCTCGGCGATCTTCGCGAGTACGTCGCTTTCCCCGTCCACCTTGCCCGAGCGAGCGCGCCTCCGCTCGATGAGGGTTTCCCTCATCGCAGCTTTCTCCTCGGGGCTCAGCAAACCCGATCCCCTGCCGGTGGTGCTGCGTGGCGACGTCTTCGCGGCCTGTTTCCGGCTCATCGTTGTACCTCCTCAGAGTTGGATGGGCAGCCATCATGCTGTTGCCTCCATGATGGGCAAACGCACCGGGAGGCGATCACTCATACGCTTCAGGGGCACGCCGCAACTTTCTCCATTGCTCCCCGTCGTGGTGGAACACCGCGAGTGCGACCTTCTCGTGTGAAACGAGGTCGAGCAACTTGCGCGTGCTCGCTCGAAGCCGGTCGGCGTCCTCATAAGACAGCGGCTGACGGTCTACTGAGAACTGCCGCTCGAGACTAACTGCGTCCCCCGCAAGAAGCACAGGACCGGTCCGCGGCAACGTCAGCAGCACCGACTGGTGGCCCGGCGCGTGGCCGCTGGTTTCGACAAGCCTTAATCCAGGCATCAGCTCCACGTCGCCATCGACCAATCGCCGCCGGGTGCCCGGCGCGTCCCAGTGTGATCGGCCATTTGCAAACCGCTCCGCACCTGAAACCGCCACGTCATATTGCTCGCGCTGGACGATGTGCTCGGCATTGATGAAGTGCTCGTGATGACCGACGTGATCAATGTCGAAATGCGTGCAGATGATGGCCTCGACGTCCTCAGGGCGCACTCCGAGCTCCCTCAGCTGAGCGAGGATATCGGCCGACTTTTCGGTCGGAGGATCCGAGCCAGTCGCATCCATGGGCATTCCCGAGTCGATCAAGATGTTGCGCCCATCATCGGTTTGAACCAGGTAGCAGCCTGTCGACATCAGGATCGAACCGCTGGGCACCGCGATGTCGCGCGAATATTGGTGGATGAGATAGAGGCGAGCGGGCTTGGTCACCGATCGATCATCGCAGTTCTAGTTCTTGCGTCCTCAGGCATGCGAGCCTGTGATGTTCGAACCGGGGTAGGGCGCGCGGGCCTCGATCGAGTCAGGCGGGCCGGGGAGACAGTTTGTAGGCGACCGGGTCAAAGCTCCGCAGCAGCCTCACATACGGCCAGGTCATCCCGGGCCAGATGGTCGTGTTCCTGCCGTTCTTGTCGAGATACCAGCTGCGGCAGCCACCCGCGTTCCACACCGTGTCGCGAAGACGTGACTGCACCTCGGCGTTGAAGGCCTCATGCGCCTCTTGCCGCACCTCGATGGCAGCCAACCCGCTGCGCTCGAGGTGGTCGAGGCAACCCATCACGTAACGCAACTGAGCTTCGACCATCACCAGGACCGAGGTGTGACCCAGTCCGGTGTTCGGGCCGAGCAGGAGAAAGAGATTGGGGAAGCCCGGGATGGCCGTCCCCCGGTAGGCAGTCGCGCCGCCGCTCCACTGGTCGGCCAGGCATCTCTCCTCTCGCCCGGTCACCCTCTTGGCGAAGGGCATCTCGGTGACCCGGAACCCGGTGGCGAGGATGATCACGTCGATCTCTCGCTCGCTGCCGTCGGCCGTCACGATCGACCGGCCCCGAACCTCACGGATGTCGTCGGTGACGAGCTCGACGTTGGGCTGCTGGATTGCCGGGTAGTAGTCGTTCGAGATCAGAATCCGCTTGCACCCGATCGCATAGCGCGGCGTCAGGCGGGCCCGCAACGCTGGATCGGCCACCTGTTTCTCGAGGTGGCGACGGGCCAGTCGCTCGGGCATCGAGCTCCGGCTCGGCTTCATGAACGGGATGACGAACAGCTCCCGAGACCAATAGACGACGGAGCGGACCAGGCGCTGCCAGCCGGGGACCGAACGGTAGAGAGCTCGTGCGACGCCGCGGACCGGGCGGTCTCGGTGCGGAAGGACCCATGGCGGCGTGCGCTGGAAGAGATGCAGCTGCCCCACCTTGGGTTGGATGCGCGGGACCACCTGGATCGCCGAGGCCCCTGTGCCGACGACCGCCACCCGTTTGCCGGTGAGGTCGACCGAGTGGTCCCAGGCGGCAGTGTGGAAGTGGGACCCGGGGAACTCGTCCAGCCCCGGGATCGAGGGCACGGATGGCTCGCTGAGAGGTCCCACTGCAGCCACCAGAACGTCGGCGCTGAACGCACCCTTCGACGTCTCGATGCGCCACCGGGCGGCGGCATCGTCCCAACAGGCCGCTTGGACCTCGTGCTCGTAGCGGATGTGGCGGCCGAGGTCGAATCGCTCAGCGCAGGCGCGAAGGTATTCCCAGATCTCGGCCTGCGGCGCGTAAGTGCGGGACCAGTTTGGGCTGGGTGCGAACGAGTACGAGTAGAGGTTCGACTCAACGTCGCACTGGCAGCCGGGGTAAGTGTTGTCACGCCAGGTGCCGCCGAGGTCGGCAGCGCGTTCGAAGATGACGAAGTCCTGGATCCCGGCTTGCTTGAGCCGGATCGCCATGCCAAGCCCGGAGAAGCCGCTCCCGACGATCGCAACCCGTTGGTGGGTCACGCCAGTGGCGCCATTGGCGGATTGCGCCCCTCGACCGCGCTGGCGGCGACGTCCTTGATGACCTGGCCATAGTCATCAGCGTTCGGAAGCACCCAGAAGCGCTGCGAGCGCACGGCGTCGAGAACCTGCGCGCCAACCTCTGCCGGGTCCATGCCCGTCGCGACCAGGTTCTTCAACATGGCCTCGAGCATCTGGGTCATCTGGTTGTTGTCGGACGCCGGAAGCGCGCCGAGGCGTTCAGGCCAGTTGCGTTCCGCATCGACGATGTTGGTCCGAATCCATCCCGGGCACAGAACCGAAACGTGGACGTTCGAGCCGCGCAGAGCAAGCTCGTGGAAGATCGAAGTGGAGATGCCGATCACAGCATGTTTGCTCGCCGCGTACGGCGCGGCGAAGGGGAACGGAAGAAATCCGGCGATTGATGCTGTGTTGACGATGTGGCCTTCATCGCGCTCCACCATCGCCGGCAGGAAGGCTCGGATTCCGTGAATCACTCCCCAGAGGTTGACCCCCAGCACCCACTGCCAGGCGCTGATCGGCTTCTCCCATGCGGCGCCAGGCCCGGCTGTCGACACCCCCGCGTTGCTACACAGGAGGTGCACCGGCCCGAAGGCTTCGGCCTGCCGGCGCAGGTCGTCGACCGACTCGGCCACCGAGACGTCGGTGGGCACGGCAAGCACCGTGCCTTTTTGGGCCAGCCTGTCCGCCGCGAGCTCGAGAGCGTCCTCC
This sequence comes from Candidatus Dormiibacterota bacterium, assembly GCA_036390825.1. Classification (GTDB taxonomy): domain Bacteria; phylum Chloroflexota; class Dormibacteria; order CF-121; family CF-121; genus CF-13. The sequence continues at coordinate 3,946 of DASWBA010000086.1, forward strand.
TCGACGTCGGCGAGCACGACCTTCATGCGCTCGCTCACGCACTTCTCCGCGATGGCGAACCCTATGCCGCTCGCGGCCCCCGTAACGACCGCCACCTTTCCGGACAGGTCCATGGCCCCCTCCTTCAACGGGAAGTATGCCGCCGGCGCCAGGCGCCCGAACACGTCCCTTCCGTGACAGAATCGAGCCAGTTCCGGTGGGTCCGGTCGGGAGGGATCAGCCATGAGCCTGAGCATCACCGATGTCGTCGTCGCCATCCCCCAGGGCCGCCTACGCGGCGCGCTGGCCGAGGGCATCGCCTCTTTCAAAGGCATCCCCTACGCCGCGGCGCCCTTCGGCGCCAACCGGTTCAAGCCGCCGCAGCCGGCCCCTTCGTGGGACGGGATTCGGGACGCGCTCGCGTTCGGCCCGACGGTGCCAAAGCCGCCCTACTTCCCACCCTTCGACGAGATCCTCCCGGAGCCGGTCATCGCGGGCGAGGAGTGCCTCAACCTGAACATCTGGACGCCCGATCCGGCGGCGACCGCGCTGCCCGTGATGGTCTGGATCCACGGCGGCGCCTTCGCCAACGGAACCGGCGCCGTGCCGCACTACGACGGAAGCCGGTTTGCCCGCGACGGCGTCGTCCTGGTCACGATCAACTACCGGCTCGGCGTCGACGGCTTCCTGTTCCTGGACGACGGAATCGCGAACCTGGGCCTGCTCGACCAGGTGGCGGCCCTGGAATGGGTGCGGGACAACATCGCTGCATTCGGGGGCGATCGAGCCAACGTCACGATCTTCGGTGAGTCGGCCGGCGCGATGAGCGTGGCGACGCTACTCTCCATGCCTCGGGCCAAGGGACTTTTCAAGCGCGTCATCGCCGAGAGCGGCGCCGGCCACCACGCCATCTCCGCTGCCACGGCAACGAGGGTTGGCGGCTACCTGGCCGAGAAGCTCGGGGTGCCTTCGGACCGCGCCGCCATCGCCGGTGTGGCCGTGCCGAAGGTCTACGAAGCGCAGGTCGCGCTGAGCGCTGAGGCCTTCATGATGCCCGACCCTGCCAAGTGGGGCGAGGTCGCCGCCAATCTGATGCCGTTCGAGCCGGTGATCGACGGCAGCGTCGTTCCGGCGATGCCGATCGAGGCAATCGCCGCGGGCGCGAGTGCCGGCGTCGACCTGTTGGTCGGCACGAATCGCGAGGAGCAGCGCCTGTTCATGGTGCCCAGCGGGGCGATCGACCACATTGACCACAATGTTCTCGCGATGGCCGTCGC
>DASWBA010000087.1:0-3060 GCA_036390825.1 Candidatus Dormiibacterota bacterium
AGACGGGTCGACGGCTGGAGGGGCGTCGTCGAAACGATCCCCTGCAGCCGCAGTTCCGCCTCCTCGACCGCATGCGTGATCTCCATCGAGTCCGAATAGTATCTGGCAGATCCCTGCGCCGGTTTACGAAGCCGTCACCAATCTGCCAACGAATCGCGTCCGCGCGCCCGACCGATCAGGCCTGAGCCGTGTCGGAATTGCGCCAACGCGTGAAAGATCTCCTACGGCCCTATCGGTTCGTCCGAGGCCGCCATATAGTCGATGCACCCGGAGGCGTCCGGCCTTCGAGGCGGACCTAATCGCAGGAGGAATTGATGAGCAAGCGCGAGAAGAAGCAAGGCGAACCGGGCGGGCAACCGCAAACTCAGCCGTGGCCGAGCAAGCAGGGTGGTGCCCAGCCTGGCCAGCAGTGGCCGAGCAAGCCGGGCAATCAGCCCGAGCACAAGCCGACCACCTGGCCGACGCAGCCCGGACAGAGCCGCTAGGTTCGAGGTTTGACAAGTGGCGCCCCATCAGGTGTGATGGGGCGCCGCTGCATTTCTACGAGGCGAAAAACGCGGCCAGGCGCGTTGCCTCTTCATCGACCTCGCGTCGCTTGGACTTCGGGATCGGCTCGAACGGCCTGAGCTCGACCCGACCAGCTTCGACCCGCCAGGTTCCCGCCACCGCGCCATCGATGAGAAAGGTGGGAACCGAGTGCGGCGTCCTGGTATTGAAGACCAGCGGGCGGTATCGCTCCGGGAGGATCTGGGTGCGGCGCGCGTGCACCAGCAGCGTGGCGTCCCAGGTCGGGAGGAACCGGACCGGCGCCGGCGTCTCGGCATCGGGCAACGGCGCCCTCGGCAGATCGATGAGGTCCTTTCCCTTTTCGTCGCGGAAGTGTCGGAGCGACATGCGCGCGAGCACCGGGACCAATTTGGCGGGCGGGATTCCGCCCCAGTCCGCGATTTCGCGGGCGGTCGCCGGCCCGAAGGCACCCAGGTAGCGCCGGATGACGTGCTCGAGTGCGGCCGATTCCGAATGAGTGGCCGGCCGGATCCAGGCGTCCGCGAGACCGTAGAGGTCGGCTCGACGCTGCTCCCAGGTTCCAGATGGCGGAACGCGAACCATGTCGAGCCACTGGCCGATGCCGCCAAATGCGAACGCCGGCAACCCCCGCTCGGCCAGGATCCCTCGCAACTCGTCGGCCCGTCGTGGGCCGCTCGCCAGCTGGTCGCGCAGGGCACGAACAGCCGCCTCCATGTCGAGCTCGCTGATCTGATGACGGGTGACGCGTCGCCACCAACCCTGCCTAGCCTGTCTGATCGCGGCCAGGAAGAGCCAGTAATCGCGCACGCTGACCATGTGGATCGTGCTGCGCAGCAAGGTCCCTTGAATCACGCGCCGCTGGTGGAGGGCCTCGGTCAGGGCACCGCGAGGGAAGTTGCGCAGCCGCGACCACAGCGCGATGTATCCCGACGGCGCGTATTGCGTTTGGAGGCCACCAATGCGCTCGATCACCGCGACCATCGGAAGCGATGACCGTTCCAGCAGGAATTGCCTCGCGAGTAGGGCTCGATTGAGCTCGCGCGTCGCTAGCGTGCGCGACACGGACAATCCCCTCCCTCACCGGGGGAGGGCAGGGTGGGGGCGTTCAGGTGGTGCTGATGACGGCAACCGTTGAGGCGCTGCTCGCGGCCGCCGAGTCTTCGGCATGCAGAAGGATGAGATACCAACCGAGCAGGATAAGCATCGGCAGGTCAGGCAGCGCGGCGCCTTCGGGCGACACCTCGACGGCGCCCCTGGCCTTGATCAGGCCATGGCGGCCTTTAAACCGGATCAGCGGCTTCTCATTCTCCTGCCACAGCCACTCGGACTGCCAGAAGTTGGCCGACGACAACCGCACCGTGCGGCCGTCAGGAAACTCCAGCGCTCCGCCGCCGACCCAACGTGGGTGAAAGACCGCGAGGTCGGCATCCGACCCAGCCGTGCGGACCGTCACCCGAGGGTGCCAGAAGCCCTGACGTTTGAAGGTCCAGTGAGCCCCGGCCGCCTCAGCATCGGCCAACGATCCACGCTGAAAGTGCAGCGTCGCCACGACATCGTCGCCGGCGCGCAGTTCGTGGTCGCGCTTGCGCGCCGCCGGCTGGAGCCAGAGAAGATCCTCTGCGGCAACCTCGGAAATGGATCGCACGCCGCCAGTGTAAGCAACCCAAGAAGCGGCGCCGCGACCCGCATCGCCTAGGTACTTTGGCCTAGCCGTGATCGGAGGAGACGCTTCTTTTGTGACGAGGCTGCACCTATCTACCTAACGCCTAGGCGGAAGTCACACCTTCCCGGTTCAGGCGGTACATACGTTCAACTACCCCAATGTCCCAACCGCTGCGCGTCCTGATCGTCGAGGACCGTGAGGACGACGCTCTGCTGGTCGCCGAGCACCTGCGACGTGCCGGTCTCAACGCCGTATGGGAGCGGGTCGACACGGAGGACGCCTTTGCGGCCAAGCTGGAAGGCGAGTTTGACCTGATCATCGCCGACTACCACCTGCCCCACTTCGGTGCCCCGCGGGCTCTGGAGATGCTCAAGAAACTCGACCTCGATATCCCGTTGATCGTCGTCTCCGGGACCGCCGATGAAGACGCCGCCGTGTCGGTGATGCGAAGTGGTGCACGCGACTACGTGTTCAAGGACAACCTCTCCCGCCTGCGACCGGCGGTGGAGCGCGAGGTCCGCGCCGCGACCGAACGAAAAGCCGCGCGCGCAGCCCAGACCGAATATTTGCAGCGGCTCAGCAGCATCTTCGATTCCGCCCTCGACGCGGTTGTCACGATGGATGCAAGCGGCGTAATCACCGACTGGAATCCGATGGCGCAAACCATCTTTGGGTGGTCAAAGTCCGAGGCTGTGGGCGAGTTGGTGACGGATACCATCATTCCCGAACGGTATCGGAAGGCCCACCGCCTGGGTCTCACGCGCTTTATCGATACTGGCCACGGGCCCGCTCTCAACACGCGCCTGGAACTTGAAGGTCTTCATCGCGACGGCCATGAATTCCCGATCGAGCTCTCAATCTCGGCGACG
>DASWBA010000088.1:0-6116 GCA_036390825.1 Candidatus Dormiibacterota bacterium
GATGACCAGCGCCAACTCGGGTCACCCTCCGGGCGCGGATAGAATTACGGGCCGCGTGCCGAGGTAGCTCAGCTTGGTAGAGCACTTGACTGAAAATCAAGGTGTCGCCAGTTCAAATCTGGCCCTCGGCACCAAGAACCCGAACTCGGCGTAGGCTCCAGACATGTTTCTGCTGGTGTTGTACGCAGTCCTTGTTCCAGTGGCGATCATCTCGTGGTTTTGGGGCGCCGACAGCCGCCCGGGCTTTTCCGACGGTCGCGTTGACCGCGTCGAGCGCTGGTTCCCGCACTCGAGGGTGGACTAGAGGTTCAAGTCTGGCCTTCGGCGCCTGCCCCGATCACGGGCTGCGATCGACGCAGTAGGCGAAACGGGGCGTCCAGGATCACGAACAAAGCGATGCCGACCAGCCCTGCCCACGCGATGTACCACGGCCACGGGCCCATCAGGTCGAGCACGGTGGCGGTGGCCGGCTTGGCGCGAAGGTACAGGTAGTCGGCGCCAGTCACGGCGTCGAGCACGCCCACGAAGGCGGCATACGCCACCGTCAGCGCCGCGACCCAAAAGATCGCGCGCGGGCGCGGCCACTGGCCCAGGCCGACGACCAGGAGCAGCGCCGCGGCCACCACGCCGCCATGGGCGACGTAGTACTGGATGAACGGGAAGGTGGGGAAGTGCTGGGGCAGATCGGGCGTGATGATGGCCTGGATGGTGCCCGCCAATCCCCAGAAGTACGTCACCTCGACCAGCAGCTGCTGCCTCAACCAGAGCGCGACCGCGGACACGAAGATCGCCGCGTCGCACAGCTGGAAGGGGAGCGCGTAGGCCAGATCCGCCCGGTTCGCGTGGGTGGCGACGAGGTAGACCCACCACGCGACCTCGGCGCCGACCAACACCACGGCCAGGGAGCGAGTGGCGGTCGTGGTCCACGGCCCCGGTCGCAGACGGGCGGCGGCCACAAGAGCGGCCGTCGCCGCGGCGATCACCGCCACGGCGCCCAGGTGCTCGGCGGCGAGCAGTCCGGTCATTCGGGCGAAGGTACGCCAAAGCCGAATAGCTAAGCTACGAACACGGTTGGCATAGGCAGGCGAACGTGAAAGTAGAGATCTGGTCCGACATCGTTTGACCCTGGTGCTACATCGGCAAACGACGGTTTGAGACCGCCCTCGAGCGGTTCGATCATCGGGCCGATGTCGCTGTGGAGTTCCACAGCTTCGAGCTCAACCCCACTGCGCCGGCCCAGCAGGAGGGCAGTCTGGAAGAGGCGCTTGCGCGCAAGTACGGCGTGAGCCTCGAGCAGGCGCGCGCGATGAACGCCCGAGTCGTGGCCGCGGCGGCCGGCGAGGGCCTCCACTACAGATATGACATCGCCAAACGAGCCAACACGTTCGACGCCCACCGGCTGACCCACCTGGCCGCGGCACTGGGCTTGCAGTCGGCGATGAAGGAACGCCTTATGGCCGCCTATTTCATGGAGGGCCGTGCCATCGGCGACCGTGACACGCTGGTCGATCTCGCAGTTGCGGTCGGTATCGATGGCGAGCGTGCGCGGGCCATGCTGGATTCCGACGAGTATGACGAGGCTGTCCGGGCCGACGAGCGAGAGGCGGCCGAGTTGGGCATCACGGGTGTGCCGTTCTTCGTGATCAACCGCCGCTATGGAGTGTCCGGCGCTCAGCCGGCCGAGGTGATGCTCGAGGCGCTCGCGGTCGGCTGGAAGGAATCTGCGGGCTAGCGGGCGTAATCGATCGCCACGGTGGTGGCGAAGAGGGCGACGCCGAGCCAGCCGATCATGAACGCCCGCCAACCTACGACGTCCTGGCGCAGCCGCGCCCAGTTGTTGACGGCCGTGGCCAGGACCAGGTAGAGGAAGGTCATCTCAGACCACATCACCAGGAAGTGGAACTGCCCGACCGGGCTCCAGCGGTATGAGATCGGCATCGACCAGTTGACGAGATCCAGCCCCGCCTGCACCAGAAACGCCGCGGTGGCCGTCACCAGGCCCAGCAGCGCGTAGAGCGGTAGGCGTCTCCAGGCTATGCAGGGCCTGAGCCGGCGCAGCGTGGCGACGCCGGCGACGTTGAGGGCGGGGATGAACAGGCCGTCGCCCAACACCCCTGAGAAATACCAGAACACCGTGTGCTGGCCGCCGCGGTACGAGAAGTAGAAAGCCCACTGATACCCGAACAGGAACGTCCAGCTGATTGCCGCGGCCAGGAGCGGCCACCAGGCACGCTCGCGGGCCAACCGGAGGACTGCGGCCATGTGGCCCCGCATACTAACGCGCCGTGGGTGGAGTACGGGCGTTCAGGTTCGGGGTGCAGGAGCATTTCGCGCCCAGCGCCAGCGCCTGGAAGGACAAGGCGCGGCTGGTGGAGTCGCTCGGATACCAGGCGGTGTACCTGCCCGACCACTTTGGCGACCAGCTCGGCCCGATCGCCGCGTTGATGGCGGCGGCCGACGCCACGACCACTCTGCGGATCGGCTCGTTGGTGTTCGACAACGATTACCGCCACCCGGCGGTGCTGGCCAAGGAGGTCGCGTCGCTCGACCTGCTCTCCGACGGGCGATTCGATCTTGGCCTTGGGGCCGGCTGGATGGCGTCCGACTACGAGCAGGCGGGCATTCCTTTCGATTCGCCCGGCGTGCGGATCGAACGGATGGAGGAGGGACTCGCCATCATCAAGGGCTTGCTCGCCGGCGGCAAGTTCACGTTCGCCGGCAAGCACTACCGGATCGACGCCCTCGAAGGGAGCCCGTCACCGGTGCAGAGGCCGCACCCGCCGATCCTGATGGGAGGCGGCGGGCGCCGGATGTTGCGACTGGCGGCGCGGGAGGCGGACATCGTGAACGTGAACTACGACCTCCGCGAGGGCCGCATCAACCCGACCCTGGTGCGCACCGGGTTGGCCGGCGCGACCGACGTGAAGCTGGCCTGGATCCGAGAGGCGGCCGGAGCCCGCATCGGCGAGATCGAGCTGAGCGTCACGATCTTCTTCGCCAGCATCAGCGACGATCGCGAATCGCTCGCCGCCGCCGTGGGCCGCGGCTTCGGCGCCGGTGCCGCCGATGTGCTCGACACGCCCCACTTCCTCATTGGGACCATCGACGAAATCGTCGAGGCGCTCCGGGAGCGCCGCGAGCGGTATGGAATCTCGTTTGTGATCCTTCCCGGCGAGGTCGCCGAGGATTTTGCCCCCGTGGTGGAGCGTCTCTCCGGGACCTAACATTGGCCTCAGCGTGGCCACAACTGAGCAGGTAGAGGTCAAGGGCCCCGTCGTGGGGCGGGCGAGCGAAGTGCTGACGCCCGCCGCCCTCGATTTCGTTGGTCGCCTCCAGCGCGAGTTCGGCAGCCGCCGCGAGCAGCTGCTGAGGGCACGCGACGAGCGCCAGGTGCGCATCGATGCCGGGGAGATTCCGGTTTTCCTCGCGGCGACCGAGTCGGTCCGGGATTCCGAATGGCGAGTCGCGCCGGCGCCCAAGGACCTCGAGGACCGGCGGGTCGAGATCACCGGGCCGACCGATCGCAAGATGCTGATCAACGCCCTCAACTCCGGGGCGCGCGTGTTCATGGCCGACTTCGAGGACGCCAACTCGCCGACGTGGTCGAACCTCGTCGAGGGCCAGGTCAACCTGATCGACGCGATCGAGAGGACGCTTTCGTTCACGAGCCCCGAGGGCAAGGACTACCGCCTCAACGACAAGGTGGCGACGTTGGTCGTCCGCCCGCGCGGATGGCACCTCGACGAACGCCACGTCGTGATGGGCGGGAAGCCGGTTTCGGGCAGCCTGTTTGACTTCGGCCTGTACTTCTTTCACAACGCGAAGCGCCTGCTGGGAAAGGGAAGCGGTCCGTACTTCTACCTTCCCAAGCTCGAAAGCCACCTCGAGGCGCGCCTGTGGAATGACGTCTTCAACTTCGCGCAGGATGCTCTGGCGATACCGCGCGGGACGATTCGCGCCACCGTGCTCATCGAGACGATCCTTGCCGCATTCGAGATGGAGGAGATCCTGTACGAGCTGCGGGAACACTCCAGCGGGCTGAACGCGGGGCGGTGGGACTACATCTTCAGCATCATCAAGAAGTTTCGAAACCGGCCCGACTTCGTCTTGCCCGACCGCGCGCAGGTGACGATGACGGTCCCCTTCATGCGGGCATACACGCTGCTGCTCGTCAAGACATGCCACAAGCGTGGCGCGCATGCGATGGGTGGGATGGCGGCGTTCATCCCGTCGCGGCGCGACGCCGAGGTCAACGCGGTCGCGATGGCAAAAGTCAAAGAGGACAAGGACCGGGAGGCCGGCGACGGTTTCGACGGGACCTGGGTGGCGCATCCGGACCTGGTGACGATCGCGACCGAATCATTCGATCGAGTGCTTGGCGATCGCCCGAACCAGCTAGAGCGGCAAAGACCCGATGTTCATGTGGATTCCCGGCAGCTCATCGACGTGCGCGTGCCCGGCGGCACCGTCACCGAGGGTGGGCTCAGGCTCAATGTCAGTGTCGGCATCCAGTACATAGAGTCGTGGTTGCGTGGCGTCGGCGCGGCGGCCATCAACAACCTGATGGAGGACGTCGCCACCGCCGAGATATCGCGATCGCAGGTGTGGCAGTGGTGCCGCCACTCGGCGCGGCTGGCCGAGGGGTCGTCCGTGACGGGGGACCTCGTGCGCGAACTCGCCGACGACGAGATGGCGAGCCTGCGTGCGCGGCATGGAGATGAGCTGTGGAAGAGGGGGCGGTTCCAGGAGGCGCGCGAGGTGTTCGAGGAGGTCGCGCTGGCCGAGGGCTTCCCGGCCTTCCTGACGCTGGCCGCCCAGCGCTACATCGATTGACGCGCTTTAGTTAGGGAATCACCCTCGGCGGCGCCGGCGGCTTGCCCGGCAATCTGCGCCACTGTCTCGGGCCGACGCCGTTGTTGGGGTTGCCCGGCACGAAGGCCACGGCGGACGGCTTGACCATGCAATTGTCCTTGCGCACCACGCTGCGCTCGCCGCCTTCCTGGTGCTCGATCACGACCGTCCGCTCGAGCACGGCTCGCACGCGAACCTGCTTGCCGTTGACCATCGCGTTGAAGCCACCGCTGACCTCGTGGTTCAAGGGTGGGACGATGCTTGCCAGCGAAACGAGATCGGCGGCGGTTTTGCTCATGTAATGGCTTCCTCGGGCTAGGCGGCGGTTGTGTAGCCGCGGAAAAAATGAAAATTGCCGACCTGTCGTTCGGCAGCAACGAAGCTTACCAGAACGTTACGCGGACCCCGGAAGCCGGGCGGAACCCCCCGGTGCGGCCGGGCGCCGGCACGCTAAGCGGCCGGGTTGTGCTCCTGCAGCCGCAGCTGGCGGGCTGCCTCGCGGCCCCGTCGGGCGGCTTCCTTGCTCGCCAGGTGGCGCACTCGGAGGTGGGTGGGGTCGACCATCAATCGCTGCCGGTTGACCAGGACTTTGGGCTCGCCAGGGGCGGGTTCGATGACCGCGGTCCGCTCCAGCACGGCCGTCACCCAGACGCGCCGGCCGTCGACTTCGGCCTCGAAGTCGGGCAGGATCTCGTCGTCCTCGTCCATCGCGACCGCGTCGAGCCGCACGAGCTCAGTGGGGGTCTTCGACGGGGTGCCGCCACGCTTTCGGTTTGAATCCATGCTCATATCCCAAATACCCGATCAACAACAGTCCCAAACCCAATAGGAGCCAGGGAATCAGATGCGCCGGAAAGATCGAGAAGAGTCCTCGGGCGCGCGGACCGAGCAACCTTCCCAACTCCAGAAAGATCGCCGCCCAGATCGTAGCCGAGACAAGTACGCACGGTATGAAAACGCGGTAGGGCACGTTAAGTATTCCCGAAAGGGCTGAGAGGACGATCCGCATGCCCGGAATGTGCCGCCCGACGATGATCGCCCACGGCCCCCAGCGCTTGAACGCCTGTTCCGCCCACTGCAGCTTGTCCTCGCTCACGCCGATGTACCTGCCGAAGCGCTGAATGAAGGGACGCCCATAGCGGCGGCTGATCGTGGTGTTGATCGTCGCCCCGATCACGGCTCCGGACACGACCGCCACGTAGGCGAGCGGGTACGGGATGGCACCGGTCGTGGTCAGGTAGCCGCCGTACGTGATCGCGACGTCG
>DASWBA010000089.1:0-5901 GCA_036390825.1 Candidatus Dormiibacterota bacterium
GCACACCATACTTCGCCATGCCCCCCAACTCGGCGTGATCGTCGAACAGCGTGACCGCATGCCCTTTGCGGCGCAGTTGATAGGCGGCCGAGAGGCCTGCCGGGCCACCGCCCACGATCGCAACGCGTTTGCCGGTTTCGGGCCCGGCCTCGAATGCGAAGTTCTGCTCCAGCGCATAATCGCCGATGTACTGCTCGACCGCGTTGATGCCGACGTAGTCTTCCACGGCGTTGCGATTGCATCCGGCCTGGCAGGGCGCCGGGCACACCCGTCCCATCATCGAGGGAAACGGATTGGCGGCCGTCGAGCGACGAAACGAGTACTCCTGCATGCTCATGCCCTTGGGCGGCTTCTCAACGCCGCGCACGATGTTGAGCCAGCCGCGGATGTCCTCGCCTGACGGGCAGCTCGCTTGGCAGGGCGGCGTCTTGTGCACGTAGGTCGGGCACTTGTCGGTTTCGTCGGCGGTGAAGATCTGTTCCCGCGCCGAAGCCCATTCGTGGTCGCCGTCCTTGAACCTGCGAACGGTGCGCGTGCCCTTCACCTCGGGCTTGCTCGCTGGTGCTGACATCTTTATCTCCTGTTGAACCGCCTCATTGCTTCGGCCCCAGCACGATCGCGTTGCTCACCAGGCCGTGCACGCTGCCGATCATGTCCATCGGGTGCTTGTAGTAGGGGAGCACCTTCGTGAACTGGCTCTTGCAGATGGCGCAGATCGCGGCCATATAGTTGACGCCGTGTTCCTCGACGACCTCTTGCAGCGCCTGCATACGCGGCAGCGCGCCTTTGACGCGCAGCTCGACCAGGTCATCGGTGAGCAGGCCACCTCCGCCGCCGCAGCAGAAGGTGGTCTCGCCGATGCTCTCGGGCGCCATGTCGACGAACCTGTTGACGCAGGCGCGGATGATCTCGCGCGGTATCGCGAACTGCCCGCCCGGCACGTCGCCCATGCGCGAGCCGCGCGAGACGTTGCAGGAATCATGGAAGGTCACAACCTTGTCGTCGTTGGCGCTCTTGTCGAGCGTGAGGGCGCCGCGGCGGATGAGGTCGTACGTCAGCTCGCAGATGTGCTGCGGCGCCGGATAGCGCGGATCGAGGAAATCGAACGGCCCGATCAGCGTGTTCCAAAAACTGTAGGCGACGCGCCAGGCATGGCCGCACTCGCCCACGACGATTCGCTTCACGCCCAGCTCGAGCGCCGCGTCGCGGATGCGCTCGGCCACCTTCTGCAGGTTATCGTGGCTGCCGATGAAAAGAGAGAAATTCGCTGCCTCGGAGGCGTGCGACGAGAGCGTCCAGGAGATGCCGGCCGCGTGGAACACCTTGGCATATCCGATCAGCCCGTCGATGTGCGGCTCGGCGAAGAAGTCGGCGCTCGGCGTGACGAGCAGCACTTCGGCGCCCTTCTCGTCGACCGGGAACCTGACGTCCACGCCGGTTGCTTCCTTCACGTCCTCTTCCAGGCCGTCGAGCGTGTCGCGCAGGGCGGGCTCGGGCAGACCGAGGTTGTTGCCGATCTTGTGCACCTTGCCGATGATCTCGTTGGAGTACTTCTGGCCAAGGCCGACGCTGTCCATGATGTCGCGCGCCGCCATCGAGATCTCGGCGGTGTCGATGCCGTAGGGGCAGAACACCGAGCAGCGCCGACATTGCGAGCATTGGTGGAAGTAGCTGTACCAGTCGTCCAGCACCTCCTTGGTCATGTCGCGCGCGCCCACGAGCTTAGGGAAATGCTTGCCGGCGAAGGTGTAGTACCGGCGATACACTGAGCGCAGCAGATCCTGGCGCGCCACCGGCATGTTCTTTGGGTCCGAAGTGCCGAGATAATAGTGGCACTTATCGGTACAGGCGCCGCACTTGACGCACGCGTCCAGGAATACCTGCAGCGCGCGCGACTGCGACACCAGCTCGCCCAGCCTGATGACCGCGACCTTCTCCCAGTCGGGCACCAGCTCGCCGGGAAAACCGAGCGGTTTCTGATACTCGGCCTTGGCGACGAACGGCCTGCTGTGCGCCATGGCCCCCTCGCGCACCCGCGGAATCACCGGGTATTTGCCCGGCGCCGGAGTCTCGAACGCGGCCATATCAGTGCCCGCCGGGCCGCCCCAATAGCACTGAGGCCTTGCAGGCCGCGGCGTTGCGAGACGCAACGCCTCCTCGTGCCGTCCATGCCGGCGCAGGCCGGCATGGAGCCGCGGCACTCGGCCCCCTCGGGGGGCAGCGAACGAAGTGAGCGTGGGGGCGGTTCATCCTAGCCGCCCCGCGCTCTGTCGGCGTGGACGATCTGCGCCGACCAGCCTGCCGCGTGGCGCCGCTCGCGGGCGTCGTCCACCTGGTTGAGGCTCGGGCTGAAGAACACTCCCGGCGCGTGCAGCAGCTTGCTCAAAGGAAAAACGATCATGAGCATCACCACCAGCGCGAGGTGAACGAGCAGCACCGGGTCGGTCGGCAGTTCCTGCCAGTCGAATGCCATCAAGCCGAGGAAGAACGCCTTGAGCGCGACGATGTTGGTGTGCGCGAGGTACTTCATGGCGAGCCCGCTCGCGGCGATGGCCACGAGCAACGCGAGCATCAGGTGATCGGAGGGGCTGCTGATGTAGCGCACGCGGTCGACCAGAAAGCGTCGCGCCCAGAGTCCGGCGAGGCCGACGAGCATGGCGAATCCGGCGTACAGGCCGACGGGCTGGATGAGGGCCACCCAGGCCCAGACCGGCTCGGTGAAATAGCGCAGGTGGCGCAAGAGCACCGCCAGCAGCGCGACATGGAAGATCCAGCCGAAGAGCCAGATCCACTTATTGGAGCGGAACAGGCTCCTGAAGAGCGTGACCTCGATGAGCATGCGCAGTGCGACGCCGCGGCGCGTGGTCGGCGCCGGGGGGATCGGGATCTTCAGGGGCTGCGGCGTGCGCGCATACACCCAGCTCTTCCAGGCCACGCCACCGACGAGCGTGCCGGCAGCGCCGTAAAAGAGCAGCGCGTAGAGGATGGTCAGCGCCGACAACGGTCGCTCCGGTCTTCGGGCAAGGCGGGTTCTAGACGCAGCCGGTCGGCTTCGGCAGCCCGGCGTACTTGCAGGCCTGCTTGGCGGGGCCGTAGGGGAACAGCTCATACAGATACTTGCTGTTTCCCTTGTCGGCGCCGAGCTTTTTTCCGATCGCCTTGGTCAGCACCCGCACCGCCGGGGCGATCTGGTATTCGTCGTAGTACTGGCGCAGGAAGTTGATCACTTCCCAGTGGTTCTCGCCCAGGTCGCAACTTTCGAGGCGCGCCATCTCCTTCGCCACGTCCTCGGTCCAGGCGGTGCGGTCGGCAAGATAACCTTCCTCGTCGGTTTCGATGGTTTGGCCGTTCACTTCGATGCTCATGTCGTTTGTTCCCTTCAAGGTCAAAGCCAGGATTGCACGGTGTTATGGTCTACCACGAGGTCCACGAACCCCCCGTAGTCCACCAGGCGCACGCCGTCCATCACCCGGTTTTGCAGGCCCCGCGCCTCAACGTCGGGCTTGAGCGCGTAAATCGACACGCTCTTCGCGGCTTCCTGCATCCGATTCGAAACGGCCGTGTCCCTGGCCGCCGCGTATACGCCGTCCTCGATCAGCAGCACTGCGCTGCCCCGCTGGGCGAACTTGAGGCAAGTCTCCAGGGTGCCGTTGTCGAACGGCGACTTGTTGACGGTATGCAGCATCTTTCTCGTCTTCAGAAGCTCAGGATCACGTCCTGGCCTTCCATGATCTCGGTCATGCGCTGCGCGCTCACCAGTTCGACGGGCACCACCAGATCGCTCTCGCTCAGGCCGCGCGTCCGCAGCGCTTCCTCCTCCACGTAGAGCTTGGTCACGTCGTAGTCTTCCAGCGCCCGAAAAGTCGGCGAGAAATTCTTCATCTCCAGACCCTTGGTGTCCTGGCCCTTCGTAAGCTGGTAGACGCCGTCGCCCACGAACGCGACGCTCACGTCCTGCTCGAACGCTGCGCCGATCAGCACCACTTCGAGCGACTCGAGCGCATAGATGCTCCCGTACGGCGCCTTGCGGTTCACGTACAGGAACTTCTTGGCGACACCGCCTTCGGTTTCCTTCGCCATCACGTTTCCCCTTTCAGCCGCCGAAGACCACGAGGCGGTCGGCCTGGATGCCGGCTTCGATGAGCTGGCCCAGGCCCGAAATCCGGAACCCCGGCGCGATGTTGTCGGCGTCCTTGCCGTGGCGCTTGGCCTCGCTCGCGTCGATCAGGCCGCGCCGCTGCGCGGCGGCGACGCACACCACGAGGTCGAGCTTGTGCAGCGCGGCGAGATCGCTCCAGCGTTTGACGATGTTGCGGTCGTCCTGCGGCGGCACCGTGAGCCGCGTGCCGTTGTTCACGCCGTCGTGATAGAAGAACACGCGGTAGATCTCGTGCCCCTTCATGAGCGCTGCCTTGACGAACTGGTAGGCCGTGTCCGAAGCCTCGTGGGTGTACGGCCCTTCATTGACCAGGATGCCGAATTTCATGACGCGCCCGTGCTCAGAAGCGGATGTGGGCCGAGGCGTTGAGGCTGTTGCGCGCCCCGCGCCAGTTGTCGATGTGGAACTTGGTGAAGGGCAGCTCGGTCAGCTCGAAGAACCGTGGCCAGCCGATGCGCTCCACCCAGTCGCCGACGCGCTCCCAGTCGCGCGCATCCTTCTTGTACGTGTAGAGGATTTTCTTCACCACCGCGGCGACTTCGGGCCAGCGCGGCGGATTGTTGGGAAGGCCGGCCGCCACCAGCTTCTGGAACATCGGCTTGGAGCGGGCGTTCGAATTCTTTCCGCCCACCCAGATGGCGAGCTTGGAGTGCTCCGGATCGTTGATCTGCATCGGCGGGCACGGCGGATAGCAGGCGCCGCAGCAGATGCATTTCTTCTCGTCCACTTCGAGCGAGGGCTTGCCGTTCACAATCGCCGGACGGATCGCCGCCACCGGGCAGCGCGCGACCACCGAGGGACGCTCGCACACATTCGCCACGAGGTCGTGGTTGATCTTCGGCGGCTTGGTGTGCTGCACGTTGATCGCGATGTCGCCCTGGCCGCCGCAGTTGATCTGGCAGCAGGACGTGGTGATGTGCACGCGGTTGGGCATCTCCTCCTTGATGAATTCGCCGTAGAGCTCGTCCATCAGGGACTTCACGACGCCCGAGGCGTCGGTGCCGGGGATGTCGCAGTGCAGCCAGCCCTGCGTGTGCGAGATCATGGTCACCGAGTTGCCGGTGCCGCCGACCGGATAGCCCGCGTCGTTGAAGGCCTGGATCAGCGGGCCGACCTTCTCCCACTTGGAAACCATGATCTCCATGTTGGAGCGGATGGTGAAGCGCACGTAGCCTTCGCCGTACTGGTCGATGATGTCGCACAGCAGGTTGATCTCGTACGGCCCGAGCTGGCGCTGGGTGCCGACGCGCACCGTCCAGATCTCGTCGCCCGAGTAGGCAACGTGGTGCAGCACGCCCGGCCGGGGCCGGTCATGGTACTTCCAGTTGCCGAAGTTTCTGAGCATTAGCGGATGCATGTACTGCATGCCGTCGGGACACCCGCTCTCGATCGGCGTCCGCATGTGCTTCTTTGCCACCGCTACCTGTGCTTGTGCCACTGGCACCTCCTCCGTTCGAACCTATGCGACCACCTGCTTCTTGCGGTCGGTCCACGTCTGCGCTTCCTGGTCCCAGTCGTCCAAGCGCACGTAGGAGCTGGTACGCGGATGGGCGATCATGTTCGGATCGACCTCGATGCCGATGCCTTCCAGGAAGTTCGCCAGCCCGATGCGCTCGATCATCTCGCCACAGCGCTCGTGCTCCAGGCCGTTTTCCGCCCAGAAATCGATCACCGTGGCGGCGAGCTCGCGCAGCTTGTCGTAATCCTCATCGGTCTCCATCTTCATGAACGGCACGATCACC
>DASWBA010000090.1:0-1542 GCA_036390825.1 Candidatus Dormiibacterota bacterium
AACATTAAGGATGCCATTCGTTCGCCGTCGTCGATGAGCGGCTTCGTGGCGAGGAGGTTCGCGAAATCCAGGTGTGGGTTTAGGTCTTGCCCAGGATCCCCGGTGACGTTGCTCCCGGATTCCGGACCGGTCGGTTCTTCAGTTATGCGGCGTTAGCCATTCTCATGTCGACCCTTGCCTGCGCGGGTGTTCGGTATCCCACGCTCGAATGACGGCGTTGCCGGTTGTAGAAGACCTCGATGTACTCGAAGAGCACGGCCCTCGCCTCGCGCCGGGTTCGAAACCGCGTGCGATGCACGAGTTCGGTCTTGAGAGCGCCGAAGAAGCTCTCCATCGGGGCGTTGTCCAGGCAGTTCCCCTTTCTGCTCATCGAGGCTGTGATGCCATTTGCCTCGAGCAGCTTGCGGTAGTCGCCGCAGGCATACTGAACCCCGCGGTCGGAGTGGTGGATTAGACCCCTCGGCGGCCGCCGGTTGCGGATGGCCATCTTCAGCGCATCTTCGCACACGGTGCTCTTGAGACGGTCCGACATCGACCACCCGACGATCTCCATCGTGGCGAGGTCCTTCACCGCGGCGAGGTAGAGCCAACCCTCGTCGGTGGGGATGTAGCTGATGTCAGCCACGGGACGGCGATCGCGAAGTTACGGTCGAGCAGGTTTGGCGCCACGGCGTGCGCGTGCCGACTGTCGGTGGTGATTGGCACGCGGCGCTTCCCGCGGGGCGGCCGAATGCCGCTCAGTTTCATCAGCTTGGCGACCGTCCGCTTTGATATCCGTCGTCCCCTGGCCTGAAGATCGGCGTGAACCCGGGGGGCGCCGTACCGTTGCCGGCTGGCCTCGAAGATCTCCCGAACCTCAGCGACAAGAACCTCACGCCGGGCGGCGCGCTCGGCTCTTGTGGGGGCCGCCCGCTGCCAGGCATGAAACCAGCTGCGTGACACGCCGAGAACCCGGCACATCAGGCGTACGGCATGCTCGGCCATGTGGGCGGCGATGAAGGCGAGCTTCCCGCTCATGTCTTCGCCGCCCACTGTGCGAAAAAAGCCGAGGCCTTGCGCAAAACCTCCACCTCCTCCTTCAGACGTTTGTTGTCCTGGCGCAGCCGCGCCAGTTCGCCCGCCTCGGCCTGCTGCCGCTCTATCGCCGAGGCCGAGCCCGCGGCCTCCAGCTCAAGCCGCCATGTCTTCAGCTGCGTCGGGGTCACCAAGCTCAGCCGCAACACTCGCCTGCGTCGCCCCCGGCGCCAAAAGGCGCGCAACCGCCTGCTCCTTGTACTCTGGCGAAAACCGCCGCCTCATCTGCCTCGTCATCAGATCCCTCCAGATCGGTCGGTACTTTACCGACCGGTCCGGAATCCGGGAGCAACGTCAACCGGTTCAGATGATTCCCATCCGATCGTGGCTGCCTGCCCGCCGTTGCTGTCGGCGCTAAGGCTCATGGCGGGTACCAAGTGTCTCAGTCGGTCCATTAGGAAGGATACGAAGACCCGATGCATATCGGCGCCTAGTCACGAGAGGAGATACTCATGACTGCGGCAGCGG
>DASWBA010000091.1:0-5006 GCA_036390825.1 Candidatus Dormiibacterota bacterium
CGAGGCGATCGAACGACAGGCCCCCACCCTGCCCTCCTCCGCAAGCGGGGGAGGGGAAAAGCCCCCCGCGATTCCCTTGCGGGGCGGGGCCGCGGCGCTGGTCAAGTACATGGAGGAAAGCCTTCAGGTGCCGACGGCAACGAGCTTCCGCACGGTGAGGGTCGACGTGCTCGACCAGCGGCGCCGCCAGCTCAACCAGCGTGTCCAGGAAGCCGGTCGTCCAGAGAAGATCTCATACACGCACCTGATTGCCTTCGCCATCACGCGCGCCGTGAAGGACGTGCCCTCGATGGCGGTCACCTTCGATCGCATCGACGGCAACCCAGCACGTGTCGCCCGCGGCGTGAACTTTGGGCTCGCGGTCGACGTGCAACGCCAAGATGGCAGCCGCATGCTGGTCGTTCCGGTGATTCGTGACGCCGACCGGCTCGATTTCGCCGCCTTCCGCGATCAGTACGAAACGCTGGTGTCGAAGGCGCGCATCGGCAAGCTGGTGGCGGATGAGCTGACCGGCGCCACCATCGTCCTCACCAATCCCGGTGGGATCGGCACCGTGGCATCCGTTCCGCGGTTGATGAAGGGCCAGGGCACGATCATCGCGACCGGCGCCATTGGTTATCCGCCCGAGTTCACCGCCATCGCCGAAAGCGGGCTGCGCCAACTCGGCGTCTCGAAAGTGATGACGATGACCAGCACCTATGACCACCGCGTCATCCAGGGGGCCGAGTCCGGCGAGTTCCTGCGCCGCATCGATGAGCTGCTGGCCGGGGCCGATGGTTTTTATGAATCGGTCTTCGAATCGATGCGAGTGGTTCCGCCGGCCGGCATCAGCGAGCCGGCTCGAGCGGTGGGCCCGGCCGGGGAAGTCGTGGTCGCGGGACCGACGACCGAGGAAGCCGAGATGCTGCGGGCGGTGGCCGCCGGCATGGCGCTGGTCGCCGCCTACCGCAGCCACGGACATCTCGCGGCGCGACTCGACCCGCTGGGAAGCGCCCCGACGGGCGATCCGTCGCTGGATCCGGTCAACCATGGATTGACGCCGCAGTTGATGGAGGCGGTCCCGGCCGCGGTATTACGGGTGCGCGTCCCCGGTGAGAACCTGGCGGAAGTCCTGACCCACCTGCGTGAGACCTACTGTTCGACGATCGCCTACGAGATCGAGCACATCTCGAGCCACGAGCAACGCAACTGGCTGCGCGAGCGGATCGAGTCCGGACGCTATCGTCAGCCGCTCAGCCCGGAGCGGAAGCTTCAGCTGCTCGGCCGCCTCACCAAAGTCGAAGCGATGGATCGCTATCTTCGCAAGACATTCCTGGGCCAGAAGACCTTCTCCATCGAGGGCCTCGACTCGATGATCGTGATGCTCGAGGAGACGCTGCAGCTGCTCTCCGACAACGGCACGCGGCAGGTCGTTATGGGCATGGCGCACCGCGGGCGCTTGAGCGTGATCGCCCACGTCGTCAACCGCACCTATGAATCCTTGCTGGTGGAATTCGAGCAGAGCAAGGATCGGCTCACGAGCGGCACCGACGTGACCGGCGATGTCAAATACCACGCCGAAGCCGAAGGCACCTACGTCACCCCGAACGGCAAGCAGGTGTCGGTCAGCCTGCTCGCCAACCCCAGTCACCTGGAAGCGGTCGATCCGGTCGTGGAGGGCTGGACGCGCGCCGAGCAGACGCGACGGAAAGGAGCCGCGCCACATTTTGATCGGACGGGCACTGTGCCCATCCTGATCCATGGGGACGCCGCCTTTCCCGCCCAGGGTGTCGTTTCCGAAGTCCTCAACCTGTCCAAGCTCGATGGCTACACCACCGGCGGCACCTTGCACGTCATCGCCAACAACCAGCTTGGATTTACCACCGATCCCGAGGAAGGCCGCTCGACGCGCTACGCGTCAGATGTTGCCAAGGGCTTCGACCTACCGATCATCCACGTCAATGCGGACGACATCACAGCCTGCGTGAGCGCCGTTCGTCTGGCGACCGCCTTCCGGCAGAAATTCGGACGCGACGTCGTCATCGACCTGATCGGCTATCGACGCTTCGGACACAACGAAACCGACGAGCCCGCCTACACCCAGCCGCAGATGTACGAGGCGATCAAAGAGCATCCGACGGTGCGGGAGGTCTTCGCGGCCCAACTCATCGAAGAGGGACTGCTCAGCGCCGACGACGCCCAGGCACGTACCGAGGCCGCCGAGGCCCGTCTTGCCGCCGCCCACCAGAACGTCAAGGCCAGTGCCGCGCACGCGCCGGAGGTCAGCCGCCCGCCGATGGACGCCAGCCCCGAACTCGAAATCAAAACGGCCGTCCCAGCGGAGGTGCTCGAGTCCTTGAGTCGTCAGCTGCTCGCGGTGCCCGATGGCTTTACGGTGCACCCCAAGCTGCTACGCCAGATGGAACGCCGCAAGACACCGCTGGCCGAACGAGACATCGACTGGGCGCAGGCCGAAGAGCTGGCCTTTGCCACGTTGATTACCGGCGGCATCCCGGTGCGACTCACCGGCCAGGATACGGAGCGCGGGACCTTCAGCCAGCGCCACCTCGTCTTCCACGATCCCCGGTCTGGAAAGACGTGGGCGCCGCTCCAGCACCTGGTCGGGGCGAGCGCCACCTTCGAGTTGCACAACAGCCCGCTCTCCGAGTACGCCGCGCTCGGCTTCGAATACGGGTACAGCTCGGACGCTTCCGAAGCACTGGTGTGCTGGGAGGCACAGTTCGGCGATTTCATCAACGGGGCGCAGATCATCGTCGACCAGTTCATCGTCTCGGGCCTCGCCAAATGGGGACAGTCGTCCCGACTGACCCTCCTCCTTCCCCATGGTTACGAGGGCGGCGGCCCGGAGCATTCGAGCGCGCGACTCGAGCGATTCCTGCAGCTCGCGGCCGAGGGCAACATCCGGGTCTTCTATCCGAGCACGCCAGCCAACTACTTCCACGCGCTCCGGCGGCAGGCGCTCCACACCAGGCCGCGCCCGCTGATCATCATGACCCCGAAGAGTCTGTTGCGCCTACGCCCGTCGTGGTCCCGGCTCGAGGACTTCGCGGTGCACAGCTTCCGTCGTGTGATCGACGACCCCTCGATGCAAGACCATCGGGAAGAGGTCCGGCGCATCATTCTCTGCACCGGCAAGATCTACTACGACTTGATCGGTAGCCCCCTGCGCGCGGAGGCGAAAGATCTCGCGATCATCCGAATGGAGTTACTCGAGCCCTTCCGCACCGACGATGTGCTGGCCGCGATCGCAAAGTATCCGAACGTGCGGCAGCTGACCTGGGTCCAGGAGGAGCCGATGAACATGGGCGCCTACTGGCACGTCAAGCGCCGGCTCGAGCCCAAATTGCACAAGCACCTCACGCTCCACTACACCGGCCGGCCCGAACGCGCCAGCCCGAGCGAAGGCTATGCGATTGCTCACGAGGCGCAAGAGCAGCGCATCGTCGAGGCGGCGCTCGCCCCGACCGGCGAATCGACCAAGCCACCGACTTCGGGCTAGAATTTCAGCCGATGCTCCTGTCGCTCGACTGGATGAACCTGTTCGGCGGGCTGACGTCGGGCCAGATCACCTCGGTCGTCGTGGTCGCGGTCATCTTCACCGCCGCCGCCGGCCTTACCCTGCTGGCGCTGATCGCCTTTGGCGTTCGCTCGGGCATCATGGCCCCGGCCTATAGCACCCGTGTCCCGCTGGCATCGAATACCGAGCTGGGAGCGTTCCTGGGGGCGGCGGCCTTTGGCATGATCTCGATCCTGCTGATGACCTTTCTTGGCTTCGCCGAGAACGATCTCGACAACCCGCTGTTCCTGCCGCTCTCGGTGGGGCCGATCCTGATCGGCGGGCTACTCCTTGTGACGGGAGCCGGCTTAGCCTTCCGTACCGTCCGCCGCCGATCCTCCCGTCCCGCCTAGGACCGAAACCAGGCGCCCGCCTCGGCCGTTCCATCTCCAAACACACCGCAAACTTGACAATTGACACTTAGGCTTCGTAAAATAGTGATAACGACGATATCAGTATTCTGGTAGAAAGGAAGGACCAAGATGAACGCCCAGGACGGCCGAGCGATGTTCGAACTCCAGCTGGAGTTGCACTCTCGGGCGACGGGCCTTCAGACCCTAATCTCGGCGGATGACCTCCTCGAGATCCACGAGCTCCTCACCGCCCACGACGGCGATCTGAAGAGTCTCGTCAAGCCGCGCGGCTAAGACCGAGCCGGATAAGCCAGGAAGAAAAGAAATATCGGGGAGACAGGATTTGAACCTGCGGCCCCCTGAACCCCATTCAGGTGCGCTACCAGGCTGCGCCACTCCCCGACGCGACGCCTATTCTACGTCTCTTCTCCGCGCCGTCTGAACACCATATGGATCGGTGTGCCCTCGAAGCCGAACGCCTGGCGTAGCTGCGTCTCGAGGAAACGGCGGTAGGAAAAATGAACGAGTTCAGGGTCGTTGACGAAGAACACGAAGGTCGGCGTGGTCGACTCCGCCTGGGTCGCATACATGACCCGCAACCGTTTCCCATGCCTGGTCGGAGTCTCCCGCTGGCCCAGTAAGGTCCGCAGCCATTTGTTCAGCTCCGGCGTGGCCACCCGCCGTCGGCGCTCCTCGGTCACCTTGAGCGCGACCTGAAGCGGCTGCGCTACGCGCTGTCCCGTCTTCGCCGAGATATACGACACCGGCGCCCAGGGGGCAAAGCTCAAGGCCTCCCTGATCTTCTTGCGCCACACCTTCTCCTCTTTCTCTTCGGGCGTCAGGAGGTCCCACTTGTTGAGCACCAGCACCAGGCCGCGGCCGGCCTCGACCACGTAACCCGCGATGTGCACGTCCTGGGCGGTGATCCCATCCTTGGCATCGATGACCACGATGCCGATATCGGCGCGTTCCATCGCACGTAACCCCCGCAGGAGCGAGTACTGCTCCACCCCGCTGGTCAGTCCGCGCCGGCGGATCCCCGCGGTATCGACCAGCAGCACGCGCTTCCCCTCAAAGTTCACAGTGGTATCGACCGG
>DASWBA010000092.1:0-5944 GCA_036390825.1 Candidatus Dormiibacterota bacterium
CCCTTGCGGATGGCGGCAACGATCTCGGGGCCGGCGATCGGCTTGTCGTCGAGGTACTTCTGGAGCAGGACGTCGTCGAACTCGGCGACCGCCTCCACCAGTTGCTTGTGATAGAGCTCGACCTGCTCCTTCATCTCGGCCGGGACCTCCTCGGTCTCGATGGTGGTGCCCAGGTCGTCGGTATAGGTGATCGCGACCTTATTGATAAGGTCGACCACGCCCTCGAACTTCTCCTCGCTGCCGATCGGCAGCTGGATCGGGACGGCGTTGGCGCCCAGCCGCTCGCGGATCGACTTCCAGGCGGCGAAGAAATCGGCGCCCATGCGGTCCATCTTGTTGATGAAGGCGATCCGCGGCACCTCGTAGCGGTCGGCCTGGCGCCAGACCGTCTCTGACTGCGGCTCGACCCCGGCGACGGCGTCGAAGACCGCCACCGCCCCGTCGAGCACGCGCAAGCTCCGCTCGACCTCGACCGTAAAGTCTACGTGTCCGGGTGTGTCGATAATATTGATCCGGTGGCCGCGCCAGTTGGCGACCGTGGCCGCCGATGTGATCGTGATCCCCCGCTCCTGCTCCTGGACCATCCAGTCCATGGTGGCGGCGCCGTCGTGCACCTCACCCATCTTGTGGATCCGGCCCGCATAGAAAAGGATGCGTTCGGTCGTGGTCGTTTTCCCGGCATCGATGTGGGCCATGATGCCGATGTTCCGTACCTTGTCGAGCGCGTAAGTCCGAGCCATTTTTGTTTCTGCCAATTCCTAATACCTGAAGTGACTGAAGGCCTTGTTACTTTCGGCCATCTTGTGCGTCTCTTCCCGCCGCTTGATCGTCGCCCCCACCCCGTTAGCGGCGTCCATCAGCTCACCGGCGAGCTTCTCTTGCATACTCTTCCCAGATCGGGCCCTGGCGTAACGTACGATCCAGCGACGGGCCAGCGCCGAGCGCCGGTCGGGCCGGATCTCGACCGGCACCTGGTAGGTGGCGCCCCCGATCCGGCGGGGCTTGACCTCCAACACCGGGGTGGCGTTCTTCAAGGCGGCGTCGAAGACCTCGATCGGGTCCTTCTTGGCCACCTTCCGGATGCGGTCCAGGGAGCCGTAGACGACCTTCTCGGCCGTGCTTCGCTTGCCCCGCTGCATCACAACGTTGACGAACTTCGCTACGCCCTCGTGTGTGTACACGGGGTCGGGCAGGATGACATGTTTGTGAATTCGCGGCCGCCGCGGCATGCTAGGCCTTCTTTGCCTTTTCGCGCTTGGCGCCGTACTTCGAACGGCCCTGCTTGCGTCCCTTGGCGCCGGCCGTGTCGAGGGTGCCGCGAACCACGTGGTAGCGGACACCGGGGAGGTCCTTGACGCGCCCGCCGCGGATCAGGACCACCGAGTGCTCCTGGAGGTTGTGCCCGATCCCGGGGATGTAGGCGGTGACCTCCTGGCGCGAGGTCAGGCGCACGCGGGCGACCTTCCGAAGCGCCGAGTTCGGCTTCTTGGGGGTGGTGGTATAGACACGCACGCAGACGCCCCGCCGTTGCGGGGAGCCCTGCAGCGCCGGTGCCTTCGTCTTCTTCACCAGCGGCTTGCGGCCAGAGCGGATCAGTTGTGAGATGGTGGGCATGCCTTGACCTCGCCCGAGTTTTCGGGCGCGAAGCGCTATTCTACGGCCGCTGGAGCGCCGGTGTCAACCTGCGGGCGCGGGGCGAGGCTGGAGGACGCAGAACTCGTTGCCCTCCGGGTCCGCCAGCACCACCCAGCTCACGTCGCGCTGCCCGATGTCGATGTGGCGCGCTCCGAGGGCGAGCAGCCGCTCGACCTCAGCCGCCTGGTCGTCGGGCCGGAGATCGAGGTGAACGCGGTTTTTGACCGACTTCGCCTCCGGGACCTCGAGAAACAGGATGTCCGGGTGATCGCCGCCCGGTTCCAGCCACCACTCACCGTCCTTGGGTCCCTGGAGCGGAAGGCGGAGCGCCTCGCTCCAGAAGCGGGCGATCCGCTCGGGGTTGCGGCAATCAACCACGATGTTCTGCCAGCGAAGGGTCACGAGCCGACTGTAGCCGATCAGGATGGCGGCCTGGCTCAGGCGGCCGACGCGGCCCGGTCGATCTCGACCGGCTCGTGCCTGGCGAGAGCCAGCCGGCCGATGAGGCCGACCGCAATCAGCTCGACGCCCAGCAGGAGGTAGGTCGGCTGGGCGAAGCGATTGGTGAAGAGGAAGACGAAGAAGGCGAGGCCCATCCAGAGGATGGCGTCGCCGGCTCGCCGGTGGCCGCGCAGCCAGCGCCAGCCGAGCATCCAGGCCGCGATCACCAGCGGCAGCTGGATCAGGAGAAACGGGAAGGCGTCGCGCGCGCCCCGGACGACCCCGACCTGCAGTAGCCAGCTCGAGAGCCCGATCCCCTGGATCGGGTAGGCCTCGGCGCCGCTGCCCACGTTGTAGAGCACCGTGTCGCGGACGAAGGCGGACGCGTTCCAGGCGATGAAGGGGCCGACCAGCACCAGCGCCGTCAGCGCAGCCACGCCGGCATACCGGGGTAGTGTCCGCCAGCGGATGCCGTTGGAGAAACTCCAGGCGATCAGCACGGGTACCGCAATCAGCGCGGTTTGCTTGGTCGCGATGGCCAGGCCGAGGATGATCGCCGCGGGCAGGAAGCGGCGCCGGGCGATGGCCAGCGTGGCGGCCAGGAGCAGCGCGATCATGGGGAGGTCGTTATCGCCCAGTACCGCCAGCAGGCTGTGGCCAGGGATCAAGAAGAAGGCCACCGTTGCCATGCGACCGGCGGGACCGGGAAGCAGCCCGCGCAGTAGGACGAACACCACGACGGCGGCGAGCAGCAGCCAGAGCCGCTCATCCCACCAGCCGGTCACGAACTGGAAGGCCGCCTGGACCGGAAGCGGCAGGACGATTGTCCCGGGCCAGTAGTCGAGGTGGTGCAGCGCCGGGTTGGGGAAGGGCTGGCCCCAGGGCGCCCGCTCGAGACCGGTAACCGAGTAGTCGAAGCCGTAGGGATCGACGCCGCGCATCAGCACGTTGCGAGCCAGCTGAATCTGGTAGGCGCCGTCACCGATCAGCGCTATGGAACCCGGGACCAGGCGCCAGCGCACGATGGCACCCACGATCGGAAGCCCATAAAGGATGACAATCGCGCCGGCGCCGGCCAGCTCCCTGAGCCGCGGTTGTGCAACGGCGGCCACGACGAAGATCGCAAGCACTCCCGCGAGCAGACCGACGATCCAGACCGGCACCCCCCAGGTTCTGGCAATCTGCCAGCCGACGGCGGCCGACGGGATGGCCAGCAGAAGGAGCAGCAGGGTCTCGCCGTGGCGCCGGATCACGCTGGTACAACGAAAGCCCCCAGCCTACCCTCCCCCCACAAGGCCGGGACATATACCAAAAAGGGCCACCCAGGTGGGTGGCCCCTTCGGTGCTTGGTCGGCGGGTCTAGCTGGTGGCGGGAACCGGTTGCGGGAGTTCCGCGAACATCTTGAACGACTCCTCGCGCAGCTTCTGGTAGTAGTCGAGGCCGGTGCCGGCCGGGATCAGCTTGCCGATGATCACGTTTTCCTTCAGGCCGCGCAGCCGGTCGACCTTGCCGGAGATCGCGGCCTCGGTCAGCACCCGGGTCGTTTCCTGGAAGGACGCCGCCGACAGCCAACTCGCCGTGTTCAGCGCGGCCTTGATCAGGCCGAGCAGGACGGTCTGGGCGACCGACGGATCGCCGCCTTCGGCGAGGACCTTGGCGTTCGCCTCCTCGTATTCCCACTGCGAGACGATCTCGCCCGGCAGCAGGTCGGTGTCGCCGGCGGTGTCGACGCGGACCTTCCGCATCATCTGCCGGATGATCACCTCGATGTGCTTGTCGTTGATGTCGACACCCTGCGAGCGATAGACCTTCTGGACTTCGTCGACCAGGTAGGTCTGGACGGCTTCGCGGCCGAGAATGTGCAGCAGCTCCTGCGGGCTGATCGAGCCCTCGGTGATCTGCTGGCCGGCCTTGATCTTCTGTCCGCTCTGGACATTGACCCGGGAGCCGTGCGGGATCGGGTACTCGCGCCACTCCTCGTCCATGCTCCGGATGACGATCTGGTTGCGCTCGACGCGGGCCACGCCCGAGGCGCGTGAGGTGATGACCTTTTCCTGGCCGTCCTCGCCGGCGCCCCTCGCGATTTCCTGGCCCTCCTGGACGGTTGCACCCGACTCGATGAGCGGCTGCATCTTGTCCGTCAGGATGTAGGGGATGTCGTAGACGTCGCGCGAGGTCACCTTGACCTTGCGAGCGGTCTCGGTGCGGATGATCTCCACCTCGCCGTCGATCTCGGAGATGATCGCCTTGCCCTTCGGGATGCGGGCCTCGAACAACTCCTCGACGCGCGGCAGGCCCTGCGTGATGTCCGTACCCGCGACGCCACCGGTGTGGAACGTCCGCATGGTGAGCTGGGTCCCGGGCTCGCCGATCGACTGGGCGGCGATGACGCCGACCGCCTCACCGATTTCGACCAGCTTGCCGGTCGCCAGGTTGCGGCCGTAGCACAGACGACAGACGCCTTCGCGTGCCTGGCAGGTGAGCACCGACCGCACCTTGACCTGGGCCACGCCGGCCTGGATCAGGTGGCGCGCCTGGATGTCGCTGATCTCGGCGCCTTCCTTGACCAGCACTGCCTGGGTCGTCGGATCCTGGACCTCGGCGGCCGCCACGCGACCGGCGATCCGCTCAAACAGCGGCTCGGTCAGCGCGCGCTCCTCCGAAATTTCGGTCACCCAGATGCCGGAGGTCGTCCCGCAGTCTTCGGTCCGAACGATGACGTCCTGCGCCACATCAACCAGCCGGCGGGTGAGATAACCCGAGTCCGCCGTCCGCAGCGCGGTGTCGGCCAGACCCTTGCGGGCGCCGTGGGTGGAGATGAAGTACTCGAGCACGGTCAGGCCTTCGGAGAAGTTCGCCTTGATCGGCAGGTCGATGATCCGGCCCGTCGGGTCGGCCATCAGGCCTCGCATGCCGGCCAGCTGCCGGATCTGCTGGATGTTCCCTCGAGCGCCGGAGTTGGCCATCATGAACACCGGGTGAAGCGCGTCGAAGCTCTTCATCGTGGCAGCGGTGACTTCTTCCGTCGCCGTGGTCCACAGGTCAACTGTCTGGGTATAGCGCTCGTCGTCGGTGATCAGGCCGCGACGGAACTGCAGGTCGATGTCGCCGAGCTTCTTCTCGGCGCCCGCCAGGATGGCAGCCTTGCCGGCCGGCGTCTTGATGTCCATCGCGGAGATGGTGATCCCGGCCTTGGTCGCGTAGGCAAAGCCGACCCGCTTGATGTCGTTGGCGACCCGCGCGGTCAGCTCGTTGCCATGGAGGCGGAAACACTCGGCGACGATGGCCCGCAGCGCCTTCTTGTCGAAGACGGCGTTCTGGTAGGTCATCGCCTCGCCGTGACCCTCCGCCGGCTGCACGCCGATCGGAAGCACGGTGTTGAAGAGGACGCGGCCCGGCGACGTCCGAATCATCTTGCCGTCGATGCGGACGCGCACCTCCTGCTGCACATGGACGCGCTTGTTGTCGAGCGCGAGCAGCGCTTCCTCGGCGGTGCCGTAGGTGGGCAGCTCCTGGTCCTTTACGTCAGGAGTCGCCTTGACCATGGTCAGGTAGTAGGTGCCGAGCACGATGTCCTGGGTCGGGCTGATGACCGGGTGGCCATCCGATGCCGACAGGATGTTGTTCGACGACATCATCAGGTTCTTGGCTTCCGCGATGGCGCCGCTGAAGAGCGGGACGTGGACCGCCATCTGGTCGCCGTCGAAGTCGGCGTTGAAGGCGGCGCAGGTCAGAGGATGCAGCCGGATCGCCTTCCCCTCCACCAACACGGGCTGGAAGGCCTGGATGCCGAGCCGGTGCAGCGTGGGCGCCCGGTTCAGCAGTACCGGGTGCTCGCCGATGACCTCTTCGAGCACGTCCCACACC
>DASWBA010000093.1:0-4400 GCA_036390825.1 Candidatus Dormiibacterota bacterium
GACGTAGGAGTCCTTCCACACGAAAGGACCGTCCTTCTTGTTGATTTCCGCAATGGCGGCATCGATGCCTTTGTCGGTGACCAATTGCGCAGCCTCCTTGCACTTTGCCACGCACTCATCCTTGGTGGCGCTTTCGGCGAAGACATTTCCGGCGAGACAGAGCTCGACAACCAGTGCAGCCGCAGCGACAGCCTTCCACATCTTGGGTCCTCCTACTTGTGTGATTCGGGATTTCCCGGACGAGTGGGGTCCAACCCGACGGATCGCCTCACCCGGTTGATCCGATCGAGCATTCCATCCAATCGCCTCAACGAATTCAATACACAACTAGCCCTTAAACAAGCGAGGTCGGGGCATTGACGCTAGGCTGTCAGTGGCTCAACCCCTTGGGTTTCCGGCATAGAAGTAAACGAATGAATTCGGATTCGCGCTCACTTGAAATCGAACACCGCGCCATATTCGCCTGCGCAGAAAGGCCGGAAACTCTAGATTGACGAACCAGACCGCCTCTCGACCACGCTTGTTTCAGGGTTAAGCGGTTAAGGTATAGAAGTCGTCCAAATTGATGTATTGGTACGCTTCATGCCGGGCGAATGCCATAACTGCGTCGATGAAAAAGCGAATTTCCTTCTCATGGCCAGTCCGGATCAGTGTAGCGAGATCGCGATTGGCTGTCGAGGAACTGTACTCTTCGGGAAATCCCAGTTCGGTGTCCGGCGCCAGAAAGTGGCTTGTATCGGGGGAGACTCCTCGAACCTTAGCGTACAATTTGCCCGTTCCGAGGAGTCTTCCCAGATATGATGCAAGAAACCTCAAACGATGCGTCGCTCCGAGGGTTGCCTCCCGCCCATTCGTTGACCGTGCAGGAGGTTCGCGCCCGTTTCGGCGTCTCCGACGAGCGCGGCCTCGACGAGGCCGAAGCGGAAGCCCGTCGGGAGGAATACGGACCGAACCAGCTCCCCCAGGCGAAGCCACCTTCAAGGTGGTGGCGGTTCCTCGGCCAGTTCCTCGAGCCCGTCATCGGCATCCTCATCGCAGCCGCCCTGATCTCCGGACTCATGGGCGATGTGATCGACACGCTGGCGATTCTGGCCATCGTGCTGCTGAACGGCGTCATCGGCTTCCTCCAAGAGGAGCGGGCCGAACGTGCGATCGCCGCGCTCCAGCGACTCTCGGCCCCCCTGGCCAAGGTACTCCGGGAAGGACACCTGCAGTCGATCCCGGCGCGAGACCTGGTCCCCGGCGACAGGATCGTCCTTGAGGGCGGTGACAACATCCCCGCCGACTCCAGACTCCTCAGGGCGTTTGACCTCCGCGTCCAGGAAGCCGCCCTGACGGGGGAGTCGGTCCCCGTGGCCAAGGACGCCGAGGACGTGCTCGACGTGCCGACGCCGCTGGCCGACCGGACCAACATGGTCTACCTGGGCACGACCGTTGCGGCCGGCAGAGCGGACGCGGTCGTCGTCGCCACAGGCTCAGCCACCGAGCTCGGGCAGATCGCCGGCTTGCTCCAGCGCACCGAGCGCGAACCGACACCGCTCCAGCAACGGCTCGCCGAGCTGGGAAAGGTGTTGATCGCCATCGTGCTGGGGATCGCCGCCCTCATCTTCCTGCTCCACGCGCTGCGAGGCGGGCCGCTCTTGCCGTCATTCCTGCTGTCGGTCAGCCTTGCCGTGGCCGCGGTCCCGGAAGGCCTTCCCGCGGTCGTGACGCTGGTGCTGGCGATCGGCTTGCAGCGCCTGGTGCGGCGCAACGCCTTGGTGCGAAGGCTGCCGAGCGTCGAGACCCTGGGCTCCGTCACGGTCATCTGCTCCGACAAGACCGGCACACTGACCCGCAACGAGATGACCGTGCGCGAGATCGTCACCGCGAGCGCCTACTATCACGTCAGCGGAACGGGCTACGAGCCGCGCGGCGCGTTCCACCTTCGCGTCGAAGGGGGGGCGCACGGCGTTGGCGAAGCGATCGACCCGCAGGAGTGGCCCGACCTGATGCGGGCGCTGCAGATCGCGGCGTGGTGCAACACGGCGCAGGTTGCGCCCCATCCCGAGGACGACAGCCTCTGGCAGGTCATCGGAGACCCGACCGAAGGGGCCCTGGTCGTCGCCGCGCTCAAGGCCGACGTCGAGGCGCGGGAGAGAGACGACCGAGTGCTCCACGAGATCCCGTTCGATTCGGAACGCAAGGCGATGTCGGTCATTGTCCGCGGGCCCGAAGGGTCCGCGACGATGTACACCAAGGGGGCACCCGAGGTCATCCTTGCCAAGTGCGACAGGGAGTGGCGACATGGCCAGATCGGGCCTCTGTCGTCCGAGCGGCGCGAGGAGATCCATCGGATATCCGCTGCCATGGCTGCGCGGGCCCTACGCGTCCTGGCACTGGCCGATCGCCATCACCCGGACCTTGATCACGAGGCGGTCAGGAAGGAAGAAGGCCTGATCTTCGTCGGTCTGGTCGGCATGATCGACCCGCCCCGCGAGGAAGCCAAGGCTGCGGTCCGAAAGTGCCAGGTGGCGGGTATCCGACCAGTGATGATCACCGGCGATCACCCTGCCACGGCGATGGCGATCGCCCGCGAGTTGGGCCTCGCGCGCGAAGCCGACCGCGCCTTGACCGGCCAGGAGCTCGACCGACTGAGCGACGCCAATCTGGCCGATGTGGTCGAGGAGGTCCCGGTCTACGCCCGCGTCTCGGCCGAGCACAAGTTGCGCGTCGTACGTGCGTGGAAAGCTCGCGGACAGATCGTGGCCATGACTGGCGACGGCGTCAACGACGCGCCAGCGATGCGGGCGGCCGATATCGGCATCGCCATGGGCATCACCGGCACCGATGTGACCAAGGAATCCTCCGACATGGTGCTGACCGACGACAACTTTGCCTCGATCGTCAGCGCTGTCGAAGAGGGGCGTGGAATCTTCGATAACATCCACAAGTTTATCCACTACCTGCTGGCGAGCAACGTCAGCGAGGTCTTGCTGATGCTCCTGGCGGCGCTACTCGGCTGGCCCGCCCCACTGACTGCCGTCCAGCTTCTCTGGATCAACCTCGTGACCGACGGCTTGCCAGCTCTTGCCCTGGGTGTTGAGCCGCTCGAGCACGATATCATGGGCCGCCGGCCTCGCCCGCCGCATGAGCCGGTGATCACCTACCGCCGTGGGCTGCGGATCCTTCTCCATGGCGTTCTGATGGCAGCCGTGGGGGTTGTAGCCTTCGCCTATACCTTCGGCCAAGGTGAAGACCTCGGTCGCGCACGTACCGCCACATTCTGCACACTGGCGTTCACGCAACTGTTCTTCGCCCTCGCTTGCCGTAGTCAGACCGAAACGTTCTGGGGGCTGGGACCGTTCACCAACCTCTCCTTGTTCGGGGCGATCGCAGTATCGACGCTGCTCCAGGTCGCCGTGGTCACGCTGCCGCTGACTCGCTCGGTGTTCGACGTACCGGCCCATCCCGGCGGTGACTGGCTTCACATCCTGCCGCTGGCCCTGGTGCCCGTGACGGCCACCGAGTTGGCAAAGTTGCTCCGCGCATGGATCGTGGCGCGGCGGGCAGCCCAGAAGTTCCCGATTCCTTGATTCCTCTTCAGTCATCGCGTACGGAACCATCACGTTCGCGGTAGAGAACATGAGCTTGACCATCCTGCAATTCGTCGTCTCCGCCGCGGTGATCGTGATCGCAGGAACGTATCTGACCAGATACGCCGATGCCATCGCGGACCTCACTGGCCTCGGTCGGTTGCTCGTCGGCAGCATCTTGTTGGCCGGGGCGACCTCCCTCCCAGAGCTGTCGGTGGACCTCAGTGCGGTCCGACTCGGCGAGGTCGACATGGCGGTCGGGGATCCATGGGCAGCAGCCTGTTCAACCTCTTGATCCTGGGCATTCTCGACCTCTCTCACCACTCTCGCGGCCGGATGCTCTCGCGCGCCTCCGCTGCCCATGCACTCTCGGCTACCTTGAACATTGCGCTGACCGCAATCGCCGCCATGTCAATCCTCATCGGGACTCGCGCCGCCCAGACCTTTGTCGGCCTTGGTATGGGGAGTTGGGCTCTCTTGATCACTTACGTACTCGGGGTTCGGATGGTCTACTACGACCATCGCCTCTCCGCGAAAGTGGCCGAGACCTCGCAGGAGGTCCTGATCCCCGCGGGTCGGATCCGGCTGATCCGGGCAGGCATGGGGTTCGCCCTGGCCGCTCTCGTGATCGTCGTGGCCTCCCCGCACCTGGCCCGATCCGCGGCCAAAATCGCCGACGAGACCGGCCTGGGGGGCGCCTTCGTCGGAACTACATTGGTGGCACTCTGCACGTCACTACCGGAACTGGTCGTCTCCTTGACGGCCTTGCGGCTCGGCGCCTTCGACATGGCCGTCGGGAATGTCTGCAGTCGCCCCCGATTCCTT
>DASWBA010000094.1:0-11414 GCA_036390825.1 Candidatus Dormiibacterota bacterium
GAGCGGGCGCTCGAAGAGCTGTATTACTACCGCTTCAGCCCCGAGCAAGGGTTCGCCTTTCAAGGCATCTACACGAAATCGCGCGAACTGAACGTGTCGATTCGCGCACGCAACGAGGATCTCGTCCTGGTTCCGCGCGGCTTCCACGTCGTCTCCGTCGCACCCGGGTATGACTGCTATTACCTGAACGCCATGGCGGGCGCCGTACGCGAGTGGCTATTCACCACCGACCCGGACCATGAGTGGTTGATGGACTGGAAGAAGACATGAGCGCCGCGGAAGTGGTCGTGATGGGTCGCCTCAGCGCCGACATCTATCCCACCGAACTGCGCACATCACTGCGCCACCAACGAAGCTTCATCCGCTACGTCGGCGGCTTCGCCGGGAATGTCTCCACCGGCCTGGCGCGCCTCGAGGTCGGCACCGCCATCGTCAGCAAGGTCGGAAACGATGGCCACGGCGAGTTCATTCGCGATTTCCTGACACGTGAAGGCGTGGACGTCGGGTGGCTCGGCATCGACGACACGCTCAACACCCCGGTCGTCTTCTGCGAGATCTGGCCACCCGATCGCTTCCCGCTGCTGTTCTATCGGACCCCGACCTGTCCCGACTGGGAACTAACAACCAATGACTTCGATGTCGACGCGGTCGCGGACGCACCGATCCTGCTCGTGTCGGGCACTGGTCTGGCTCGCGAAAACAGCCGCGCTGCGCACATGGCGGCGCTCGATCGGCACCGCCATACGGCGATCTTCGACCTCGACTACCGGCCGATGTTCTGGCCGGGGCCGGAAGCATACGCGGCGGCCGTCAACGACGTCCTCCCCCGCGCGCACATCGTCCTGGGCAACGAGGACGAGGTTCGGGCGGCCACCGGGCTCAAGGATGCGCGCCAGGGAGTCGCCGCGCTGCGCGCGCTCGGTCCGCACGTTGCGATCCTGAAGCGCGGCGGCGACGGCGCGGTGCTGTTCGATGGTGACCGGGTACTCGAGGTGCCACCGGTCAGGATGGAGGTTGTCAATGGGCTGGGGGCCGGCGATGCCTTTCTCGCCGCCGTCACCCATGGGGTCCTACGTGGCATTGACCTCGGGGCCGCGGTGCGGCGCGCGAACTGGGCCGGCGCCTTTGTCGCGAGCCAGGTGCCGTGCTCAGAGGCGATGCCCTATCTCAAGGACGTTAACGCCGCCGTTCCCTGGTCACCAAGGAAGGAGCTGTCATGAGCACCGCGGCCGGGAATCTCGTTGTCACCACCCGTCACGGCCAGCTTCGCGGCCAGGTCACCGAGGGCGTCGCGGCGTTCAAAGGAATCCCGTACGCCGCGCCCCCGTTCGGACCGAATCGGTTTCAACCGCCGCGACCTCCGCAGTCGTGGGACGGCGTTCGTGACGCCCTCGTGTATGGCGCAGTCCCACCGCAACCGCCGTACCCACCGCCGTTTGACCAGCTCCTTGGTGACCAGGGCCTGGCGGGGGAGGACTGCCTCAACCTCAATGTTTGGACGCCAGACCCGAGCCGCGACCGTCTCCCCGTCATGGTGTGGATTCACGGCGGCGCCTTCACGCGGGGCTCGGGCGCGCTCGCAACCTATGATGGCGGCCGGTTCGCTCGAGACGGTGTCGTCTGCGTCACGATTAACTACCGGCTTGGGGCGGACGGCTTTCTGCACCTGGGGGACGGGATCGCGAACCGGGGGCTGCTCGACCAGATTGCCGCGTTGGAGTGGGTCCAGGAGAACATCCACGCCTTCGGCGGGGATCCGGCGAAGGTCACGGTCTTTGGGGAGTCGGCGGGTGCGTTCAGCGTAGCCACCTTGCTCTCGATGCCTCGCGCGAAAGGCCTGTTTCAGCGAGCGATCGCGCAAAGTGGGGCGGCCCAGCACACGAGCTCGGTGCCGACGGCGCAGATGATCGGGCGCAACCTGGCGGACAAGCTCGGGGTGGCGCCGACGATGACATCGATCGGGGCCGTTCCTCTCGAGCGACTCGTGGCGGCGCAGGCCGACCTATCCGTGGAGCTCGCCCTTCGGCCGGACCCGGCGCGCTGGGGAGAGGTGGCGGCCAACGGAATGATGTTCGAACCAGTCGTCGACGGGGAGGTGGTGCCGGCGCGGCCAATCGAGCGGATCGTCGCCGGCGCAGGTAGTGACGTCGCTCTCATGGTTGGCACGAACACGGAAGAGTGGCGCTTTTTCCTCGTGCCAGGCGGCGCTATCGACCGCGTCACCGATGACCGCCTGGTGACGACAGCCCGGGTCATGGGCCTCGATGTCGAGCACGCGATGCCGACCTACCGCACCTCCCGACCGCAGGCAACACCCGGGGACCTACTCGGCGCGCTGATCACCGACTGGTTCTTCCGCATTCCCGCCATCCGACTGGCCGAGGCGCACGCGAGGAACGGCGGATCGCCCTATGTGTATGAGTTCGCCTGGCGCTCCCCGCTCTTTAACGGTCGGTTCGGCGCGGCTCACGCGGTGGAGATCGGATTCGTCTTCGACAATCTCGGACGCGATGGCGCGATGACGCTGGCCGGCGACGAGCCGCCGCAGGCGCTGGCGGATGCGATGCACCGCGCCTGGGTCGCGTTCGCCACCAGCGGGGCGCCCGGATGGTCGCCTTATGACGTAGACGAGCGGTCGGTGATGCGCTTCGACGAAACCGGCGGAACGGTCGTGATGGACCCGGCGGAACAAGAGCGCCGGCTCTGGGACGGCATTCGTTGAGCCGCTAGGGGATCGTCACGCCCTGCAGGGTGACCGGATCGTGAAGGATGTAGTCCAGCTCCTCTGACTGAGCCACTCCGACCGGCGTGATCACGTCCATCGCCTTCGGCACCCTGTTGGGATCGACAGTGCAGTGCGGGTCGACACTGGTCGTCGCGCAGACACCGATCTGGAACGGCTGCGGTGTCGGCGCGAAGCTGCGCGCCTGGTCAGAACTGAAGCCATCCTGGCCGGTGAGTACCACGGTGAATCCCCAGCCTGAAGCCGGGGTTCCACCCAGGCTCGAGGTCGGGACGCTGAAGGTTTGTCTGAGACGTTCCGGACCTGGATCATCCTGGACATGCCATTAGCCTCTCACGTGTGCTTCGCGCGCACAAACCCGGCCCGAATCGAGATAGTCCGGAGCCCCAATCCCGGCACCCGCACCGCACAGATCAAGCGTCCCGACTGCCGGAGGTAGATGCACGCCGCTGCCGGGCGCGACCGCCGAACCAGATGGCCTCGCTGCCACCGGTAACGCAATTTCACATCCAGCATCCGCAGCTTGATCGTGTCGGGGATTGGTTCGAGATGACGTGCAAGCATCAGCCCATCCTCGACGGCATGATCGCCAGGAGGAAGGTCGATGCCCGCCAGCAGCTGGGTCGCACGCTCGTTGAGGCGGGTCCCGAGGAGCTTTGCTAGCTCCGGCCATGCTCTCGCCATCGTCCGCACCCGCTTCGCCCAAAGAATCTGCGACATTGCCCGCATGCCGCGTAGATCTAAGCCAGGGGCATAAGGCCCACCCGTCGACAGCGAGCGCAGGAATTCCGCTTCGCCCGCGGCCAGTCGACGGCGCGACCCATCGATCGTCAACTCGTCTTGCCAGTGCGACGTGCGGCGCCGCGCGCGATGGCCGTCCGAATCGCGTCCAGTTCTGCCTCCAACTCCGACTCTCGCGGAAAGTCGTCGTCGCGTTCCAGCATGACGCCGGGCGGCGCAGTCCGGGAACAGAGCTCCTCGAGCAAGGCCAGCGGACCCGCTCCCACCGGATGCGCATGCGTATCGTGATACAGGTCGTCGCGCACCGTGCCGCCGGCCACGTGCACGTAGGCCAGGCGGCCGAGCGGCAGCCGGTCAAGAGCCACCACCGGATCCCACCCGCTGTTGCGCGCGTTGGCGTACATATTGGAGACGTCGAACAACAGCCTGGTATCCGTCCGCTCCAGCAACTCGGCCAGGAACGAGGCTTCGTCCATCTCCGCCCCCGGCCACTCCGCCAGCGTCGCGATGTTTTCTAAGGCCAGCGGAAACGGCAGCATTCTCCTGGCCCAAGCGACGTTGTCGACAATGACCTCCAGCGCCTCGCGCGTTCGCGGAACCGGGAGCAGGTGCCCCGCTTCGAGACCTTCCGCCCGGACAAACGCCAGGTGCTCGCTGACCAGCGATGCGCCCAATCGCTCCGCCACGCGGGCGAGATGATCGAGGCGTTTTCGGTCCGGCCGATCGGCCCCGCCGAGCGAAAGGCTCAGCCCGTGGACGATAACAGGCACGCCGCGCGCGACCATCTGCGTCAGTGGTGCCGGGATGTCGTCGAGCCGGATGTTCTCCGCCGTCACCTCGACAAAGCCGAGCCCCTCACGCCGCTCAATCGCGAGGGCCAGCTCGGGTCGCCAGCCGATTCCCAGACCTAGCATCTTCATCAGGCGCACCCGCCACACCCGCCGCACCCGCCGCATCCGCCGCACCCGCCTCCACAGGCTCCGCAACTGCCCCGCTCCGGCTTGAGCGCCTTGCCGACAAGATCCAGCGGACCACCTTCGAGGATGGTGGACCCGTAGATGGCCACCGCACGCGACAGATCGGTGGGCGACAGCAGCACCGGGGCGTGCTCCGCGCTTTCTTTCAGGGCCACATGGTCGTCCTGCAGCTGTGTCAAGACGGCGCTCCCACGTCGCGTGCGCCGGCGCCGTCCGATGAGGATGAGCGTCGGGATGGAGGTGATGAACAATCCACAGAACACCGTGTTCGCGGTCACGCCACCGTTCGCGGCTGCGAGGAGCAGGATGCCGCTGAAAACCGCCAGACCTGCGCTAGCAATCGCTAAACCGCCGGTCCAGAGCGCGCGCTCATCCAAGAGCAAGCCCGAGGCTCGGAGAGCATCGCGGACAGGCTCAGTCGCGGGCTCGGCATATTGTCGAATGTCCTGGACGGAGCTCGGGCCCTTTGACTGCGACAGGCATTCGATGACGGCCTGTTGGATCGGATCCTTCAGAATCCCGGCCGGCGCCGGCTTCAGCGGAACCACTTTGTCCTCCGTCCGGAACTCGATCAGCCCCATGTGCGCCAGCCCCGCCAGGGTGGCGCCGATCGCCCGGGGTGCGCCTTCGGCCAGGTAGGCCGCCTCTGGTGGACTCAGCTCCACCGACGAAAGAAAATCGCCTGCTCGACCATCGATAACCATCTGTTCTTCCTCCTTACTGCTTGAGATGGCGCAAGCATCCGACGGGAGGCGCGGCGATAACATCCGGGAAAAGGCTCAGGCGATGCTCATCCTGGTGCTCATATCGTCGACGCAGCGCGAGGCGTTAAGTCAGTGCCAGGCCTTGCCGCTCGACCCAGGCCGCGATCTGAACCCGTGAATGGAAATTCAACTTGTTGAGCAGGTGCTGGACGTGGTTATCCACGGTGCGTTCAGAGAGGAACAACTTCCGAGCGATTTCCTTGTTGCTGAGGCCGGCGGTGATCAACTGGGCGATCTCGAGCTCGCGGCGCGTGACTGACGATGGTGCCCCTGGCGCGCTACGGTTTGTTGTGACGCGCCGCGGCCAGGCGAGCCCCGCCCCCACCTTGACCGCCAGCACGGCGAGTGCGGCGGCGACCGCCAGCGGGAGTTGGACACCCAGCGCCCAGTTCGCGGCCCCCGTCAGCATGGCAAGTCCAAGGCCGGAGGGATCTCGCAGCTCACGCAGTACGGCTGACATCAGAAGTTCGAGATCACCGCGGTGAATACGCCACCCGGGCTGCCGGCGTCATAGGTCGCGCCGCGAGCAGCCCGCGCGATCTGGCTGAGTGTCCGCCCATCCGGACTCTTGCCGTACGCCACCAGGAACACGTGCACGCTCGAACTCTCGCTGGCATCCAGCAGCTCACGGAGCAGGCTGCTCAGGTCAGAATCGCTCGTGTCGGTGCTACGGCCATTGGTAATCACGACCATCGCATTGATCCTCGTCGGATCGGCGTCGTTCCGCACGGCGTCGAGCCCGCTCCGGATGGCGCGGTACAGCGCCGCCGGCCTGTCCGTCGGCTGCAATGTTGCCACCCGCGTCTCCATCAGCGATGCGTTGGTGGCTACCGGCGCAAAGCCGAGCACCTGGCGGTACGGCAGGTCGCCGCTGAGCTGGCTGGCAAATTCCCAGCAACTGACCAGGTCATCCGGAGCGAGTTCGCTGAGACCGGCCCCAAGCGAGTTTCGCAATTGGCGGACATCGGCGCCGCTGGTGGCCCGCGACACGTCTAAGAGTACGAGGATGCGAGCTCGCTTACGCAATCCAGTCCAGGCCTGTTGCATCGCCTCTATCACCGGCGCGGCTGGCGGCTGCAGGTAGGCGCTGGGCTGCTCCGGTTGCAACCCATTGGACGGTGAAATCTCTGGGCCGGGTCGGCCGGACTGGTCTCGGAAACCGACGGCCTGGAATCGAAGCTGCTGAGTGGGCGCATGGAGGAAGGAAAGAAACGCCTGGGCGGCACGCTGCTTCGCATCGGTCACCCATGGTGCTCGGAGGATGACAAAGGGATGGTCGGCAGCGATGGTGCCCTCCTTCGGGTAGATGGCAACGAGAGGAACCCGTGGCGCGGCGTGCTCCCCAGTGCGAGTGGGATCGGCAAGCGGATTGCCTTTGTTGTAGTCCCACACTTCCTTCTCTTCCATCGCGACCGCGGAAACGTACGACAGCGCCCGATTCGCATCGTCCGCCGCCTGGAGGTTCAGAAGGAACGTCGACACCGAGTCGCCGTAATGCTCAACCGAGGCTTCCACCCCGCGCACGAAGTCGACTACGGCTGGATCCGCGAGCGCCCCTTCCGTCAGGTCGGAGGAGCGACCGGAGGCGGCGAAGTAGGTGCCGATCAGCGCGTGAAGGCCCGAGGTGGAGATCATCGGGTTCGTTTTGCCGAGCTTGAAGACGCCCCAGTCTGGGTGTCCATAGCGGCCCCACCCAACTCGATCCCGTGCCAGTTGAAGGATGTCGCTCCAACCGAGTGCCTTGTCCGGCCATCCGAGGGCGACCGCCATCGGCTTTGGCATCCCGATGACGAGGGGTGACTTGAAAAGGATCGGCGTGCCATCGGGTACGAGATTCGGCTTACCACGCGCGTTCAGGTGGTCGCTGAGCAGGACCGACCAGGTCGTGGAAGCCGGCGACCAGATATCGGGACGCGGCCCATCCGTCCGTGCGTCCCAGCCGCGTGCCAGCGCTTGCTCCGCCGAGCCGGACGCCTGACGGGTGACCTGGATCGCGACGCATTGCCCGTCGACCGCAGGATGGCTCCGCACGTAGTCCGCGGCGATCTGGGTCAGCAGCGTCGACTTCTCCTGCGACGACGCGACCACCAGCGTCAGGCATCCGGCCGGCAGCCGGCTTACGGACACGAGCCCGCCGGTCAGCAGAACCGCGAACACCGACGCCACAGCAAGCGGTCCGCGGCGAGCTGTCCCCATGCCCTGTTCCCTTGGCCCCTCCGCCGCCAGTTTAGGGCCGCCTATCCCGGGTCTGGCCGGACTGGCGCTAAATGAGCACGCGAATGAGCACCAGGTGAGCCTTTTCCCGCATTCCGACGGCCTGGCTGGGATGCGACGCTGCCCGACGGGCACGCCTGGAGGCAAACCCATCATCAAGAAGAGAAGGAGCAGATTAAGTGAGAAAGACAGTCCATCGCTTCGCCCGGCTTGTACCGTTCGTCGCGATCGTCGCAGCGCTGATGGTTCCCACGGTGGCGCTCGCCGCGGACACATCGATTCAACCCCAGTCCGCAACGCTAGTTGCGAAGGGGGCCGAGGTCGACGTCACCGTCAGCTTTACCTGCCCGATGGGGCTAACGGTCGGGACCCCGGGTTTCATGCCAGGAATCGGGGCTGCCGTTTTTCTTCAGCAGGCCGTGAGCAAGACAGAGCAAGCCGCGGGGTCTGGTTTCAGCAACGGACAGACGTGCACCGGCCAGCCCCAAACGGCCCTCGTTCCCGTGCTGGCAAATGTTCCTGGGCCACCGTTCCGCAAAGGGCTCGGCGTGGCATCCGCCTTTCTGCTAGCCTGCGATGCCAACTACAATTGCGTTCAAGCGACATCCGCACCCGTAACCATACGCATCAGTCGCTGACGTGATCAGACATCGCCGATAAGCCGCCTTGCCTCCAGGCGGCCCTCACCCTGCCCTCCCCCGCGAGCGGGGGGAGGGAAAAAGCCTGGAATTTGACAACCGAGGCGTTGATGTGCAACTGTCTAGTTGCACATGAATGATGCGGTGTTCGTCGCACTGGCGGATCCAACCCGCCGACGGCTGCTCGAGCGCCTGGCGACCGGCCCCAGGTCTGCGACCGGGCTCGCTGCGAGGTTCCCACTGACCCGCCAAGCCGTGGTGAAACACCTTGGCGCGCTCGCAGAGGCGGGGATGGTCCGCAAGCAGCGCCACGGACGCGAGGTCCGCTACCGGCTCGAGGTCGCGCCACTCGGCGAGGCGAGCGATTGGCTCACCACGCTTGCGGCCCGCTGGGAGCATCGTCTTCTGCAGCTCAAGCACTACGTCGAGGAGCAAGGATGAGCGAACAAGCACCGGAGATCCGTCACAGCGTGTTCATCCGCGCGCCGCGGGCGAAGGTGTGGACCGCGTTGACGACGCCCCAGGCGCTGGATGCCTGGTGGGGGACGCGCGGAAGCGAGATCGACCTCCGACCAGGTGGAAAGCTCACGCTCCGCTGGCGCGATTGGGGACCCGAACGGGACATCAACGCCGATCGGGACTGCGTCGTGGTCGAGGTACTTCCACCGAAGCGTTTCGTCTTTCGTTGGGGCGAGACGGCGGACGCCATGACCACGGTCGAGTTCGATCTCGAGGAGCGCCCGGATGGCACCCTGTTGCGCCTCCGAGAGCATGGTTTCGCGCCCACGGCGAAGGGTCGCAAGTCTTTCGAGGGGAATTCGCTCGGCTGGGGCGAGGTGTCGATCCTCATCAAGTTCTATGTCGAGCACGGCGTCAGCTACTAGAGCGCGCGATCGCGCTCGCCCACGAGGAGGAGTGAGTTAGAGATGTCAACCGAAGTCAAGAAATCGCTGCACGACGTCCGCTTTCCGGGCGAGTCACACGAGTACCGGCTCGCGCGCGACGAACTGCTGCAATCGGAGATCGACCTGCGCCGCCAGATCGAGGCCGTCGCGGCGCAGCGGCGAAAGCTGCCGCTCGGAGGCATCGTGCCGCGCGACTACACCTTCGAGGAGTGGGACGCCGCCAAAAATGCGCCCAGACCGGTCCGGCTCTCGGAGCTGTTCGAGAACGGCAAGGACACCTTATTTCTCTACAGCCACATGTTTATCCCGGGCAAGGCTGGACTGCCGCTGGAGCAAGGCTGCCCCTCGTGCACGTCGATCATCGACGCGATTGACGGCACCGCGCGCCATGTCAGCCAACCGATCAACTTCGCGGTGGTCGCAAGGGTGCCCATCGAGCAATTCCGCGCCCACGCGCGAGCGCGGGGCTGGAGCCACGCGCGCCTACTCTCCTCAGCGAACAATACGTACAACCGTGACTACAAGGCGGAGTCGCCCGACGGAGAGCAGATGCCGATGGCGACGGTCTTCGCGCGGCGCGACGGGAAGATCCACCACTTCTGGAGCAGCGAGCTGTTCCTGGTCCCGCCCGACCCCGGCCAGGACATGCGACACGTCGACTTCATGTGGCCGCTGTGGTCGATCCTCGACCTCACTCCTGAGGGTCGAGGCACCAACTGGACGCCCGCGCTCGAGTACTAGGTTGCGGTGATGGCGGCGAGGGCGGAGACCGAGGCAACCCGGCGCCGCCTGGCGCCTCCTTGGCCGAGGTCAGCAGATAAGCTTGGAGGGTGGGCCCGAACGAGGCAAGCGAGATCGACCGTGCGATCAGCGCGCTTCAGGATCGGACTCGTCGGAGAATCCTGCTCGACTTCTATGTGAACCAGCCCGAATGGACCGTTGACGATGCTGCAAAAGCCGCCGGCGTGCATCGAACGGTCGCCCATGCACATCTCGAGCGGCTAGTCGCGCTCGGATACCTGGCGGTCGGGCAGCGCCGAGGAAAATCAGGCAAGCCTGCCAACCTTTATCGGTTGGCTGGCCAACAGATCGAATTCAGCTATCCGGTGCGTCGTTTCGCACGCCTGGCCGGCCTGTTGGCGGAGGGCCTCCAAACCCGCGGTCGGGAGGGGATCCAAGCCGCCCGAGAGGCGGGACGCCGCTACGGCGCATCGCTTGTAAACACGGCGGCTGACTCCCCGCAGGCTGTGCTGCGCGAGTTGCATCCCCTGGGCGCGGACTACGTCATCACTGATGGTGACCAGCTCCTCGCCCGGAACTGCATCTTTCGGCAAGCCTGTGCCCTGGCCGTCGACGTCGTCTGCGAGCTCCACGCCGGACTGCTGGAAGGAGCCTTTCAGCAGGCAGGCCTGGCGCTGCGCACCGAGGCGTTAAGGAATTACGCGGAACGGGGCTGCGCCTACCGGGTTTTGACTTCTTAGGCTACGCATGCTATAAAGCCTACAAAAGCTGAACGTGGCCGGTAGCGGGGGAGAACACATGACTGAGCAGAGTCTGTACGAACGGCTCGGTGGCGTCTTCGCGATTGCGGCGGTGGTTGACCACTTTAGCGACGCAGTTGTGCAGAACCCGATCGCTGGGAGGACTTCCAAGAACCCAGCTCTCAGGGAGTGGCACACGAAGAATCTGGGCAGATTGCCGGGCCTGAAGTTCATGCGAACCCTGTGGGTCTGCGCAGTTGCGGGCGGGCCGCTCCACTTCACGGCGACAAAGCCGGGGGAAACGGAGTTGGGCCTTGAGGAGGCGCATCGTGATCTCAAGATCGCGCCGGAAGAATTCGACGCCGTCGCAACAGAGCTTGCGAACACGCTTGACTTCTTCAAAGTTCCCGCGCGCGAAAAGGGGGAAGTTCTCGGCGCTTTTTCAGCGCATAAGAACGAGGTAACGACCGGCTACCTGTACCCGGCCAGATAGCCAATCCTGCGCCGCGGCCCCGGCTCAGGTTTGAGGATTGACCCAGGCTGGCAATGAATTTTGTTGGAGTCGTTGAGGACATTGGGAAGGGGGTCGACTTAGCGGGAATCACCATCATTCTGCTCGGAGTCCTTGCTTCGAGCCTGCAGTTCCTGCGTCGGCTGCGGAGTGATATCAGTTCTGCGTATGGCCTCTACCGTGTGGGGCTCGGGCGTGCGATTCTCCTCGGGCTGGAGTTTCTTATCGCAGGTGACATCATCCGTACCGTCGCCACCTCTCCGACATTTCAGAGCGTTGGCATCCTCGGGAGCATTGTCCTCATCCGAACCTTCCTGAGCCTTGCACTCAATCTTGAAGTCGAGGGCCGCCTGCCCTGGCAGCCCAACCCCAGAAAGCTTGCACCGTAAAGGTTTTCAG
Source organism: Candidatus Dormiibacterota bacterium (assembly GCA_036390825.1). Classification (GTDB taxonomy): domain Bacteria; phylum Chloroflexota; class Dormibacteria; order CF-121; family CF-121; genus CF-13. The sequence continues at coordinate 11,374 of DASWBA010000094.1, forward strand.
GACCGCTGCATGAACATCCAGCGATGGCCTTCGAGGTCCTC
>DASWBA010000095.1:0-3902 GCA_036390825.1 Candidatus Dormiibacterota bacterium
TGGAATCGGTGCTTTGCACCGAGGAGTTGAACAGCCGGCCATCGCGACCGCCGGACTATGAGAAGGAGAGTCGTGCGCTGGTATCGCTAGCACAGGCGCTGGCCGATTCGCCGCTCACCATTCTTCAGACATTGGCCGACATGATCCTGAAGGTCTTCCAGTGCGGCTCGGCCGGCGTCAGCCTTGTGACGGCAGATGGAACGAGGTTCCACTGGCCGGCCATCGCCGGCGTGTGGAACCCGCACATCGGCGGAGGCACGCCGCGCGACTTCGGCCCGTGCGGCGACGTGCTCGATCGCAATTGTCCCCTGTTGTTCAGGCACTTCGAGCGGCGCTACACCTATTTCCTGCCGGTGACGCCTCCGATCGCAGAGTGCCTGCTGGTTCCGTTTTACGTCGCGGGCCAAGCGGTCGGCACGATCTGGGCGATCACCCATGATGATCGGCCTGGGGCCCGCAAGTTCGACAACGAAGACCTGCGGATGCTCGTGAGCCTGGGCACGTTCGCCTCGGCCGCCTACCAGGCTGTGGAGCAATTGCGCGCGCTCGGTCAGCGAGACCATGAGCGCCAGGAAGCCGCTCAAGCCCTGCGCGACATGAACGAGGCTCTACTGGTCTCGTCGGTCAAGCAGCACGAACTGGCCGAGCAGGCGAAGAATGCTGAGACGGCGATGCGGAAATCGGAAACACGCTATCGCCGCCTCTTCGAGTCCGCCACGGATGGCATTCTCATCCTCGATGCCCACACCGGCAGGATCACCGACGCCAACGCCGGCATGGGCGGTTTGATGGAAACGGAATCGCACGAACTCTTGGGCAAAGAACTTTGGGAGATCGGTAGGGTCAGCGACAAATCGGCAAGCGAAGCCGCCGTGCGGGAATTGCAAGCGAAAGGCTGCATCCGTTACGAGAACTTACCTCTCGAATCAATCCGTGGGCGGCTGGTCGAGGTCGAGGTTGTCGCCAACGTCTATCGGGAGGACCACCACAGCGTCGTTCAGTGCCACATTCGGGACATCACCGAACGCAGGCGTTTGGAACGGAAGACGCAGGAGCAGGCGGCGGCGTTGGCCGACCAGGACCGCCGCAAGGATGAATTCCTAGCGATGCTCAGCCATGAACTTCGCAACCCCCTCGCGCCGATCCGCAACGCCCTGATACTGATCCGTCTAGGCCAGCAGGAACCTCGGCCGGAGGTCCGCCAGGCTTACGACATCATCGATCGGCAGGTCGAGAACTTGGTCCGGCTGGTCGATGACTTGCTGGACCTGGGCCGGATCACCAGCGGCAAGATCCAACTCCAGAAGGAGCGGATCGATCTGGCGGCCGTCATCGCCCGCGCCATCGAGGGCGCTCGGCCGCTCATCGACGCGCGTCGGCATACGCTGGAAGTCAACCTCCCCGAAGCACCCGTCCCGGTGGAGGCTGACCCGGTGCGGCTGGCGCAAGTCCTCTGGAACCTGCTCAACAATGCCGCGAAGTACACCCCGGACGGGGGACGAATCACCCTGGAGGTTGAACGGGGCAATGGGGCCGTGGTCCGGATTCGGGACACAGGCATAGGCATCGCCCCGGAGATGTTGCCCAAGGTGTTTGACCTCTTCACCCAGATGGACCGTTCTCTCGACCGCGCCGAGGGCGGCTTGGGCATCGGCCTGACCCTGGTGCGCCGGCTTACTGAGATGCACGGCGGCACGGTGGCGGCCACGAGCGAAGGCCAGGGCCAGGGTTGCGAGTTCGTCGTTCATCTGCCCGCACTGCCAGACGAGGCCTCGCCCGCCGGACCGACCCTACCAGCGCTAGCGGAACGCCACGTCGCACCGGCGTCCGGGCGACGCATCTTGGTGGTGGACGATAACCGGGACTCCGCGGAGAGCATGGCGATGTTGCTGAGGCTGTTCGGCAACGACGTGCGCACGGTCCAGGACGGCAGGCTGGCCCTGGAAGTGGCGGCGGCCTACCACCCCAGCGTGGTGCTCCTCGACATCTGCCTACCCGGTCTGGATGGGCTAGAGGTCTGTCGCCGCCTGCGTGCGCGGAACGACGAAAGCCAGCCGCTGATCGTGGCCTTGACGGGCTACGGCATGGAGGAGGACCGCCGGCGCTGCCAGGAAGCTGGCTTCGACAGACACATGGTCAAGCCGGTTGACATCGAAACACTCCAAGAGATGTTGTCCCGACCGGAGATAGCGGGCTATCGACCAAAGAGTGAACGCGAGGGGTTAGCTCCGTGACTCCGCTCTGCTTTGGGAGGGTCGGTCGCCGGCAGCTTCAGAATGAGTTCGAGCGGAAGTGGTGAGAAACGGCCCATCCCTGGGCCGTCCAGCTAATTGGACGGCCTATGGTTGGTTTCTGCTCCGTTGCTACTCGATCCCCGTGTTGAATCCCTTTGCGATGAGGTGATGGATCGTCCGCTCAACCGCACGCATGTCCACACGGCCTCTGAGGCGGAGGTAGGCGTTGAGCAGGTCGCCGTGCCGGTTCTCCTCAGCGGTCCACCCCCGCAACCATCGGGCCCAGGGGGTCTCGCCGGTCCCGGTCTGGTCCTTGACGATCCGATTGAGCGAGACGGCGTAACTCGGCAAGGCCTCTTCCGTGACCATGCTCCCCACCAGGACGACCACCAAGTCGTTGGACAGGCGCCGCGCGGAAGCCCGGAACCGCGTGAGCTGCTCGGCCCAATCGTCCGCGGTCAGGTCGGGGAGGAAGTCGGTCGGCTGCCAGGCATGATCCACGGGCGCAAGCAGTCCCAGGTTTCCTGCGACGAATCCCTCCAAGCTCTCGATCAGATCCATGTCGGGGGTCCCCGGTCGATAGCTGCGGTGCGCGGGTTTTGCACACCGCATGACGGTCGTACGGGACGGCGCGCGGCTCAGCGGTACGCCCCCATCAGGTCCGTCGCGATTTCAGGAGATGGGGCCCCGGGCCGCGCCGCGGTGGCCGTCTTGGGGCGCTTCACGCTGTGGGCCAGCCCGACCACGGCCATGAGGCGGATGGCCACGTAGGTCATATCCACTTCCCACCACCGCAGGCCATGGCGGGCCGAGGTCTGGAAGGCGTGGTGGTTGTTGTGCCAGCCCTCGCCGTAGGTCAGCAGGGCGACCCACCAGAGGTTCGTCGAGGTGTCGCGCGTCTCGTGGCTGCGATAACCCCAGACATGGGTGGCCGAGTTGACCAGCCAGGTGGTATGGAGCACAAGGATCGTCCGGACGAATCCGCCCCAGACCAGCCAACTCATCCCACCGAAGGCGTAGAGCGTCACGAACAACAGGATGGGAAACAGGATCTGATTACCGTCGATCCACCGGTGAACGGGATCGTTGTACAGATCAGGGGCCCATTTCTTGTAGTATTGGGGGGTGTGGCGCGAGGTGATATCGGGGGTCATCCACCAGAGCACATGGGCCCAGGCGAAGCCGCGGTTGGGGCTATGAACGTCGTGCTCGTCGTCGGAGTGGGCGTGGTGCTTGCGGTGATCGGCCACCCAGCCGATCGCCCCCCCTTCGGAGGCGCAGCAGCCGATGGCCGTCAGAGCGTATTCGAGCCACCGGGGCCGAGTCGCGAAGCTGCGGTGGGTCAGGAGGCGGTGGTAGGTCATGCAGATGCCGATGCCGCCGGTCAGCCAATGCAGGGCGAGGCAAGCGGCCAGGGCCTGCCAGGTGAAAGAGGCGGGGAGGAACGCAAGCAGGGCCCCCACGTGCAGCCCTGCGATCCAGAGGAGGGAACCCCAGGCAATCCCGGCCGACACAGGCCGGGTAGTCGTAGACGGCATATCCACCGTGGGAACAGAGGAAGGCGGGAGTCTTTGTTTCCGAAGCCCCGGGGCCATGATGCGGGAAAACCAGATGCCAGGGATACAGTGCAAGAGATGTGCCGGAGGAGAATCTAAAGTTGATTTCATA
>DASWBA010000096.1:0-10120 GCA_036390825.1 Candidatus Dormiibacterota bacterium
TGACCTCGCTATCCAGGCGTCCGGCGCCATCACCGTTCCGATCTACCCGAGCCTGACGGCCGCGACGGCTCAGCGGATCGTGCGCGACTGCGGCGCCGAGCTCGCCATCGTCTCCGGCCAGGAACTGGTGCAACACCTGGCAAGCGGCGGTGAACCCCGCCGCATCGTTCGGATGGATCGGGAAGTTGCGGAGTGGACGCAGACCGAGGTGGAAGGCGGGCTGCTGGACGCCGTCTCGACACGAGCCGCCGCGTTGAAGGGCTCCGACGTCGCGACGGTGATCTATACCTCAGGGACGACCGGCGAGCCCAAGGGTGCGGTGATTCCGCACGAAAGCATGGTGGCGATGGCCGAAGCCAGCCGGGCGGCCTTTGAGCTGCGCCCGGACGATGTCCTCCTGTCCTTCCTGCCCTATTCGCACGTCTTCGAGCGCGTCTCCGGCATCTTCGTGCCCATCTCCGCCGGCGCCTCGATCTGGATCTCGCGCGGCGGCGACCACCTGGTCGACGACATCGCCGCGGTGCGGCCGACGCTGATGATGGGCGTGCCCCGGGTCTTCGAGAAGGTGGTCGACGCGGTCCAACAGGAGGTCAGCCAGCAGCGGCTGGCGCGCCGCGTCATTGCTCGATGGGTGCTGAGGCGGCGCATCGGTCACCAACTCGTGGATCGGCTCGTGGTCCCGACGCTTCGCCGGCGGCTCACCGGCGGGCGCCTGCGCTTCTTCATCAGCGGCGGCGCCCCGCTGACCGCCGATGTCGAGGACTTCTTCTGGCGCCTTGGCGTGCCGATCTACCAGGGCTGGGGACTAACCGAGACCACCTCGGCGGTCAGCGCCAACCGTCCAGGGGCAAGGAGGGCGGGCACCGTCGGAACGCCTCTTCCCGGTGTAGAGGTCAAGGTGGCTGACGATGGCGAGCTGCTCGTTCGAGGCCCGGGTGTCATGCGCGGCTACTACCGCAATCCGGATGCGACCGCCGACGTCTTCGCCGACGGTTGGTTCAGAACCGGCGACATCGGGACGATCGATGCCGACGGCTACATCACGATCACCGACCGCAAGAAGGACTTGATCAAAACGGCGGGCGGCAAGTTCATTGCGCCGCAACCTCTTGAAGCCAGGCTGCAGCGCTACCGCTACATCGCGGCCGCGATGCTGGTCGGCGATCAGCGACCCTACGTGGCGGCGCTCATCTTGCCCGCGTGGGGACCGCTGACGAGGGATCAGCACTTAAAGGGTACGCCCGAGCAACTGGTCGAGGATGAACGGGTGCGTAGCCTGATCAAGGACGGCATCGATGCCCTCAACCGAGAGCTGGCCAGTTTCGAGACCATCAAGCGCTTCCGCCTGGTATCGCGGGAGTTCACGGAGGCAAATGGCGAGCTGACGCCCAGCCTGAAGATCAAGCGCCGCGTGCTTCAGCAGCGATATCAGCGCCTGATCGACGAGATGTATCGCGCGCCAAGGTCGCCCGAGGCTGCCACGGCCGCGGAACGGCAACGACCACAAGGAGGAGGATCCTGATGAAACGGAAGACATTGCTTCGTTGGCTGGCCATCACTGACACGGCGGTCAGCGCCGTGCTGGCCTATCGCTATTACCTGTTGCCCCGAATCCGAAACTCGGGCGCGACTCCGGCGGAGGTCGAACGCCCCATGCCGGGCGACGAACTCGTCTCCCGCCCGGTCATGGAAGGCACCCACGGCATCACCATCGCGGCGCCTCCCGATGCGATCTGGCCCTGGCTGGTGCAGATCGGGTATGGCCGGGCCGGCTTTTACAGCTACGAATGGATCGAGCGTCTGATGGGCCTGCCCATCGTCAATGAGGACCGGGTTTCACCTGAATACTCGCGACTCGCTGTTGGCGATGTGGTCCCATTTGGCCCGGGTGATGACATCGGCTTGCCGGTCATCGCGCTCGAGCCCCACCGCTTCCTTTGCTTGGGTGGAGCGATGGCGTCAGGCATAGTGACCTGGTGTTTCGGCCTCTATCCCGTCGACCCGACGCATACACGGCTGGTCTCACGGAATCGGGCGTTCGCACCCGGCTGGACGCTCGCCTCGATCCTTGGCCGGCCGGCGAGCTGGCGGGTCGAGCTGCCCATGAAGATCTTCTTCGATCCGGGAAGCTTCCTGATGGTCCGCAAGATGCTGCTCGGCATCAAGCAGCGGGCCGAGCGCGACGCCGCGGAACGGAAGGCCGAGGAAGCCGCTCTGGTCCTCAGCTCCGGCTGCGAATAGTCAGGGTCGGCGGCCGATCACCAGGGTGTCGATCGCATCGTTCGCATCCGGTTCTTCGACGATGCGTCGCGTCACCCGCTCGGCGCGCTCCACCGTCAGCCCGGCGAGCTCGCCCGCGATCGTCTCGGGGGTATACAGCAGTTCGGGCTTTTGCGGCCCGCCGTAGCCGGCGCTGAGGTTCGAGAGGTCATGGCCGATGACCAGCATGCGGCCGCCTGGCGCGAGCGCCCGAACACCGCGGCCGAGCACCAGCCGGCGCTCGGCGGGTGGTAAATGCACGTACAGCACCAGCACCAGGTCGAAGAGCCCGGACGGCGGGACATAGTCTCGGAGGTCGGCGTGGACCCAGCGCACCTGGACATCGGCGCCCTCGGCCAGGTGCCGCGCCCGCTCGAGCGCGACCTCGGAAAAGTCGACGCCGACAACGTGCCAACCGAGGCGGGCCAGCCAGAGGGCGTTGCGTCCGCGACCACATCCCAGGTCCAGGGCACGACCCGGCCGTGACTCGGCGACGACCGCCATGACGAACTCATTCGCGTCCTCGGCGAGAAGTTCCGGGCTCGCCCGATGCCGTTCATTCCACGCCTCCCGCTCCGCACTCGCGGCCGGTGGCTGTGACGGAGCAATCTCCGCCTGGCGCATCAGCCGAGCACCCCCTCCGGCACCGGCGGGTCGTTCTGCAAGTCTTTCCCGGAATTCATAGCTCATGCTGCCAACGTGGTAGATCTGATCGCAGCCTAGGGTGGCGGTGGCTGGGACGGCAGTGCCTTTTGGCCCGAGGGAAACAGGACTGTGTCCTTCCAGTCGAAGGACCGCCAGTTCGCGGGTCGAACGCCTCTTTGAGCACTTGAGCGTCCCACCTAAGGTTGAGGTCGATAGCACCGGCTAACGGAGGGTGAGTTGATGGAGATGGACATGGTGGGCCGCTGGACCAGGCTCCTTTCGCAGGTCGCCCTGGCGCTGGCTGGGTTGCAGCTCCTCGTCGCGGTAGGAGTGGCGATCATGCCGCCACCGGCCAGCAGCGAGGGGGGACCGGAAGCCGGGCTTCTCTACGCCCTCTACTACGCGGCGCCTCTGGCGGTGCTCGGGCTTGCCCTGCGCTCGCGCTCCGGCTGGCTCATGGCAGGTATCGCCGTGCTTGCCTTTGCGCTGGTAGCCCTCCATTCGGCGCCGCTCATCGACCTCCGGCTGCGTGCTAGCGAGCTCCCTTGGCAGCGGATCAGTGCGCTCGTGGTTTCCGGGCTGTCCGGGCTGCTGGAGGCCACAATCTTCGTGGTCGCGGTCATCAGCCTGCTGGCCCGTCGGCGCCGTCGCCGGCCCGGCCAAGACCAAGGGTCCTCGGCTCTGCGGGCCTTTTGACCGTAGCTGAAGGCCGGACGGCCTGCGACGCTCCCGGCGTAACCGGTCGTCGGGTGGTACACGGGCGAGTCCAAGGAGGAACGAACCATGAAGGCGCTTCGACTCACTGCCTGGCAGAACGAACCTCAACTGGTTGAGATCGACGTACCCGAACCTGGCCCTGGCCAGGTCCTGATCCGGGTGGGGGGTGCCGGCGCCTGCCATTCGGATCTGCACCTGATGGAGTGGCCGGCAGGCATGCTGCCCTATCCGCTTCCCTTCACGCTCGGACACGAGACCGCCGGCTGGGTCGAAAAACTGGGTGCCGGGGTTACGCGGCTTCAGGTGGGTGACCCGGTCGCGGTCTACGGTCCCTGGGGCTGCGGTCGCTGCCGGACCTGCCGGCTTGGCAAGGAGAACTATTGCGAACACGCCGCCGAGCTCAAAGTCGCCGGCGGCGGTCTCGGCCTCGATGGCGGCATGGCGGAGTACATGCTCGTGCCGTCCGCGCGGTTCCTGATTCCGCTACGCGAGCTGAGCCCGCGTGAGGCGGCGCCGCTGACGGACGCGGGGCTGACCCCATATCACGCCATCAAGCGCTCGCTCCGGCTGCTGGTGCCGGGTTCTTCGGCCGTCGTCATTGGCGCGGGCGGCCTGGGCCACATGGGCATCCAGATGCTGACCGCACTCAGCCCGGCCCGTGTGATCGCGGTTGACACCGCTGCCGAGAAGCTGGAGCTCGCGCACAAGGTTGGAGCCGCGTATACGGTTAGCGCGGGTGCCGAGGCAGCGGCGGCGATCCTGGAACTGACCCACGGTCAGGGAGCGGAGCTCGTGCTCGATTTCGTCGGGGCCGACAGCACACTGGCGCTGGCCGCGAAGATCGCTCGCAAGCAGGGCCATCTGACGGTGGTAGGCCTGGCCGGCGGCAAGCTTCCCTTCGACTTTTTCGCTCTTCCCTACGAGTGCTCGGTCGCCACCACGTACTGGGGCACCCTGCCCGAGTTGATGGAGGTCATCGCTCTGGCCGAAGCGGGAAAGATCACGCCGCACATCCAGTCGTTTGCGCTGGACCAGGCTGGCGACGCCTACCGGATGCTCAAGCAGGGAAAGCTGGCCGGGCGCGCGGTCATCGATCCACAGCTCGCCCGCTCAGCCGAAAGCCTGAGCAAGGAATTCGCCGGTGCCGGCAAACGCTAGCCGAGGTTTCGGCCACAAGGAGGTTCCCGTGAAAACGTCAACCGGGCCGTTGCGCGACGAGCACCGACTCTTCGGTGGTGCCCTCGAGGCGATCCGCCAAGCCGCGGACAGTGTCGGCGACCTGGCGCCTCCTGAAGTTCGAGCGCAGATCGACGATCTACACGCCTTCCTGGTCGAGCGGTTCTTTCCTCACGTGCGCGCCGAAGAGGAGGCGGTCGATCTATTGATCCAACGGGTTCTGGAGGCCCCTCGTGCGACCGAACCCTTGGGAGAGTCGATGGAGGTGAGTCGGCTCGCCGGAATACTTCTGGCGCTCCGCGAACGGCTGGTCTACAGCTACTTCGGCCCCGCCGAGCTCCGCTCGCTTCGCAATGTTCTTTACGACCTCCACGCGGTCGTCGAGCTCCACCTGGCTGAGGCGGACGAGTTATACCCGACACTTCCTCACGAGCGGATCGCCGCGGCGGAGAGCGGGGTCGTGGCGTGATCTAAAGGGACCCATCCGCCGGCTAGAGGCCTCAACGTCGAGGTAGCGCCTTCTAAGCGCCAGCCGGCGGATGCCGCTAATGAGTCCCGGGCTTCGACGAGCAGCCCGGCAGGCCGCTATCGGGATGAGTTGGCCGCGCCAACCCCCCGCGTCGTCAGTCTTAGCGACGCCATGGTGGCGGAAAGACTCCGAGAAGCACCTCTGGGTCCTTCGACCCGTCTGGGCGATTCCCGGAACCTGCTGAAATGTCGACTCGGTCAGCCAAGCACCTCGGCCATCACCGGGGACTCTGCCGACACCACCAGCTCATTGATCACTGTCGAGACGCCTGGGGCCGCCCACGCAGCTCGCTTGGCAGCCTCAACCTCGCTCCAGGACCTAACCTGTCCGCGCAGGATCACGGTTCCACCGGTGGTCTCGATGCGGATCCCCCGCGCGTCCACGTCAGCGCTTCGGTGAAACGCCTGGAGAATCTTCTTCTCAACGTCACGCGGAGTAACCCTTGGCCTCACCGTTACCCGGTTGCTGATGCCACGGATCCACTTGATCTCACGCACCGCTCGTTCGGCCGCGGCCCGTTGATAGGGCCACTCGACTTCGCCTTCGAACGTGACCCAGCCGTTCGACACGACGGCTTTGACACTGTCCGTCGGCACCATCGCGTTCCAGGACAGCGCATCGGCCACCGCCTCGGCGATGGCCGAATCGTCGCGCAGCGCGGTCCCGGGCACCCTGACCTCGATTTCGTCCGCCACCGCCTTGATACCGAACACTCGCTTGGCGGCACGCTCCGCAGCAATCTTCTCGGCGTAACTCTTGACGTGGCCACCGAGGGTGACGGCACCGCGTTCAACGCTGACGCCAATGTCGGCCGCGTCGACCGCCGGGTCCCACCGCAGCTCCGCCATCACGTCGCTTTGCAGATCCTTGTCAGTCTTCATCGTGAAGTTCCTCCATCAGTCCGACTTGATCTGCAGCAAAGCTAGGACAGGAGCCGCTCGAGAGGCAGTGCCGTAGGACCCCCCCTACCCAGGGCGGACGGCCTTCCTGACGGAACCCCGGCGTCCGGATACCTATACAGATACATCTGCGTTGACGGCCAATTCGGGGAGCAGGATGGACTCGAACGTGAACGCCTCCAGCGCAGCCGCCAGGGACCGTGCCGGCGACCCCGACATATCGACGGTGATCGCCGAGGGCCAGGGATCTGCTGCAGCGGCCATGGCCGCAGCTACCTCCGCCGTTGCGTCCGAGCCGTACGCGGCCCCTGGAACCCGCGTGGCGAGTCGAGCCGCCGCCTCGGCCGGCCCAAGCTCGCAGCGCAGTTCGATGAGGTCGCTAGAGGTCGCGCTCGCCAGCCCAGCCGCAGCCTGCCGCCAGGCACGGTCGGAAAACGTGGCATCAAGGACAACCGATTCGCCCAATTCGAGGGCCGTTCGGGCTCGGGTTAGCAGCTCCCGGTAGGTGGCGGCCGTGACCTCCGGCTCGTACAGGCCTTCCCGAAACCGCTCACGGACTTGCGCGTCGTGCGAGATGCCGGCCAGGTCCTTGCGGACCTCGTCCGACCGCAGCACCGCCCAGTCGAGCGCATCGCTGATACCGGTTGCCAGGGTCGACTTGCCAGTCCCCGGTAGGCCGCCGACCAGGGCCAGCACCACCCGCCCACGCTGAAGGTGACGATTGGCCTGGAGGAGAAACTGGTTCGCCTCCGCGGCGGCGGCCGCATCACCCTGGGCATAACGTAGGCATGCCACCTTGGAGCGCACATGCGCCCGGTAAGCGATGTAGTGCTCAGCTAGCGACTGGGGATAGGTTTCCCCGGAGAACTCGCGGTACCACGCGAGAAAGCGAGTAGCCAGCTCCGGCGTCCCCAGGCGTTCGAGGTCCATCGCCAGGAAAGCCACGTCGGCGAGCACATCGCCCCACCGCAGCCGGTCGTCGAACTCCAGGCAGTCGAGGATGCGAGGGCCGTCAGCGAGGCAGAAGATGTCGTCCGCCAGCAGGTCACCGTGTCCATCGCGGACCCGCCCCTGAGCGATTCGCTGGCTGAAGAGCGGGGCTCGTCCGGCAAGATACCGACGGGCGAGAGACTCGACGTTCCCGTTTACCGCGGGATCGAGAACCGGTCCCACGAACGGCCGCATCTGCTCGAAGCTCGCCTCCCAATGCCCCTGAACGGCATCGCGCGTGGCTACCGAAGCCATCTCCGGTGAGGTGGGCGCCTGGGCATGAAAGCCGGCGACGAGCCGCGCGATCTGGCGAATCTCATGCTCCACCGTCTCGCCGCGGGCGAGGAGCGTCGCCAGGCGACGCTCCGCCGGCATCCGGCGCATCACGACGAGGTAGTCGCAAGGCTGACCTGCCGAATCCGTGATGGTCGCGACGTCGAGATAGACGTCGGGGGCGAACCGTCGATTGAGCTCCACTTCACGCCGGCAAACCACCGCCCGCGTTTCGAGCCGAGAGAAGTCGAGGAACCCGAGCGAGACCGGCTTCTTGAGCTTGTAGGCGCGATCCCCGACGAAGAACACGATCGCCGTGTGGGTTTCGGCAAGTCCAGCGTAGGGGGACTGAATAACCGGTGACATCGAGCAGCTCTCTATCACGGTCCGGCGACCGCCTGCCGGTAAGCGCCCCGCAGATGTTCGGCCAGGCTCGGCGAGTCGAGGTAAAGAGGGGCAGAGAGCTCGATCACGGCGCCACGCAGGCGGCTCGGCAGCTGGTTGACGAAGCTTACGCGGGCCTCGATCGGCCCGGCCACCGCGAGGCGCGTGAAGAGGCCGGGAGGCAACTGAAGAATCCACCGGACCACCCGGCGAACGTTCCCTTCGGCGTGAAGGTCTTCATGACGCTGAAATCGGGACTGCGCCCAGCCTCCTTGTTCCTGCCGTTTGATCGGTTCGCCGGCGATGTCGGCCAACTCCTCGATGTCGTCGAGGAACAGCCGGAAGACCCGCGCTCGCTCCTTGTCGACAGCCACCAGCAGCGCCGGAGGATGCTCGGCGATGGCCGAAACCAGGGGGTCGAGATGAAGCCATCGGTCGATCCAGACCTGAGCCTGTACGTCACCTGGCAGGTGCCGCACCTGAAAGAAGCCTGCAGGTGTGCAGGAGAAGATTGCCAGTGCCTTCCCACCCTGCGAGCGCTCGTCGAGGAATTGCTGGACGGCCTTCAGCTCGCGACGGAGTGCCGATTGCCCGGCCGTACCACCCGTCGGCTCGAAATCTCTCTGCAGGTCTTTGAGCAGCGCGTGGTGAAAGCGTTGATCGAGGGATGGGCCTGGTGGCAGGTAAAGGCTTAGGGCCAGGTCCGTAAAGTTGACCTGTTTCAGGCCGACAAGCAAGGCTACGGCCCTGATCCTGGCCGTGCGTGCTCGCTCAGCAGCGACTTGCATAACTTCACTGTGGGCCCTTTCCAGCCTCCCGGGCACTGACGAGCGTCCTCTCTCTAACGGGCCGTCTGGCTCTATCGGCGAAGGCGCGATTACCGAGACACTGGCAATGGGCGACAGTTCCCCAAGGAGGCGACCCCATGGCGACAGCTAGCCAGGGCATCAAGCGAATCGTTGTTGGTGTGGATGGCTCCGATCACGCTGCAGCAGCTCTCGACTGGGCGATCAGCCTGGCGAAGCCAATCGGTGCCGAGATCGTTGCGGTCTCCGCCCTTCATGTAGCGGTGCAACCGTTCGACCCATACGCCGTGGCGTTGCCGCTCGAGTACGACCCGGAGTGGCGGGCCGCCATGAAGAAGGCTTTCGAAGAGGAGTGGTGCAAGCCACTCCGCGAGTCGGGCCTCCGCTATCGGATGGAGATGCAGGACGGCCGGCCGGCCTCCGTGATCGCGGACGTGGCCGAGGCGGTCGACGCCGACCTGGTGGTGGTGGGCCGTCGTGGCCTCGGCGGCGTCGCCGAACTGCTAATCGGAAGCGTCAGCCACGAACTATCGCATCACTGCAAGCGGCCGGTGCTGTTGATATCCGGAAAGAAGGCGGATCCGGGAAGGGAACGTGAGGCAGCAGGTGCGCCGGAAGCGCTGGCTGCGACGCAAGAGGCGCTCGCCGTCATCGAGGAGGCTGCGCTGAGGTAGGGTCGCGGCCCTACCCCGTTCGCGACCCGACCAGTTGGTCGACGGCGGCCAGCGGGGCCCGAGTGGATGCGACCGAATGCGCGGCGAAAACGTCGTTCGTGACACTCCAAAGTGATACGGCGGCTGATGGAGGCACGAGGTAATCGAGCGGCCCCAGCGCAATGTCGCGCTCTCTGAACGCTGCTTCGCGGGCGCCGCTCAAGATGATTGCCGGAACGTTTCGCAGCTGGTCATCGTCCCGCAGCGTCTTGAACGACGCGATGCTCTCTGCATCCGCTACCTCGATGAAGACGATGTCCGGCCAAGCCCGACCGTCGAAGTTCAGCCAATCACCAACGGGCTTTGCGACCGTGACACGGTAGCCATCGAGGTGAAGCTTGTGCCTGTACAGTTCGGTAGTATCCGAATCGCTTCCGACGAAAAGGACATCGACGACATCTTCAGCCAGGGTGTCCATCTTCCCTCCTTAAAGGTTGCTGACCGCAGCATCAGCGAACGGCGGCGCAGGCTTTAGGGCCGACCGTCCCAGCTCAGACGGGACCGTTGGCCTGCGAACGGATATTCGCGGCCGGTTAGGCGACGCGCTGGCCACTGGCCGCCGCCCGCGTCTGGCGGGCTGCACCATGCCCTGGTGAAGATAGCTGGCCGCCATTTCAGCTCGTAGAGATCGGTGAGCAGGGCAGGTTGCCCGAGGCTGGCGGCAAAGGTCCTGTCCTGAGCAGGCCGGAGGAGACTATCGCCCGGCATGCAACCCGGCCACCGTAGAAG
>DASWBA010000097.1:0-47009 GCA_036390825.1 Candidatus Dormiibacterota bacterium
TCCTCAATCACCTCGAGATGAAGGCATAGTCTGCCCCTTCTGGAAACAGAGGGAATCAGGTGAAGTTCCGACCTGCACGAATGGCGTAACGACTTGGGCGCTGTCTCAACCAGGGACTCGGCGAAATTGCAGTACGAGTAAAGATGCTCGTTTCCCGCAGCAGGACGGAAAGACCCCGGGACCTTTACTGCAACTTGATGTTGGGTTCTGACATGTGTTGCGTAGGATAGGTGGGAGGCTTTGAAGCCTGGATTTCGGTCCGGGTGGAGCCACCCTTGAAATACCACCCTTCACATGTTGGGACTCTAACCCAGGCCCGTGATCCGGGTCGGGGACAGCGTCTGGTGGGCAGTTTAACTGGGGCGGTTGCCTCCCAAAAGGTAACGGAGGCGCCCAAAGGTACCCTCAGCCTGGTTGGCAATCAGGTGTCGAGTGTAAGTGCACAAGGGTGCTTGACTGTGAGACAGACATGTCGAGCAGGAGCGAAAGCTGGGACTAGTGATCCGGCGGTGGCATGTGGAAGCGCCGTCGCTTAACGGCTAAAAGGTACCCCGGGGATAACAGGCTGATCTTCCCCAAGAGTCCATATCGACGGGATGGTTTGGCACCTCGATGTCGGCTCGTCGCATCCTGGGGCTGGAGCAGGTCCCAAGGGTTGGGCTGTTCGCCCATTAAAGCGGTACGCGAGCTGGGTTTAGAACGTCGTGAGACAGTTCGGTCCCTATCCGTGGTGGGCGCAGGAGACTTGAGAGGAGTTACCCTCAGTACGAGAGGACCGGGGTGAACGGACCTCTGGTGTCCCGGTTGTCATGCCAATGGCAGTGCCGGGTAGCTATGTTCGGATGGGATAAGTGCTGAAAGCATCTAAGTACGAAGCCCACCTCAAGACAAGGTCTCCCACTGGGTTAACCAGGTAAGACCCCAGCGAGACTAGCTGGTTGATAGGCCGCAGGTGTAAGACGGGCAACCGTTTCAGCTGAGCGGTACTAATAGGTCGAGGGCTTGACCATCTATCTCCACTCCTCAGCGCTTTTCAGCGCCAGGGAGTTGATCGCGTGAACTGCGCGGTCCCTAAATACTTCTTCGCAACACGATCGAAGAGAAAGACTTCGGTGACCATAGCGACGGGGAAACACCTGTTCCCATCCCGAACACAGCAGTTAAGCCCGTCTGCGCCGATGGTACTGGGCTGGCAACGGTCTGGGAGAGTAGGTCATCGCCGAGGTCTTTTTCTTTTGCCCAAAACTGGGGCGGGCCCGTGACGCCTGCCGGGATAATGGAGCGCGATGGCTCGGTGGGCGTGGTTACTGCGGCCCTCGATCAACTGGCTGCTCGTCTTCATCCCGGTATCGCTGATCGCGGAATTGATGCATCAGCCGCTGCTAACCTTCATCACCGCGGCGCTGGCCATCGTGCCGCTCGCCGGTCTGATCGGGCGCGCCACCGACCAGCTTGCCGTACACGTCGGGCCGCAGCTCGGTGGTTTGCTGAACGCGACCTTCGGCAACCTGACCGAACTGATCGTCGCTGTCCTGCTGATCGCCGCCGGCAACTTCGACGTCGTCAAGGCATCCTTGATCGGTTCCATCGTCGGCAACCTGCTGTTGGTCCTTGGCGTGTCGCTCTTTGTCGGAGGGCTACGCTGCGGCGAGCAAGCCTTCAGTGCGCGCGCAGCGGGCGTCCACACCGGGTCACTCGTTTTGGCCGTCGCCGGCCTCGGGGTGCCGGCACTCCTGGTGGCGACGTCGCCCAGCCTGTCCGCCGGCAACCGCCAGATCGTGTCCGCCGGCGTGGCGGCCACCCTGATCGTGCTCTACGCGGCCGCCCTGGTCTTTACGCAGTTCACCAACGCGCATCTGTTTCGCACCCCTGAGTCCAGCGAGCAAGCGGAATGGTCCCAGGCGCTGGCGGTCGGCGTGCTGCTGGGCGCGGCCCTGCTCGTCGGCCTGGAGTCCGAACTGCTCGTGTCGGCCCTCAACCCCGCGCTTCAGACCCTCCAGATCTCACCGATCTTCGTCGGCCTCATTCTCATCCCGATCATCGGCAACGCCGCGGAGCATGCGTCCGCGGTCTTCTTCGCGATCAGAAACAAGGTCGATGTCACGCTCGAGATCGCGGTCGGCTCTTCCACTCAGGTCGCATTGTTCGTGGCACCGGTGATGGTCTTCGTCAGCCTTGTCGTGGGCCACCCGATGGACTTCGTATTCACCGGCTTCGAGGTCGGGGCGGTTTTCATCGCGACCCTGATCGTCGCCGTCATCTCACGCGACGGCCACAGCAACTGGCTGGAAGGGCTGCAGCTGATCGGCGTCTACCTGGTCATCGCGCTGGCCGCGTTCTTCCTTTAGCCCGCGATCATCTCGCGCCGGACGGTCAGTCGCTCGACCAGGTCGACCTTCACACGGACGCCCAGGCCCCATCGGGTCGGAACCGCGATCGTGCCGCCGCGCTGGAGAATGAACGGCGGCTCGACGATGTCCTCGGCCCAGTAGCGGTCGCTGGCGGAAATATCGCCAGGCAGCCGGAAGTTCGGCAGCGTGGCCAAGGCGACGTTGCAGGCTCGGCCGATGCCGGTTTCCAGCATCCCGCCGCACCAGACCGGCACGTTCGCCTTGCTTGCGAGGTCGTGGATCCGGCGGGACTCGGCAAAGCCACCGACCCGACCCGGTTTGATATTGATGACCCGGCACGACCCGAGTTGGAGGGCCTGGCGGGCCTCGCGGGCCGATTCAATGCTCTCATCGAGGCAGATGGGCGTGCGCAGCTCCCGCTGTAGGGCCGCGTGGTCGACGAGGTCGCCGGCGGTCAGCGGCTGCTCCAGCATCAACAACCCGAACTGGTCGAGCTGGGCCAGGTGGGCGGCGTCGTCGAGCGTATATGCCGAGTTGGCATCGGCCATCAGCGTGATCTCCGGATAGCGCTGGCGGATGGCCGCGATCGTCATCACGTCCCAGCCAGGTTCGATCTTGACCTTGATCCGACGGTAGCCTTGCGCCAGGTGGGTTCCGATGCTGTCGAGCAGCTCATCGATGGTCGCCTGGATTCCGATACTGACCCCGGTCTCCACGCGATCCCGGACCCCGCCGAGGAAGCTGCCCAGCGGCTTGCGCGCGTGCTCGGCGAGCGCACTGGTGAACGCCATCTCGATGCAGGCTTTGGCCATGTGATGGCCCCGCACCGGCGCGAAGAGGGTTTCGAGCGCGTCGACATCGGCCAGCTCGCGCCCAATCACCGCCGGGACCAGGTATCCCTTGAGGATCTGCCAGGCGGTCTCGACCGTCTCGTAGGAGTACCAGGGCCCTTCGCCGGCGACGCACTCGCCCCATTGCGAGCGGCCGTCGATCTCCAGACGAACCAGCAATGGGTAGCGATCCTGCTGCACGCCGAAGCTGGTGCGAAAGGGCCGCAGCAGCCGCATCTTCAGGACCCGCAGCTCGACGGCGTCGATCTTCACGAGGGGCGGGCCATCACGTAGGCGCCCTCCCGACGGAAATCGATCGCGATCATGCCGGCGCTCAGCGCCGCTTCCAGCGCGGCGCGGCTTTCGAGTCGCCAGCGCTGGGCAAGCTCGAGACTCTTCTTCTTGATCGCCTGAAAATCCTCCGGCACGGCGATCAGCACGGCCTGCGCCGTAGCGAGGTCGACCGCCACACGGCTGGGCTCGCTGTCGCGATTGACCCGCAACATTAGGGCCGGCTGACTGGTCGGGGGCGACGGCTTTGGCCGGTCCAGCCACCATTCGGCCTCGAACCGGTCCGAGGCCAGGCCACGGTTGAGCTCGTCTTCCATTTCCCCGTAGTGGTTCCGATCGTACAGGCGCGCGATGCATCCCAACCGATGGAGATTGATGTAGGCGTTGCGTGCCTCCAATGGATCGAAGGTCCAGGACACCAGCGGGTAGCCGAGTCGCAGCGCGTCATTGCGCTGCGCCTGCTTGAGCGCGATGCCGATGCCGGCGCCGCGCAGCTCCGGGATGACGCCCAGCTGATGCGAGCAAAGGCGGAGCTTTCCATCGCGTAGGCCCGCAAAGCCAAAGCAGAAGCCCACCAGCCGGCCGTCAGGGAGGAAGGCACCGTGGACCAGGCCGCCGTTGAGCTGCATCGTGAGCAGCAGCTCGCGTGGCACCACGTTCCGCTCGGAGGCACCCCAGACGTCGCGGCTCAGGGCCTCGCAGGCAGCGAACTCAGCATGGGAGCGGGCGAGCCGCACCTCGACCTGCGGGCGAGCCAGCGACCCGGACAACGGCGGCGGCACGCGCCACATCCTAGCGTGGCGGCCGCCGGATGCGGCGACCTCTTACTTACAGGTCCAGGCGCTCTGGCGACCGGCGTTGTAGAAGACGAGTGCGCCCCTCGCCTGGGCGTACGGATCCCAGATGTTCTGGCCGGGGAAGTTCGCATTCCAGGTGGACGGCATGAACTGGAACAGGCCGCTGGCGCCGCTGGACCGGTTGACGGCCAGCGGATTGTAATGGCTCTCGCAGTTGGCGACCCGCAGCGCCCAGGTGAGACCTGGGCTATTGCCGAACACCGCGTAGATCGCAGCCAGCCCATCTCCGCCCGAACCGGGCGGCGGCGTGATGAAGGCCGGGCCGGCCGGCTTGGGCGCAGGCGCCGCCGGCACCGCCGGCACGATGACCTCAGGCGCCGGGCGTTCCTCCAGCGCGGATGCCTTGAGGAGCTCCCGGACCGGGACATTCCGAGGTCGCGCCGGCGTTGTCCACAGGACGTACCCCGCGTATTGCGCCGCGACGGTGCGTGTGACTGCGGGCCGGACCGTCACCACCGGAACCACCATGACGAAGCCGAGGCCGAGGACGAGTGCATGGCCGGCCAGCGTGATGGAGAGGTGCCGCCGGCGACTCTTGAGCCGGTCGATGACCCGGTTGCCCTGACGCCGAAGCCGCCAGTAACGCAGGACCGCCCGCGCGGCCCAGTCGGAGACCACAAGATAGCGGATCCGCGCGTTGGTCAACCGCAAGATATAGGCATGAGCCTTCAGCACGATAGCAATAACCCCTGTAACGTTCATGGAGCCTTCCCTCCGTCACTCGACGAACGTCAACCCTTCTGGTCCGTGGGCGGAAACGAGAGGAAGGCGGTTGGCTATGACAAGGCGTAACGGACCGTCGTCCACCCTAACACACCCGGTGGGCGGCGCGTCAAATCGCTAGAGCGCCTCGATCAGGCGCCTCAGGAGCTCGGTGCGATCGACCCAGCTCCCGATCAGCAGGTGCTCGGAGTCCGCATGCGCGCCGCCCCCGTCCGGGCCGAGCCCGTCGAGGGTTGCGACACCGATGGCGGCCGTAAAATTGCCGTCGCTCCCGCCACCCGTGCTGGTCTCTGCCAGCGGAAAGCCGACGTCGCCCGCCAGCCGCTGGGCGAGCTCGGCCAGGCGAATCGTGCCGGCGCGGCGCTCCATCGGTGGCCGGTCGACCCCGCCGCTGACGCGCAGGCGGGCTCCGGCGAGCTTCGGTTGCAGGTCATTGATGGCACGAACCACCCGCTCCGCCTCCGAGGCTCGCGCGAAGCGGACGTCGATTTCGGCGCGGGCGTACGCCGCGACCACATTGGGCCGGGTGCCGCCGTCGACCACGCCGACGTTGATCGTCGTGCCGGCGGCCGGGTCGCTGAGCGCCTTGAGGGCCAGCACCTGGTGCGCCAGTTCCTCGATCGCACTGATTCCTTTCTCTGGTTCGACCCCGGCGTGGGCGGCCCGGCCGTCGACCTCGAGAATGAAATCCGCGATGCCCTTGCGGGCGGTCTTGATGGCTCCGCCGCTGGCGGCGGGTTCGAGCACCAGCACCGCCGTCGCCCGCCGCGCGGTCTCCTCGATCAGTGCGCGTGAGCTCGTGCTGCCGATCTCCTCGTCGGAGGTTGACAGCACGACCACTGGCCGTCTTGCTTTGGCCGTCTCGAGGGCAAAGGCGGCTTCGACGATCCCGGCCTTCATGTCATAGCTGCCCGGGCCTCGGACGCGATCACCGTCGACCTGGAAGGGGAGCCGTGCCAGCGTGCCGGTGGGCCACACCGTGTCGTGATGGCAGAGGAGGACGATCGGCTCGGCCCCGTCGCCGATCCGGATCTCCAGGTGGTCGCCCCGGTCTGTTCGCCGATGCCGCACGGCGGAGGCGCCGGTGCGCTGCTGGAAGAGGTCGGCGACGTGATCGGCGCACGCGTCGCAGCGGGCCTTGTCGAGCGACGGCGACTCGGCGAGCACGAGGCGCTCCAGGGCGGCGAGCATGGCGGTCCGGTCGGGCCTTTGCACCAGGGTGCCGTCCATGCTAAAACAGGCGGGAATAGCGCCACGCTGACGATTCGGACCACAGGAGGGAGAAAAAGCTATGAGCGTACGCGCGCCCGACGTCGCCAACCGGATCGTGCTCGACGAAAAAGAGATGCCGACGCGCTGGTACAACATCCAGGCGGACCTCCCGTTTCCGGGGAGTCCACCGCTTCACCCTGGTACCCGTCAACCGATCGGCCCACAGGATCTGGCGCCGCTGTTTCCCATGGAGCTGATCAAGCAGGAGGTATCCCAGGAGCGCTACATCGACATCCCGCAACCGGTCCAGGAGGCACTGCGACTGTGGCGGCCGACGCCGCTGATGCGCGCGACCCGGCTGGAGCGGGAGCTCAAGACCACCGCGAAGATCTACTACAAGTACGAGGGGGTCAGCCCGCCCGGCTCGCACAAGCCGAACACGGCGGTCGCCCAGGCCTTCTACAACAAAGCCGAGGGCACCAAGCGACTGTCGACCGAGACCGGTGCCGGCCAGTGGGGGAGTGCCCTGGCCTTTGCCGCCAAACTGTTCGACCTCGAGTGCATGGTGTACATGGTGCGCATCAGCTTCGAGCAGAAGCCATACCGCAAGAGCATGATGCAGGTCTGGGGCGCTACGGTCGTTCCCAGCCCGTCCGACCTGACCAATGCCGGGCGCAAGATCCGAGCCGAACATCCGGATTCCACGGGAAGTCTTGGCATCGCCATCTCCGAGGCGGTCGAGGATGCTGCGACTCGGGACGACACCAAGTATTCACTGGGAAGCGTGCTCAACCATGTCTTGATGCACCAAACGATCATCGGCGAAGAGGCCCTGGTGCAGATGGAGCGTGCCGGCGCGATGCCCAACCTGGTGGTGGGTTGTGTCGGCGGTGGCAGTAACTTCTCGGGACTCGCGTTTCCGTTCCTGCGCGATCGGTTGCAGGGGAGGACGAAGACGCGCTTCCTGGCAGTGGAGCCCGACGCCTGTCCGTCGATCACGCGGGGCAAGTACACCTACGATTTCGGCGATACCGGCGAAATGACGCCGCTGGTGAAGATGCACACGCTCGGCCACGGCTTCATCCCGGACGGGATACATGCCGGCGGGCTGCGTTATCACGGCATGGCGCCGTTGGTCTCCGCGCTGGTGGACAACGGCTTCATCGACGCGGTGGCCTATCCGCAGCGGACCGTTTTCGATGCCGCCGTGCAGTTCGCGCGAGCCGAGGGGACGATTCCGGCGCCGGAGTCGGCGCACGCCATCCGGGCGGTGATCGACGAGGCGATCAAGGCGCGGGAGCGCGGTGAGTCGCCCGTCATCCTGTTCAACCTGAGTGGGCACGGCCTGCTCGACCTGGGGGCGTACGACGCCTACTTCGCCGGGACCCTCTCGGACGTGGCGCTCCCGGAGGCACGCATCAAGGAACTCGTCGGCGCGCTCTAGTCGGACTTGGGGAGGAAACCAGGTCGGTTTCCTCCCCATCGATCAGCGGCGGCCACCCTCGCGCCCGATGGCGGCCATCCGATTGCGATCCTGGCTGGAGGCTTCGCCGCCCTTGCGGCCGGCGGCTCGCGCCTCCTCAGAGGAAAACTCGTGCGCCGATCCCTTTTCGTGGGCGGCCTTGCCACCCTTGCTGCCCGCGGAGCGCGCTTCTTCCGGGCTGAACTCGTGGGCTGACCCTTTTTGGTGGGCCGCCTGGCCGCCCTTGCTGGCGATCTCCCGCTGCTTTGCCGCATCCATGGAACCGAAGCCCCTTTTGCCGGTGAGTGGCATTCTTTCGCCTCCTTTCAACTGGACGGCGGCACGCAGGGAAATCAAATCAGCCCGCGAGCCACTAATGCTAGGAACGGTATCAATTTAGCTGACACGATTGGCTTTCTGTCAAGCATGAGATCGCAAAGGGCGCATGCAAACAGGCCTCGCTCACCGCGAGGCCTGTGGTAGCGAGGTGGCGATCGCAGCGCGTGCGCTAGTAGCCGGCCGGCTCCCCGCCGCTGAAGAAGGCGCGCACCTTTTCCCCGAAGCTCGCTCGCGGGCGGTATGGCGCTGCGCGGCGTGCATCCGGGGCAGTGTTTGCGGCCACGGGCTCGCGGTCTCCGCGATCCGCGGTGGTGGCCGCAACCCCGCGGTCCAGACCCCCGAGCTCGCTGCGGACGCGGGCATTCTCCTCGCGCAACCGCTGGTTCTCACGGCGCAAGTCGGTGATCGCCGATTCGCGGGTCGTGACCCGACGCCGCATCGAGCCGACGCGGACGCCATGGACCAGGCCCGAGTAGAGCATGTAGAGCAAAAGCAAGCCACCGAATACGGCGGCGGTGAGCACCACCGGGACCCAATCCGGGACCGCGGACCAGTGCCATTGCCAGAGCGTGACATCATGCGCGCCGCCGTTGCCGCTCAGGGCGAAGACGGCGACGATGCCACAGGCGGCGATCAGGAGCAGCAGGAATAGGATCATGGGCAATCCCTCCAGGATGGTCGGTTGACTTTTAACAATGCAGATATCACGTTACCTGACACCGGTTGAGCGAGTCAAGGCGGCGAATTGGCACAGCTCGTGATTCGCCGCCTGGCGGCTGCCGATTGGGCCGCGTTTCGGGACGTTCGCCTGGCGGCGTTGCGCGACGCGCCCGAGGCCTTCGGATCGACCGCGAGCGAGGCGGAGAAGCTCGACGAGGCGGAGTGGCGGCGCCGGCTCGAGCAACGAGCGGTTTTCCTGGCCGAGGTCAACAGCCAGGGCGCCGGTCTGGCGGCCGGCATCGAGGCCGATCAGCCACACGAGGCCGAACTTATCTCGATGTGGGTGGCACCTGGCTGGCGCGGCCACGGCGTTGGCGATCGCCTGGTCGACGCCGTACTCGCCTGGGCCGCGGGTCAACGATTTACGACGCTACGTCTCTGGGTCGCAACCGGCAACGCCCGTGCGGAGCGGCTCTATGTCCGGCATGGATTCGCGCCAACCGGCCGGGTGCAGCCCATGGGAGGGGCGCGGCTCGACCTTCTCGAATTCGAGATGCGCCGCGCAGTCGGCTAGCGCAGGTCGCGGACGGCGGCGGTGCCGAGGAAGCCGGTGGCGAGCGCCACGGTCGCCAGCCGCATCGAATCGACGAGCCACCCGCCGGCGGCCGTCAGGCTCAGGGTGAGTGCGGCGCAGATGGAGCTGCACAGCCCGGCGATCAGCCACAATGGCCAACGCCGGCGGCCGGGCCAGGCCAGCAGGACGCACAATAGAAAGGCGACCAGGATGAAACCCCCCACCATCCTGGTCGCCATCGGTGTGCCCCCCAGATCGATTGGCACCCCCACTGGTGACAGGCTAGAGCGCGTTCGTCGTCACCGGTATCCCCCAGGGTGATGAAAGATCGGCGCTCGCGGTTCCAACCGGGGGAGGGCGAACGGGGGAGAGGGAACCCGGGCTAGATCAGATTCTGCCGGGAGGCGGCGGCTACGGCCTCGGCGCGGTTCCGGGCATTGAGCCGGCTGAGCAGGTTCTCGACGTAGGTCTTGACCGTGTTCTCGCTCAAGTGGAGGCGGGTGGCGATCATCGCATTCGAATAGCCCTCAGCGACGAGCTCGAGGACCTCCTGTTCGCGCGGCGAGAGGCGGACGGCCGGAACCGTGCTGCTCGTGACAGGCGTGGCGACGGCAGTCACGATGACCGCCGGGGGCGGCGTCGGCGGGCTCGATCCGTTCGGAGCAGCCGCTGGTTCCTGGGGGAGGACGCCTCCAATGACGATCCGATCGTAGGCAGCCAGGATCGCCCCGGCGACCACCATGATCAGGCTCCAGTACAACACGTCCGGCCCGTCGAAGGCCCTATGCACAAAGGCCTGGAGAGCCCCGTTCATGGCGATCATCCCGACCACGAAGATGCCGACGGCTAGCATCGCCCCCTCGGCGCCGTCGTAGGCCACCATCCACACGATCAGGAGGATGTAGGAGGCGTAGATGCTGGTACTCGCGCCGACCCCACCGAAAACAAAGAGCACCAGGAAGTAGCTGAGGGTATCCAGCAAGGTGAGGGCGCGCCCGATCCGCAGGATCGAGGTATCGTCGGCCCTGGTGATCTGGATCATTCCCCAGGCGTTGTACAGGGCGACCCAGATGAGGATCAGGGCGAGCCCGATCCCGGAGATCGGCGGCACCGCGAGGGACAGGATCGCCGCAAAAAGCAGCCCTGGCCAGCGAACCACCGTGCCAAGCCAGGCCAGCCGGCGCAGAGTGGTTGCGTTCAGACGCGGACGCTCGGCGGCGTCGAGTCCGAGCAACGACAGTGTCCGCATTCCCCGACCTCCGCCCTGCCCCCGTCAGGGTGGCCCCATTCTACCGGCGACTTCCAAGCCCGTAAAGGCGCGCCGCAGAGTTCCGGAACTTTTCAGGCGATTGCGCGTCGTATTGATCGAGACCTGAATGAAACGTTTCTTGGCGGCGCTCATCGTTGCGCTGGAGCTCGCCGCCTGTGGGACGGCAGCCGGTTCGACTCCACCGCCCGGAACCGGCATCCAGGGTATGGTGCAGTCGGGTCCAACCTGCCCGGTCGAGCAGATCAACTCACCCTGTCCGCCGCACCCGCTCGCGGCCACGGTCGTAGTGCGCGACGCGAATGGTCACGAGGTGGCGCGCACGCACTCGGGTTCGGACGGACGCTTCAAAGTCGATGTGGCGCCGGGGACCTACACGATCGTCGGCCTGAATATCGGCTCCAGCATGCTGCCTCGCCCGATTCCGACGACAGTGACGGTGACCTCGGGTACCTACGCGACCGTCAACGTCGAGTACGACAGCGGAATCCGTTAGTTGCCGATGTGCGCCGCGGGAATCGTTCCCATTCTTCCGCGACGGAAGTCCTCGAAGGCCTGAGCCAATTCCTCGTGCGTGTTCATCACGAACGGTCCGTACCACGCCACCGGCTCACCAATCGGCTCACCGCCGAGGACTAGCACCTCGAGGTTCGGTGACCGGCTCTCCTGGGTGAGGTCCGCGGTCAGGCGGATCACGTCGCCCTCACCGAAGGCCGCCAGCTGCCCGGTGCCGATCACGGCGCGCCGGGTGCCCACCGTTCCGCGTCCAGCGAGCACGTAGACGAGCCCGTTGAATTCCCGCCGCCAGGGCAGCCGGATCTCCGCACCCGGGTTGACGGTCGCGTGCAGCAGGCTGATCGGGGTGTGGGTGATGCCCGGGCCTTTGTGACCCGCAAGCTCGCCAGCGATCACGCGCACCAGTGCGCCGCCGTCGTGTGAGGCGAGCAGCGTCACCCGGCTGGCGCCGATGTCCTGGTAACGCGGGGGCGTCCATTTCTCATTGGCGGGAAGGTTGACCCACAGCTGGATGCCATGGAAGAGCCCGCCGCTGGCGATCAACGCCTCCGGCGGCCGTTCGATGTGGAGGATGCCGGCCCCAGCCGTCATCCACTGCGTGGCCCCGTTGGTGATCAGGCCGCCTCCGCCGGTGGAATCCTGGTGCTGAAAGGTGCCGTCGATCATGTAGGTCACAGTCTCGAACCCACGATGCGGATGCCAGGCCGTGCCCCTTGGCTCGCCTGGACCGTACTCGACTTCACCCATCTGATCCATGTGAATGAAGGGATCGAGAAGGCGCTGGTCGAGCCCGTAAAAAGCGCGACGTACCGGGAAGCCCTCACCCTCGACACCTCTGGGCGCCGTCGTGATCGCGAGCACCGGACGGTCGATGCTGGTCGCAGCATCGAGCTCCGGCAGCCGAGGTAATGTCAGGATGTTCTCGACGCTAACCGCAGGCATTGCAACCGTTACAACTCTGGCGCCCGGGTCGCTATTCCGCTGCGATAGAGCAGTGCCGCCATACCCAGCAAGAACCGGACGATCAGCGCGCCGAGCGCAAATGCGAGTGTCCTGCGGAATCTCGTTTCCTTCATCGACCCCTGTTGTCGCATCGAGGGTAACAGTCCCGGCGACATCGAGTTTCGGCTAACGTCATGGCCATGCGGATCGGCGTGATGATCGAAGGGCAGGAAGGCTTGACCTGGGATCGATGGTTTCGCATCGCGGACCGTGTGGAGGCGTTGGGGCTCGATTCGCTCTGGCGGTCGGACCACTTCTTCAGCCTGATGGGACACCCGGAGCGGCCCGCGCTGGAATGCTGGACCTCGCTCACTGCGCTGGCACAGCGGACCCGGCGAATAGGGTTCGGATCGTTGGTCAGCCCGATGACCTTTCGTCACCCCGCCATGCTGGCGCGCATGGCCGCGGCGGTCGATGGCCTCTCCGCGGGCCGGCTGGTCCTCGGCGTCGGCGCCGGATGGAACGAGGCGGAGCACGAGGCCTACGGCATTTCGCTACCGCCGCTCAAGGAGCGGTTCGACCGGCTCGAGGAAGGCATCGCCGTGATCAAGGCATTGTGGACCGGAGGCCCCGTCGATTTCGACGGCCGCTACTACCAGCTGCGCGGCGCGGCGGCCTATCCGCGGCCGGTGCAGCAACCCGGGCCGCCATTGCTCATCGGGGGCGACGGCGAAGTCCGGCTGCTTCGGATCGTGGCACGCGAGGCCGATGAGTGGAACAGTCACGCACCCGGGCCAGCTGCCTATCGGCTCAAGCGCGCTCGGCTCGAGGAGCACTGCCGGATCGTCGGTCGTAACCCGGATGCCATCCGGCGGTCATGGATGGGCGGCGCGCTGATCGGCCGTGATGCCGCCGAGGTGCGCGAGAAGGGCCGCTGGCACCAGTCGTTCCTGGCGGCGCTAGCTGACGTCTCGCCTGAAGCCGCGCCCGATGAGCTCCGCCGGCGGAGCTGGATCGTGGGAACCCCGGACCAGGTCGCAAGCCAGCTGAACGCCTTTGCCGCGCTCGGCGTCGAGCGTGTCATGTTCCAGTGGTACAACCTCGACGATCTCGACGAGCTCGGACTGCTTGCAGAGCTCAACCCGCGCTAAGCGCGACGTCAAGAATGGAATCAGCCGGAGCCGTAGTTGATCATGACGTTCTTGATCTGGGTGTAGCCGGCCAGGGCCTCGACGCCCTGTTCCCGGCCGAAACCGCTGCGCCGGTAGCCGCCGAACGGCAACCCGATGCTGCCTTCCACGCTGTAGCCGTTGACCCGCACCTGGCCCGACTTGACGGCGGTGGCCACCGTCATCGCCTTGCTCAGGTCTTTGGTCCAGACTCCCGTGACCAGGCCATAGGGCGTGCCGTTGGCGACGGCAATGCCCTCCTCGAGCGATTCGAAAGTGGTCACGGTGAGCACCGGCCCGAAGATCTCTTCCTGCTCCAGGACGGACCCGCGCTCGACGCCGGCGAGCAGGGTTGGCTCGATAAAGTAGCCGGCCGCGAGCTCGCGGGCCTGCGCGCGGGCGCCGCCGGTGACCGCCGTCGCCCCGTCACGAGAACCCGCCGCGATGTAGCCGAGGACGCGATGCATCTGGCGTTCGCTGACCACCGGCCCCATGTCGGGGTTGTCGAGGCCGCGCCCCAACCGGATGGTGCCGATGCGCTTCGCCAGCAACTCGACGAAGCGGTCGTGCGCCGAGCGCTCGAGCAGCAGTCGCGTCGGCGCGGTACAGGTTTGGGCCGCGTTCTGCATCAGGGTGCTCGCCGAGGAGGCGGCAGCCCGCTCCAGGTCGGCGTCGGCGAAGACCACGTTGGGCGACTTGCCACCGAGCTCGAGCGTGAGCGGCACAACGTTGTCCGCGGCTGCCTTCATGATCGCGATACCGGTGGGGACCGAGCCGGTAAAGGTGATGTGGTTGATGCCGGGATGCGATGCCAGCGCGGCTCCTGTCTCCCTTCCTCCGGTCACGACGTTGAAGACGCCGGCGGGAATACCTGCCTCGCCAGCCAGCTCGGCAAGGCGAATGATGCTCAATCCCGCCTCGGCGGCGGGTTTCGCCACGACCGCGTTGCCGGCGGCCAGCGCGGGGGCAATCCCGCGTGAGGCGAGCCGGAGCGGGTAGTTCCAGGGCACGATCTGCGCCGAAATGCCGAGCGGCTCTCGAAGCGTGAAGTCGACGAAGCCCTGGCCGAGCGGAATGCTCGAGCCGAACACCTTGTCGGCCACCCCGGCGAAGAACTCGAAATAGCCCGCCGCCGCGGCCACGTCCTCCTCGGCCTGACGCAGCGGCTTACCGACGTCCAGGCTCTCCAGCTCGGCCAGCTCCCGGGTGCGCTCGCGCAGCAGTCCGGCGAGGCGATTCAGCATCCGAACGCGCCGGACCGGCGGTAGCCCCGCCCAACCCTGCTCGATCGCCTGGCGAGCTGCGGCTACGGCGGCATCGACGTCGGACGCGTCGCCCAGGGCTACAGTCGCGAAGACCTGGCCGTCGGCCGGGTCGATCGCCTCGAAGGTCGCGCCCGATCGCGCCCAGGTCCGCTGCCCGTCGATGAACATTCGCCCATCGACGGTGGTCCCGATCGCTTTGCTGGCATCCGCCACTCCGCTAGCGTACTGGTGTCAGACCGTCGTCATCTGGGTAGATCCAATATGTATCTGAGGTCGGACAGCGGAGGAGCTCATCGGATGCGCACCGTCGCCACCTACCTGACCGGTCGGCGGAACCTCGTCGGATCGGGGCTGGCCCTGCTGGCCGCCGCGCTGGTCCTAATCGATCCGGTCGGCCCCCAGGGAATCTTGCTGGTGATCGGCTTCTACCTGGCGGGGGTGCTCGCGGTGCGTGGAACCCGCAGGGTTCATCGACTGGGATTCGACCCGATGCAGGTGCAGCGGTCGCTCTCGGCCGAGATCGCCGCCGTTGCTGGGAGGGTTCCGCCCGACATCTGGATGCGGATGCAGCGGATCGAACTGACCATTCGCTCCGAAATCCTGCCCCGTCTCGATTGTCTCCCGCTCGGCGCGCCCGAGCTCTACCTGGTCGAGCGCACTGCGCGCGACTTCCTGCCTACCGCGGTCGAGACCTATTTGCGCCTGCCGGGCGGGTACGCCTCAGCCCGCGGGGCGACGGCGTACCAGGTCGTGGTTGACGAGCTCGATCTGCTCGAGGCGCAGATGCGGCGGGTCGCCGAGGCCGTCCACCGCGCCGACATGGACCGTCTGTTGGCGCATCACCGATTCCTCGAAGATCGGTTCAGACCCCTCGACCTGTCAGGATGACGTCGGGCGGCGAAGGACGGGCCGCACCGAAACCGGCAGCAACCGCCAGGCGCCGAAGGCGAGCAGCAGCAGCAGGATGAAGGGCAGCACGTAGCCGGTGGCGACCAGCATCCCGCCGATGACTGCGACGAACGCCTGCCCCGCCGTGGCAAAGGACTGACCGAGCCCGCTGCGATCCCACAGGCTGGGCTGCACCGGTGCGGCGGCGACGGTGAACAGGTGCACCGTGATCGTCGAGTAGGTGGTCCGCTGGTCGAGGAAGCGGATGCGCCCCTCGATCTGCTCGATCTGACCGGTGACCGATGAGAGCTGGTTCTGGACGGCGATGCTATCCGGAATGCTCTGGGCGCGCCGCATCAGGTCGAGCAGAATCGCCTGTTGCGCCTGCTGGTTCTTCAGCCTGGACTGGAGGTCGACGTACTCGCCGCTGACATCCTGGCTGGTCACCTGCAGTTGGGTCGGCTTGCCGAGCCCGCGCAACGCGGCGAGCGCGTCGCTGTAACTGTCGGCGGGGACCGCGACGACGACGATGCCGGAGTCGGTCGACGCGCCGGCCGGATCGCCAACCTGCGAGCTGACGAGGTGACCGCCGAAGCGTCCGGCGATAGCGACCGCCTGGTTGTAGCTGTCCCAGAAGGCTCCCGCCTTGATCTGGATCCCGAGCGTCGCATCCAGGATGACCTTCTGGTCGCCCTGGGCGGTCAGGACCGCGTTGGGCTGCTGGACGGTTGGGACGCCGGAGCCGCTAGCACTCTTGTCGGCGCTCGAGTAGTTCGTCGAGCTGTCACCCTGGGCCAAGCCGCCGCTCACCGAGTGCGCAGCGGGCGCGGCGCTGGTGGTGGAGGCGGTCCCGCAAGCGGCCAGCAGCCCGCCAAGGGCGAGGGTTGCGAGGAGCAGCGCCAGGCGGACGGGCGGGATAGTTTTCATTTCGACCCTAGGACGCGAGCCGGCCGGAAAAGTTCCCGGCGGTCGACTAAGCTTGACCGGTGAGCCGGCCCGTCGACCTGTCCCCGCTCCAGCGCGAGCTCGATAACCTGCGGCTGCAGCTGTGCCACTGCGACAACGCCGGAACCTGTTTGGGATGCCAGGGCGTCGACATGCTGCGCCAGCAAGCCGCGATGGTCGTCTCGGCGGCGACCCAGCCGGTGCTCTTGCAGGTCGCTCAGGAAAGCCAGGCCAAGGAGCTCGTCAAGCAGGTCCAGGAGATGCAGGAACGACTGCTTCGCGACCCCGAGGCCGCCAAGGCCCTGGAAGAGTTACTGAAGTACTTTCAGGGGCCGACCGAAGAGACCAACCACTAACGGGGCGCCGGCGGTCAGGCGGCCGATGGCACCGCGGTCACGACCACCCGCTTGTTGTCGACCCAGTTGGGCCAGCAGGTGAAGACCGTCAACCGGACGTCGTTGGTTGGGTTCAGGATCTGGACCGCGGCGGGGGCGACAATCGCTCGCGCGCTGATGTGGTACACGACCGCCTCGCCGTCCGCCATGGTGACGTCCAACTCGTCACCGATTTTCAGCTCAGAAAGACGCCCGAAGATGCTGCCTTCGATGTCGTCGTGGCCGTAGAGCACGGCGTTACCGCTGCCGATTGGGGAGGAGTTGGCGTAGTGGGTCACCGCGTAGCCCTTGGCAATCAGCATGTTGCCGCTGCCGTCGACGCCGCGGTCGAAAATCTGGGCGTTCTTGATGCCCAGCTTGGGAATCGACAGATAGGCGACCACTTGGCTCGGCCCCGCGCCCGTGCTGCCCGTCCCGGGAAGGAGTTTCGGGTGCTGGTGGGGAGGCGAGAGCGGATCACCCAGGCCCGGGATCGGTTGGATGGCGACGTCCGGCGAGCCCAGGTGGACCAGGCCGAGCGCCGGCAGCGAGGTCCCCATCAGCGCCAGGCCGCCGGCAATCAGCAGTCCGGCTATCAGATTTCGTCTCATCGCTCCCATCATAGTCAGGCCAATTTGCAAGCCTGTCAAGCAACCAGGGTTGAGATGAATCGGGGCGCCGGCTTCGAAGCCCGGCGCCCCAGTGGTCGAAGGGTTGGTTACGCGGCCTTGCGGGCGGCGGTGCGGATGTAGGCCTCGCGAACGGCCTTCGGGAACGACCAGCGCGGCTTCTTGGAAGCGGGCCGGGCCTTCAGCATGATCGACTCGCCGGTGAAGGGATTGGTGCCTTTCCCTGCCTTGCGGGCTTTGACGTCGCGCGATGCGAGGGCGCCGATCTCGGGGAAACGCACGCGCATGCCGCGCGCCCCGGCGGAAACGGCCGCCTGAAAGGCGTCCTTGACGGCCCAGTTGAGGTCCGATTTCTTGACCTTGTGGCCCTTCTCGGTGAGGTTCTCGTGCACCAGGCTGACGAACGTCGACGCGGTCCATTTTTGCGTTTTCGGCATCGTGTCCTCCGTGTTGTAATCCGATGGCCCGAGGGCCTGTCGTGGGATGCAAACGAGGGCACGGTCGAAAACGTGCGTATTTCCGGCGAAATTGCCAGAAAATAAGTCGGCATGCCGGAGCTGCGATTTAAGAGCCGCCTCGAGTCCGACCAGGGCGCGTGCTTCATCCGCGTGCCGCCCGAGGTGCTGACCGCGCTCGGCCAGCGCAAGCGCGCGCCGGTAAAGGTGACGATCAACGCCACCACCTACCGAACCACGATCGCGGTCTACGGCGGCAAGTCCTACATCGGGGTGCGACGCGAGGTCCGCGAGTCCGCCGGTGTTGCGGCCGGTGAGCAGCTCACAGTCGGCCTCGAATATGACGCCGAGCTGCGGACGGTGGACCTCCCGCAACCGCTGCGGGCGCGACTCGAGGCCGAACCCGAGGCCGCCGCCGCCTTCGAGAAGCTGTCCCACACCCGCAAGAAGGAATTCGTCGAGTGGCTCAACAGCGCCAAGCAGCCGGAGACGCAGCGACGGCGGATGGCGCAGGTGATGGCGGCGCTTCGCGGTTCAGCACGCCACTAAGCCGTCAGGCGGCTTTGCGTTGCCGCAGGGAGAAGGCGATCCGATTGTCGAGCTGCCACTCTTCCTCCAGCGCCAGGATGCTCAGGAGCAGCTCTTCGTGGATGTCCTCGAGCTCGCGGCGCCGCTCGATGCTTTCTGCATCGAGTGGCTTTGGAACGAGCGCCTCGAACTTCTCGGAGGCATCCATTGGTGGGTCACATCCTTCTCGCCTCCGTTCTAGCGCGAGAGTATTAAGGCCGCATTAGCGATCGACGCTCCCGGCGAAGTGGGCGCAGCACTGTGCCGCGCCCGTCACCGTTTTGTTCTACTCCGATGGGTGGGCCGCCGCCGGCGCCTTGAGCGCCTGTTCGCGGATCAGCTTCTTGTCGAATTTGCCGACGCTGGTCTTGGGGATCTCATCGATAAAGCGAATCTCGTCCGGCAGCCACCACTTGGCCACCAGCGGCGTCAGGTATTCGATGATCTCCGCCTGGGTGACGGCGCCTTTGAATTCCGGCTTGGCGACGACGTACGCGACCGGCCGCTCCTGCCACTTCGGGTGGGGCACGCCGATGACGGCCGCCTCGAGGACTTTCGGATGGCCCATGATGGCTGACTCCAGCTCGACCGATGAGATCCATTCGCCGCCGGATTTCACCAGGTCCTTGGTCCGGTCGACGATCTGCACATAGCCCTCCGCGTCGACGTTGGCGACGTCACCGGTGCGCAGCCAGCCGTCCGGCGTAAAGCGTTCGGCGTCGACGCCGCGGTAGTAGCTCGAGGTCACCCAGGGGCCGCGCACCTGGATCTCGCCGACGCTCTTGCCGTCCCAGGGGACGGGCTGGCCGGTGTCCACGTTGGCGAGGCGCAGCTCGACGCCGGCGATCGGGAATCCGGCCTTGAGGCGGACCTGCTTTCGATCCCCATCCGGGATGTAGCTCTTCATGCTGGCGACGGCCGCGACGGGCGAGGTCTCCGTCATGCCCCACCCCTGGTTGGTATCGATGCCGTGGCGGGTCAGGCCGTCGTAGAGTCCAGCCGATAACGCCGAGCCGCCGACGAACATCCGCAGCCCATCAAGGTTGGTACCGGTTTTGTCCAGGTGCTGCAGCAGCGCGATCCAGACACTGGGGACGCCGGCGGTAAAGGTCACGTGTTCCTCTCGGAAGAGATCGATCAGGCTGACCGGGTCCAGAAAGCGGTCCGGGAACACGAGTTTGGAGCCAAGCATGGTCGCTCCATAGGCGAGACCCCAGGCATTGGCGTGGAACATGGGGACGACGGGGAGGATGCTGTCCGCCTCCGCCAGGCCGATGCCTCCGCCGATCGCGATCCCGTAGGAGTGGAGGACCGAGGACCGGTGACTGTAGACGATCCCCTTCGGCTTGCCCGTCGTGCCCGAGGTGTAGCACATGGCCGCCGCGTCGCGCTCATCCAGGTCTGGCCAGGGATAGACGGTCGGGCGGTTGGCGATCAGCTCCTCATAGGAGGCCAGCGGCTTGAGCTCGCCGTTGGGGGAGGGACCATCCGTCATGACCACGAAATGCTTGACGCCTTTGAGGCCGGTCGCGATCCGTTGGAGCGCCGGCAGCAGGGAGGCGTCGACGAAGATCACCTTGTCCTCGGCGTCGTTGATCACGAACTCGAGGTGCTCGGGGAAGAGGCGGGGATTCAAGGTGTGCAACACCGCCCCGGCGCAGGGCACCGCGAAATAGAGCTCCAGGTGTCGGTAGTTGTTCCAGGCAAGCGTTCCCACCCGGTCGCCGGGGCCGACGCCCAGCTCCTTCACCGCGTGGGCCAGCTGGGCCACCCGCCGGCCGAAGTCGGCATAGGTGTAGCGGTGGCGCCCGGTCTCTCGCCGGGTGACGATCTCCTTGGTGGGGAAAAGGGTGGTCGAACGCCAGAGGAAGTGCTGCAGTGTCAGCGGGAAATCGGGCATTGTGCTCCGCATCGGGATCCGCGCCTCCTTCAGCCGGCTACCCGGCCGCCGTTTTTGGCCGTCGCAATACTACCCATGATATGCTTGATTTCGGGTGATGTCAGCCCGGTCATGGCACGCCCGGGCAACGCAAGTGGATCGGGGATAACTTTGCGAAGGAGCTAGCGACAGACGTGGCGCAGAACGGAACGATCAAGCGACTGGTGATGGACCGTGGTTTTGGATTCTTGAGCGGCGAGGACGGCAAGGAGTACTTCTTCCACCGGTCGTCCGTCGAGGGCTCTTTCGAGGGGTTGCAAGAGGGGCAAAAGGTCAGCTTCGACGTCGAAGCATCGGCTCCCAAAGGGCCACGGGCCTCGCGGGTGCGCGTCGCCTAAGACTCACTAAACCCGGAATCCGAAAGGCCCGAGCTGTGCGCCGGGCCTTTTTGTTTGCCGTCAGCGCTTTAAGGCGCGGATGAAGGCGCTGGCGATTTTTCCCGACCCTTGTGGCAAGCCGGCTTCGCCGGGACCGTAGGTGTTGGTGATCTCGATCTCGACGGAATCGAAGCCCGCGTCGCGGACCGCGGCGCGGTACTCGTCGACCGGGATGGTGCCCGCCACGCAGCCGGCCCAGGCGTCCATTGCCGACTTGACCTGCGCCGGCAGTGGCTCCACCTCGACCATGTCCGAGACGGCGAACCGCCCACCCGGCCGCAGCACCCGGAACGCCTCCTTCAGAACCGCCGTCTTGTCGGCGGCGAGATTGATGACGCAATTGGAGATCACGACGTCGACCGCCGCATCGGCGAGCGGAATCGCCTCGATCGTCCCCTTGAGGAAGGTGGCGTTTTCGACACCCGCGCGCGCCTTGTTCTCGTTGGCGAGGAGCAGCATCTCGTCCGTCATGTCGACGCCGTAGGCGTGGCCGCCGGGGGCAACCCGCCGCGCCGAGAGCAGCACGTCGAGGCCCGCGCCGCTGCCGAGATCCAGGACGACCTCGCCGGCATGCAACTGGGCCAGCGCGGTCGGGTTGCCGCAGCCAAGGCTGGCGCCAAGAGAGAGCCCAAGGTCGGCGACTTCTGCTTTCGAGTACTCCTCTTCGCCGATGGGACCGCTGATCGCATCCGCTCCGCCGCAACAGTTCGGGTCGCAGCAGCTTCCGCCGTCACGTAACTTGATCGCGGTCTCCGCGTACTTCGCCCGGACGGACTCCCGAATGTTGTCCATGAAAAACCCCTTCTTGGAGAGATCGACGGCTATCGATGGAATGGTAGCAGAGCCATAGACACATGTCAATGGAACTGATATGCTGCGATGGATGAAGAGCGCCGTCCCGGATCGCGTCAAAGGGGTCTGCTCACCGCCCGCGATGCCGATGGCGCTTGCCAAAGTGGATCAATCGGTGGAGGTTCTGAAGGCGCTCGCGGATCCGACTCGTCTGCAGATGGTCGGAATCCTCAAGCGCTCGGCGGAGCCGGTCTGCATCTGCGACTTCACGGCGGCTTTCGATCTGAGTCAGCCGACGATCTCGCATCACATGGCGAAGCTACGCGAAGCTGGACTGGTCGACGTCAGCAAGGCCGGTATCTGGGCGTACTACCGGCTGGCGAGCCGTCTGGAGCCGAAGACCCGGGCGCTGCTCGACGTCCTGGTCTGAGCAGCCAGATGTCGAAGGTCCTCTTCGTCTGCAAGCAGAACGCCGGCCGGTCGCAGATGAGCGACGCGCTCTTCCAGCGTACGGCCGCAGGCCGGCACGAGTCGCGTTCGGCCGGTACCCGTCCCGCCCAACGCGTGCACCCCATGGTCGCCGATGCGATGCGCGAAATCGGGATCGATATCTCCGGCAACCGCCCCCAGAAACTCACCGATGATCTGGCCCAGTGGGCCGATGTCGTTGTCACCATGGGGTGCGGCGATGAATGCCCCTACATTCCCGGGAAGCGATACCTCGATTGGGACCTCACCGATCCCGCAGACCGGTCTCTTGCCGAAGTCCGCGCCATCCGCGACGACATCGAGACGCGCGTCACCGAGCTCGTCGCCGACTTGGACTCGCGAAGGGTAGTTAGCTCAGCGAGCTAAGGCAGCCAGATCTCGGAGGCCGACTGGACGTCGGTGATCCACCAGCGCCCGTCGATATCGACCAGCGTGTAGTGGTAGTAGCCGAGGAAGCGGTGCGTGGTGCGCCGGCCGAGTCCGACACCCTTTTCCGCATCCGGAACCAGGCGGTAGATCCACTCTTCCTTGGTCGTCACGTTGACGTTCTGCGGGCTCGCCTCCAGGCCGTAGGCGGAGAGCTCGACCTTGCCGATTTGCAGGTACGCTGTGTACGAGACGTCGAGGACCTCGCAGGTGATGTCGAGCCTTGCGGCGGGGAAGGACTCGAAATCGCCCGAGAGGTCATGCGCCACCTGGGAGAGCATCGGCTCGAGGTAGACCTCGCGCAACACATCGGCGTCACGGTTGTTGTACGCCTGCTGGTTGAGCTTGATCGACCGAAGCACGGTGTCCTTGATCGCCGAAACGTTGAACGCGGTCTCCCGCTGCACGCCTAGAGGGTATCAAAGGCCAGGACGGCATCCGATCCGGACGAACGGGTGACGGTTGGGTAAAGCCTTGTGAAACCGCCTGCCGCCGGGACCCGGGGCGGCACCGTAGTGCGAAGCAATGCCCCCGATCCGCGTCAAATCAATGCGCACTGAGGGCCGCCTGTTCCATGCCGGAGGCGGCCGGTTGCCGAAAGAAGGCTTTGTGACCAAACCGCACCAGACTTCGAGCTTCCGGACCCGCTTCAACTGGCGTCTCTGGGTGGTGCTGGGGGCCCTGACCGAACTCTTCCTCATCTATGTCGCGCGCTGGTGGGCGCCCTCGCCGGCCACCTACTTCCTGGCGGTGCTGTTCTTGCCGGTCATGGTGCTCACCGGCTTCTGGTCCTCCAAGTACTTCAAGCTGGTCCAGCTCAACCTCGAGCTCTCCCGGCGGGCCGACCAGAACCTCCAGGAGCTGAGCCACTTCTTCGAGACGGCGACTGCGGTCTCCAACCTCACCAAGCTCGGCGAAGACCTGGGCACGCTCACCCTGAAGCTGGCGGAACTCCTCGATGTGGAGATGTGCGGCTTCTTCCTCTACCAGGACGGCCTCGAGGCATTGATCGCGCCAGCCGCGCCCTCCGGGATGCGCGAGAGCCGGCTCTTCAACCAGATGCGTCTCAACCAGCTCCGCTTCAGCGCCAATGCCTCGACGCTGATCGGCCGGGTCTTTGTCACCCAGCAGCCGGTCATCGTCGCCGACTGTTTGCACGACATCGAGGCCGGCCAGCTGCTGCCGCAAACGTTCGGCTACCACGACCTGCTGCTGGTGCCGCTCGGTTCCGGCGGCCGCCCGCTCGGGGTCCTGATGCTGGCCAACAAGCGCAATGGGCAGTTCAGCGGCAACTATGACGTCAAGCTCGCCGCGTCCCTTGGGGCCGAGGTTGCCGTTTCGCTCGAGAACACCTTCCTCTTCGAGCAAACGCGCCAGCAGGCGCTGCGCCTCGACGCCTCGATGGAGATGCTGCGCCAGGTCTCGGAGGCGTTGACCGCGACCACGGTGGGACCGACGGCCCTACTCCAGGGCGTCGCGCGCGCCGTGATCGGCGTCTCGGGCGCGGCCTCGTGTCTCATCACCTTGACCCAGTCGGGCAACCCCGCCCAGCAGGCGGTGGAAGTTGGGGAGGGGGCAGACCCGAGGCAGCAGACGCCGGCCGTTCCCGGGCTCGTCACCCAGGTCGTAATCGAACAGCGGCCCGTCTTCTCGGAGGACGTCCAGCTCGATGGTCGCTTCCCTCTGGATCCGTTCGCCCAGCGGTCCGGCTGGCGGGCCGCCCTCGGGCTGCCCATGTTTCTCGAGCGGGAGTTCGTCGGCACGGTGTCGGTCTACTTCAACGACGTGCGTGCTTTCGATGCCACCCTGATGCAGGTGTTGCAGATCCTCGCCAACCAGGCCGCGGTCGCGCTCGACAACGCGCGCCGCTTCCAGCGGGAGCGGCAAACGATCCAGATGTTGCAGCGCGCCAACCTCGAACTGCAGGAAGCGGACCGGATGAAGTCCGAGTTCCTCACCAACATGTCGCACGAGCTGCGCACGCCGCTGAACGCGATCATCGGTTTCTCGGAGATCATCCGCACCACCCCCGAACTCTCCGAGGGCGAACGCGAAGAGTTCGCGGGGACGATCCACAGCAGCGGCCGCCGATTGCTGAAGTTGATCAACGACATCCTGCAGCTCACTCACATCCAGGCGGGCCGGCTCGAGCTCCATCCGGCGCCCTGCGTGCTGGCGGAGGCGGTCGACGCCGCGCTCTCGGAAAATGCCGCCGCCGCCAACCAGAAGGAGCTCACCGTCAGCTCGCAGGTGGACCGCACGATGCAGGTCGTCTTCGACCCTCAAAGCCTTCGCCACATCGTCCACAACCTGGTCAACAACGCGATCAAATTCACGCCTCATCACGGCAGCGTGATCATCACCGCCTCCGAGGCTGCCCTCGGCACCATCGTCGAGGTCCGTGACACCGGCATCGGCATCAAGCCCGAAGACCAGCAACGCCTCTTCGAAGAATTCCGCCAGGTCGACGGGTCGACCTCACGCGGGTACGAAGGCGTCGGGCTCGGCCTGGCTCTCTCGAAGCGATTGGTGGAGTTGCAAGGGGGCCAGATCTGGGTGGAGAGCGCGCCCGGGCAAGGCAGCATTTTTCGCTTCCTGATCCCGCGCCTCCCGATGCTGGCGGTAGTCCCACCGCCGACGATCCCGCAGGGGCCCCTTGGGAGGGTGGCGTGAGCGAGCTGGGGACGCCACGACGGATTCTGATCGCGGATGACGACCCAGACCGTCTGCGAACCAGCGTCGAGCGGCTGCAGCAGGAGGGCTTTACCGTGCTCTCCGCGCAGGACGGCCTCGAGGCGCTCGACCGTGCCCGCGAGGAGCTGCCGGACGCGATCATTCTCAATCTACTGTTGCGCCGTATCGACGGTCTTCGGGTTTGCGAAATCCTGAAGAGTAACCCGGCGACGACGAACATCCCGGTCCTGCTGACGGCGGGCGTCCACGTCGATGCCGACGAGGGCCAACGGGCGCTCGCCGCCGGTGCCGACCGATTTCTGAGCGACCTCAGCCCACTCTCGACCGGCTCCGGCCGCGAGCTGGGGAGCCAGGACCTGGTGCAGGCGGTGCGGACGATGCTCGGCGCCGAGCCCGAGCTCGAAGAGCGCCCCATCCTGCTTGCCATCGACGACGACCCGGATAACCGCGCCTTTCTCACCAAGGCGGTCGCCAAGCAAGGCTTCGAGGTGGTGACCGCGCCCAACGCCACCCAGGCGCGCCGGCAGCTCGATGGGCGCCGGCCTGCGCTGATCTTCCTCGATGTCCAGATGCCCGAGGAGAGTGGCCTGGCTCTTCTGCCCCAGATGCTCCGCGACTACCCGGAATCCGTAGTCGTCATGATGACCGCCTACGGTTCGGAACAGGTGGCCGCCGAGGCGTTGCGCGGGGGCGCCGACGACTACATCGCCAAACCGATCGACTTGCAACGCCTGCGCGCGCTGCTGGAGCGCAACCTCGATAAACAGCGGCTGCGCGCCGAGCGGCAGAGCCTGGTGGCGCGGCTCAAGGATTCCAACCGATACCTCATGCGACAACACGCCGCACTGCGCCGTGCCGACGAAGAAATCCTGCAGATCAACCGGCAGCTGGAGCAGTCGAACCGCTACAAGTCGGAATTCCTCGCCAACATGTCACACGAGCTGCGCACGCCGCTGAACGCGGTTCTCGGTTTCAGCGAAATCCTGCTCGACGCGACGATGAACCTCACGAGCGGCGAGCGGACCGAGTTCTTGCGCAATATTCACAGCAGCGGCCAGCACCTGCTAGGACTGATCAACGACATCCTCGACCTGGCCAAGATCGAGGCCGGCAAGATGGAACTACACGCCGAAGAGATGCCGGTGGCGGAAGCGCTGCAGGAAGTCACCTCCATCCTGGAGCCGATGGCCCGCCAGCAAGGACTGCAGCTCGTCATGGCGGGACTGGCCGATGTGGGCGTCATCAAGGCGGACCGCAGTAAGTTCAAGCAGGTCCTCTACAACCTGCTGTCGAACGCCGTGAAGTTCACGCCACCGCCCGGTCAGATCACGGTCACCGTCAAGGATTCGCCCGAGCAGCTCACCGTCTCGGTGCACGACACCGGCATCGGGATGAAGGAAGAGGACCTGCCCAAGCTCTTCCGCGAGTTCGAGCAGATCGACGGCTCCTACACCCGCCGCTACCAGGGCACGGGCTTGGGTCTGGCGCTCTGCCGCCGCTTCGTCGAGATGCACGGCGGCCGAATCTGGGCCGAGAGTCATTTTGGCAAGGGCTCGACGTTCACCTTCACCATCCCCCGGGACGCCCGGTTGGCGACCGCGACCGCGACCGAGCCCTCGGTGGACGAGGCGCAGACGGCTGAATCCATGGAGCTGCCCCTGGTCCTCGTGGTCGAGGATGACCCGGCCAGCAGCCAGCGCCTGACCGCCGAGATCCAGGGGGTGGGCTTCCGCGTGGCGCACGCGGTCGACGGCAACGAGGCGGTGCGCAAGGCGATGGAGATCCTGCCCGACCTGATCGTGATCGAGACGGTGCTGCCGGTCAAAGACGGCTGGCAGGTGCTGACCGAGCTGCGAGCCCGCGCCGCTACCGCCGACGTCCCGGTGCTGGTGTGCTCGGTGACCAGAAACCAGCAACTGATGACCGAATTCGGCGTGGTCGGCTACGTCGCCAAGCCGTGGGAGACCAAGACGATGCAGGACGAGCTGCGTCGCGTCGGGCTTGGGATCAAGCGACGCCGCGACCGGGTCCGGGTCTTGCTGGTCCACCGCGAACGGCGGGCGCTGGCGCCTCTGGCTGCCGCCCTGGTGGAGGAAGGTTTCGAGGTCTTCCGTGCGCCCGGGCTGCAGGAGGCCCTGGAAAAGGCCAGGGCGGCGGCCCCCGACGTGGTCGTGCTGG
Organism: Candidatus Dormiibacterota bacterium; assembly: GCA_036390825.1. Taxonomy (GTDB): domain Bacteria; phylum Chloroflexota; class Dormibacteria; order CF-121; family CF-121; genus CF-13. The sequence goes on from DASWBA010000097.1 coordinate 27,212, forward strand.
CGCCTCCGGAGCCGGAATGGGTCCTGGGCCTGCGCGGGCTGCCCGGACAGCCCGCTTTGCTGGCGCTTGGTGAAGTTTCACCGAGGGTGCCAGCGACGGCGTGGAGCGCCGTTATACCTACCGGCCTCTCCGAGCCCGATGCCGTACTGCACGCCATCAAGGGCCTGGACATCGTTCAGAGGCGAAGGAGGACAGGGCGTGACCGGCGGCAAGGTCTTGATCGTCGAAGATAACCCGGTCAATCTCAGATTGGCCCAGTTCCTCCTGGAAAAAAAGGGCTTTACCGTGCGCAAGGCGGGCAGCGGCGCCGAATGCCTGGCGGAGATGGCCCGCGAGCTGCCGGACATCGTCCTGATGGACATCCAGCTTCCCAGCGAGGATGGGCTGGCGGTCACCCGCAAGATCCGGTCCGACCCGCGGCTCGCGGGCGTGGTCGTGGTCGCGCTGACGGCCCACGCCATGGCCGGCGACCGGGAACGGATCCTGGCGGCCGGCTGCGACGGCTACATCCCCAAGCCGGTTGACCCCCAGGGGCTGCCGGGTGAGGTGGCGCGCTATCTCGAGCAGGGGCGGTTGAAGTCGGCCTGATGCCTGAGCAGCCAGCGAAACCCGCCCGCTCGTACCCGGAGATCCTCCAGCTCAACCAGGAACTGGTGCGCAGCCTTCAGGGGTTGAGCGACGAGGACGACGCCCGCAAGAAGGAGCTCGAGCAGCTCAAGTTCGCCCACGACCAGGCGAAGGCCGAGATCGTCCAGCTGCAGGAGGAACTTCGCCGCTCGACCGAGCGCGAGGCGGCGCGCCAGGAGGAGCTTCGCCAGCTGGAGCAGGAACGCGTCGACCAGCTGGGCGCCGTCGATGCGCACCTCAACGCGATGCACTCGGCGGTGGAGCGCTACCTGCAGCAGGGTCGGAAGGCGGCCTGATGAGTCCGGAGCCCTCCAAGGCGAAATCGTTCGCCGACATCCTCCAGCAGAACCAGGAGTTCATCGCGCACCTCCAGGCGCTGCAGGAGGATATCGGTTCCCAGCTGGAAGAGAAGGAAAAGGAACTGGCGCTGGTGAAACGGCAGCTGGCGGCCAAACAGCAGGAGACCGACGAGCTACAGAATTCGCAGCTCCAGTGGGCCATCGACCGCCAGGCCCTGCTCGATCAGCACGAAGCCCTCAAGCAGGGACACCAGGACTTGCAGCAGAGCCACGACCGCGGCCAGGTCGAGCTCGGCCGGCTGAAAGATGACGTCGCCCGCGCCAAGGCGCGCGACGAGGAGCGCCGCAGCCAGCTCCGACAGCTGGAGCAAGAGCGCATGCAGATCACCCAGAAGTACGAGGCCGATCAGAAGAAGATCCGGGCCGACTTGAAGTCCGCGCAGGACGATCTCGATAGCCTGCAGTCGGCGCAGTTGCAGTGGGCGGTGGATCGAGAAACCCTGCTCAAGGATCGCGACACCGCCGTGGCCAAGCAGGCGCAGCTCGAGCAGGACTGGCAGAAGGCACGCGCCGAGCTCACCCAGGAGAAGGTCCGTTTGACGGAGCTCACGACGCAGTTGCAACAGCAGTTGAAGGGCGTCCAGTCCGAGCTCGAGCCAATGAAGGCGGCCCGCGACAAGTGGCAGGCGGAACGGCAGCGGCTGATCGCCGACGTGGCGCGGTTGGAGCAGGGCGGGCAGGAAGCCGAGGCCCAGTTCAGGTCCGACCGCAAACTACTGCAGGGTCAGCTCGAGGAAGCCCGCAAGAGGGGGGCCGACCTCGACAAAGCCGAGGCCGAGTTCCAACGGGTCAGTGACGAGCGCTCGGCGCTGCTGAGCAAGGTGAAGGCGCTGGAGAAGGACTGGCAGAGTCGCGAAGCCTCCGTCGCCGAGGAGAAAGCCGCGCTCAAGAAGCAGGTCAGCGACGCGACCGCCAAGCTCGCGGCGGTGCTGCAGGACGCCGAGAAGCTCAAGTCGCTGCACGCCGACCTGGCCGGCGAAACCAGCCGCAAGGCGGAGGAGTGGACGGCGCGCGAGCAGCGACTCACCTCGGAAAAGAACCAGCTCAAGGTCGACCTGGAGCGGGTGCAAGCGCAACTCTCGGACATGATGTCGCAGACCAACGAGCTGCACAGCCAGCGGGCGGCGGAAGCCAGGGAGTTGGACGAAGCCTGGAAGCGGGAGAAGGCGTCGCTCAAGGCGCAACTCGAGGAAGCGCGCAAGGCAGCCGGCAGTGGACCGCCCACCAGCCAGGTCCTCGCCCGCTACGAAGCGGAGAAGCGCGCCATGCAGGCGCAGCTGGACAGCCTGCGCAACGACCTGGCCGCGAGTGGCAAACACAAGGACACGGCGCCGGCCCTGTCTCAGGCGAAGCGCGACTTCGAGGCCAAATTCCGCGTCATCTACGACCAGAGCCACGACCTCAACTCACCGCTCAATGCCATCCTGGGTTTCAGCGAGATCCTGCTCGACGAGAAGGCCAACAAGACGACACCGGAAGAACGTCGCGAGTTCGTCGCCCACATCAACGAGAGTGGGAAACGGCTCGTCGAACACATCCGCGAACTGATCGAGTTCGCCAAGCAGGAAGCGGGCATCCAGGAGCGCCCGGTGCAAATGGTGCCGCCGGTCGGCGCCGGGACCAAGCCGCCGGTCATCCTGGTCGCCGACAACGACCCGGCGGTCAAGGAGCGCATTGAGCCTTTCCTCAGCCACGCCGGCTATGAGGTGGTGATCGCCGCCAGCGCCCAGGAAGCCCTGCGCAAGGCGGTCCAACTGCAGCCGCTCGCGGTCCTGATCGATACCCAGCTGCCACCCAACGGCGGAAGCGGCCTCGTTTATGACCTGCGGCGCGAATCGAAAACCAAGGACATCCCGATCGTGTTGACCTCCAAGGTCAACAAGGAATCCCTCGCCTTCGACATCGGTCAGGCCGACTTCCTCACCAAGCCGATCGACCGCCAGCAGCTGCTGCAGATGATGGTGAAGTTCGACCTGCTCGCCGACGGCAAGCGTGGCAAGAAGACGCCGTCATCGATCCTGATCGTGGACGATGACCCGCAGAACATCCGACTGATCAAGGCGATGTTGAAGCCGTTCAACATCGAGGTCATGGTCGCCGACGGCGGCAAGGCGGGCGTCGAAATGGCACTGAAGAAGAAGCCGGACCTCATCATTCTCGACCTGATGATGCCGGACGTCGATGGCTTCGAGGTCGTCTCCAAACTCAAGGAGGACCCGGCCGCCAGCCAGATCCCCATCCTTATCTATACGGCCAAAAACATCACCAGCGAGGACCGCGAGCGCCTCCAGGGGAACATCCAGTCGATCATCCAGAAAGGGGACTTTGGCAAAGACCGTTTCCTCGAGATGATCAACAACCTCCAGATCAGCCAGGCCGCCTAGGACCGGAGGGCCGGCATGACTGCCCTCGACCGCCAGCTCGTCCGGCTCCGCTTCGCGGCGCTCGCGATTCCCTTTGGCCTGCTCCTCTGGCTGCCTTCGGCGTCGGTAGCGATCACGATCGTTCTCGCCGGGCTGATGGCCGCCTACAACGGCGTCGCCTTGCTCGCCATCCGCCGGCGGGCGGCTCTGCGGTTCGCTCGCCCGATGGCCGTCCTCTTACTGGTTCTCGACCATGCCGTCATCAGCGCTTGGATCCTGCTGTTCGCCAGCCCTTCCTCCAGCCTCCCCTACCTTCTCTATGCGCTGGTGGCCGCCGAGGCGGTGTTTCGGTTCGAACTCTGGGGTGGGATCGGGACAAGCCTCTTTTTCACCAGTGGCGTCATCCTCTTCCAGACCAGCGACCTGGGTCTCGCCATCTCGGTGCGCGACGCGGTGCTGCGCGCCATTCCGACGGTGGTTGTGATCACCGGCCTGGGCGCCGCGGTGCGCGCGATGAACACCGAGATCCGTGGCACCCGGCGGCGGCTCGACCAGACCGAACAGTTGCGCAACGTGCTGGGCGAGCTGGTCGGTCAGCTCGACGTCTCGCGGATGCTCAACACCGTGATCCGCTGCGGCATGGAGCTGCTCCAGATGGATTCCGGCGCCATCGTCTTGCTCGATGAGGACCGCGGCGTCTTCACCCTGCGCGCCGCGGTCCGTTTGCCGGGTGCGGTGGAGGGCGTGGCCATCTCCGCGGCCGACGGCATCGTGGGCCGAGTCGTGCGCGAAAAGCGCTTCGTCATGCTGGTCGAGCCGCCACTCTTCGACCTCGCTGCCCTCAACGCGGCCGGCTACGTGCGTGCCTTCGGCTCCCCCGTGGTGCTGGAAGGGAAGGTCTTTGGCGTGCTCCACCTGCAGACCCACGACGCCGAGCGGCGTCTCACGCGCTGGGAGGAAGAGGCGCTCGAGGTCCTCTCGAAGCAGTTGGCGGTGGCGCTCCGTAATGTCCGCCTCTTCGAGGAAAGCGAGAAACGCGCCCGGCGGCTCGAGCTGCTCAACCAATCGATCGACCAGATGAACCAGAAACTCTTCGAGCCGGAGCTGCTCGATGTCGTGGCCACCGCGCTCACCGGCAACCTCGGGTTCGCGGCGGCGCAGGTCTGGTTGCTCGAACCCAGTGACGGGGCGCTCTGGCGGCGAGCCAGCCACCATACGACGGGGGAGCCGCCGCCGGTTCCTGGGCGGGTCGAGCGCGGCATGAGCGAGATCGGTCAGGTAGCCGAGCTGCGCGTGCCGATCGTCACCAATGATCCGTCCAATCACCGCCAGATTGGACTCAATCCCTGGATGACCGCCGAAGGGATTCAGGCCTTTGCGGGGTTCCCGCTGGTCGTCGGCGAGCAGCTGCTCGGTGTGCTTGCTGTCTATCACCGGCGTCCGCTCGACCGCAACACCATCGAGCTGCTCACCCTGTTTGCCCAGCACGCCGCCACCGCGATCCAGGAAGCGCACCTCTTTCACCTCGCGACCGAACAGACGGCGCGGCTCACGGCGCTCAATGTCGAGCTGCAGCGCGCCAACCAGCACAAGGCCGAGTTCCTGGCCAACATGAGTCACGAGCTGCGCACGCCACTCAACTCGATCCTCGGGTTCTCACAGCTACTGCTCGAAGGTGACGGCGGCGTGCTGACCGGAGACCAGCGGCAGGACGTCGACATCATTGCCCAGAACGGACAGCACCTGCTGGCGTTGATCAACGACCTGCTCGACATCTCGAAGCTGGAGGCGGGCAAGGCGCAGCTGCACCGCGGCGAGGTCGAGGTCGAGCCGCTGATCTCGGAGTGCGTCGAAAGCGTCAGGTCGCTGGCCAAGACCAAGAAGCTCGACCTGAGCGCCACCGTCTCGCCCGAGGTCGGCCGCGTCTTCGCCGACGGCCCAAAGCTCAAACAGGTGCTGCTGAACCTGCTCGGCAATGCCATCAAGTTCACCGAGACGGGCAGCGTGCGCATCACGGCCGAGCGCCAGGGCGCGGAGTTGCGCGTCAGCGTTCGCGACACCGGCATCGGGGTGCCGATTGAGGACACCGAGCGGATCTTCGAGAGCTTTCAACAGGGGAAGAGCGGCATCAGCGGTAAATACCAGGGCACCGGCCTGGGACTCGCGATCTGCCGCCAGTTGGTGGAAATGCACGGCGGTCGCATCTGGGTGAAGAGCACCCCCGGGCAGGGCAGCACGTTCACCTTCACCATTCCGCAGCGGGCCGTACCCGACGCGATCGATCTATCGAGCGCGGCCTGACGGCTCGGTTAACCGAGCAGCCCCGTGATCAGCGCAACCGCGACCAGCACCATCACACCGGCCGCCGCGAACTGGAGCGGGCGCTCCGGAACCCACGCGCCCAGCCGGTTGCCCAGGACCACGGCGATTGCCGACACCGACCAAAGCGCCAGCGTGGCCGCGGTGAACACGATCAAGGGTTCGCGATAGCGAGCCTGCAAGGCGGCGGTTGCGAGTTGCGTCAGGTCGCCCCACTCGGCGATGAAGACCACCGTGAACGCCGTCAGGAATGGACGGCGATGGCGGCCCTCCTCGCGCTCAACCTGGGCGGCTTCCTCCGCCTCGGCCTTCTTCAGGTTTTGCCGGACCAGGAGCGCCGCCATGATCAGGAACAGGATGCCCGCGCCGATGCGCACCGGCTCACGAGGAAGCAAGGCGAAGATCGAGCCGGCGATCACCGCCACCAGGCTCTGGATCAGGAAGGCAGCGGCCGCACCAAGGAACACCGGGAGTGGGCGATGACGGGTGGCGAGCAACAGGGCCGCCAGCGCCGTCTTATCTGGCAGCTCGAGCAGAAAGATGACAACAAAGACGGTGAAGCCAAGACCAAGTGCGTGTGTCACGCGAGGAGTGTAACGACGCTAGCTTCAGTGCAGCCAGAGTGGGAAGGAGAGGACGAAGACGAGCAGGCCGAGACCCAGGGTGCGCATGCTCATCCCGCCATCGCCAGCGGTTCCTGCCCGGCGGGGTAGTTGACCTTGGCGCTGAAGCGATAGCCGACACCACGCTTGGTCTGGATGTAGACGGGCTTGCTGGGGTTGGGCTCGATCTTGCTGCGCAGGCGCGAGATGTGCACCCGTAGACCCTCTTCGTAGGCTTCCTCGTCGCCGGCCCATGCCTTTGCCAGCAGCGTCTCGTTGGTGACGACGCGGCCGGCGTTGCGGACGAGAAGGAACAGCAGCTTGGACTCGGTCGGCGTCAGCGTGACCTGCTGGCCCTTGACGCGAGCCCAGTGCTGCACGAAGTTGATCTGCAGATCCTGGTCGATGACGACTTCCGGCTGCTCGACGCCGGCCGACTCGCCGTAGCGGCGCAGCACGCGCTGCACGCGGGCGACCAGCTCTTCCTTCTCGAAGGGCTTGACGATGTAGTCCTCGGCGTACATCTGGAGGCCTTCGACCTTGCTCTCCACCGCCGCGACGGCACTCAGGATGACGATCGGGACATCGAGGTGGCTCTTGATACGGCGGCAGAGTTCGAAGCCGTCCATCTCCGGCATCATCAGGTCGACGACCACCAGGTGCGGGATTCCCTCATGGAGTTTGCGCAGCGCCTCGGGACCACTGCCGGCCGTCATGACCTCGTAGCCGGCGTGTTCGAGAATCCGCTTGAGGATCTCGCGCGCCATCGCATCGTCGTCGACGATCAGAATCCGGTACCGGTTGACGATGTTAAACCCCTCTCTTCCGGCGGCCAGTGCGCGTCGCGCTGCCGACCGGCCACCATGGATTTGGACCTGCGGCTGCTGGCTCAGGTCCGACTGGAGAGCCGGCAAAGGTATATGGCCCTCGTCATTCATTTCCTTACGATTCCTCTTTACGATGTGATGACTCTTGTCGCGTCAGGGTCACATCAGAAGCGACGGGGCCCGGACTCGGTCTCACAGTAGAGAGGCTGGCTTACGGCGTTTGTTACAGGCTCGTGCTGGGATGCGCCGAGACAAAAAAAGGGCGCGAGCGGTGCCTCTCGCGCCCCCGTAGGGCAAGCCTATGGCGAGGTCGATTCGCCTGAATCGGTCGCTCGGCCCATCCGGGCGGTCCGAGCGGCTAAAATGCGTCTCGCCTCGCCCGGGTGGTGAAACTGGTAGACACGCAGCTTTGAGGGGGCTGTGAGCGCAAGCTTGTAAGGGTTCAAATCCCTTCCCGGGCAGAGCCCTTTACCCACGTGAGCCTGAGCACCCTGTACCTGCGGCTGCGTTACCGGCGTCACCGCTTCGGTCCGGGTTTTGAGGGACCGTGGCGGCTTCGCATCCGCGGCCCCGGCCTGGTCACCTTTGGCCGCGATGTCCGGGTACGCAACACCTCCGGCCGGACCGCGCTGCTGACCTTTGGGTCGGATGCCCGGATCGACATCGGGGATCGGGTCGAGATCGACGGCGCCGGGCTGATGGCGGCCAGCGTCATCGACGTGGGCGACGAGGCGATCATCGGGCCGTGCCTGGTGGTCGACACCGATTTCCACGCGGTCGGTCCCAGCCGTCGACAGGAGGGTGCACCCGTCACGCGACGACCGATCCGCATCGGACCTTCCGCCTGGATCCAGGGAAAGGCGACCATCCTCAAAGGGGTATCGGTGGGGGAGGGGGCGGTGGTGCGTTGGGGTGCGCTGGTCGTCGCTGACGTCGCGCCGGGCGCGGTCGTCATGGGAAATCCGGCGGTGGAAGTGTCCGGGCGCTAGTCGGGAAGGCTCAGGCGCCGACGACGGCGCCCTGGATGTTGCAGTAGGTGTTGCGCACCTGGTTGCCGAGGACGATCAGGGTGACCAGGATCACGATGACCACCAGGCACATGATGAGCGAGTACTCGACCAGGGCCTGGCCGCGTTCGCTCTCCCAACCCAGCAGGGCCCGGATCCGTGACGCGAGGATGGTGATCATTGCTTGCTCTTCTTCGGACCTGGCGATCGCCGCAATCCGAGTATGAGCGTTATAACGAGGGACCGGCCAGCGAACAGACGGGTCGTGCCGCGATCGTGGCGGGATTGTCACGGATGCCGGCGACCCGCTCGGAATCGGCTAGCGGGCGCCCGAGCGCTGGACGAGGTAGGTGACGACCGCCAGGTATTCCTCGGAATCGGCGGAGCCTACCCAGCGCGTGTCCTCGCTGGTGCGCCCGAAGAGGGCGAAGAGTTCGCTCAAGGTCAGCTTTTCAGACATTTGACACCTAAATAGAAGCTAATCTAACAGCCATACTATCACAAAGAGGCGGTGGCTGCCGTGCTTAACGGGCGTTGTTCCGCTGAACCAGATAAAGGACAACGGCCAGATATTCTTGCGAATCCGCCGAAGCGACCCAGCGGGTGTCCTCGGAGTGGCGGCCGAAAAGGGTGAAAACGTCCGACATCGTGAGTCGCTGTGGTTCGTCCAGCATGTTCTCCAGGGCATCTGGCCCCGATGAGGGTGAAACGACCCACTTCGCGGGATCCTTTCACGCAGCGTGAAAAGATGGGCACGGCCCGGCAGCGGTTCATCGACGAAGCGGGAGGATTGGGCGTCCGGGTGCTGGGTAGAATTCGCTCAGATAGGGAATGGTCTTTTTCGATTGGCGCTATTTCGTCTTCGTCGCCCTTCCGATCATGGCGCTCAGTTTCCTGGCCAGCAGCTGGGTGAAGAACACCTACCAGCGCTATTCCCAGGTACGAAGCTCGAGTGGCTTGACCGGCGTCGACATCGCCCGGCGCATCCTCACCGGCGCCGGACTGAGCGACGTCACCATCCAGGTGATCGATGGGGAACTTAGCGACAACTACGATCCACGAACCAAAACACTGAACCTCTCCAAACAGGTCGCGATGGGGAACTCGGTCGCCTCCGAGGCAGTGGTCGCACACGAGATCGGCCACGCCCAGCAGGACCGCCAGGGCTTCTTTGCCATGCGCCTTCGGTCCGGCCTTGTGCCGGCCGCGAACCTGGGTTCGCAGGCTGGGCTATTGATTGTCATCGCCGGCCTTGTCCTCTCGGCCTTCACCGGCAGCGGGATCGGTTTTTACATCGCCACCCTGGGGCTGGCGCTGTTCGCGGCCGTCGTGCTGTTCCAGCTGGTGACGACACCCGTCGAGCTCGACGCCAGCCGCCGCGCCCTTCGCTTGCTGGCGGAGAACGGCGTCATCGTCCCGGAGGAACAGGACGGCGCGCGGCGCATGCTGCGGGCCGCGGCCTTCACCTACTGGGTGGCTCTCTTCGGGGCGCTGCTGACCCTGCTGTACTACGCATCGCTCGTGTTCGGAAATCGCCGTAGCGACTGAGCGCGCGGCGTTCGCGACGGCCGATCCGGCGGAGATTCGTGCCCGGCTCACGGGCGAAGCGCCATACCGCGTTGACCAGGCTCGGCAGTGGTTCTGGCAGCGGCTGGCCCCCTCGTTCAGCGCCATGCGCACCTTGACAGCGTCGGCGCGCCGGCAGCTGGAGGACTCGTTTGCCTTCAGCACGGTGACGCCTCATCTGAAGCGGCAGGCCGACCACGGCCAGACGGTGAAGTACCTCTTCAAGCTGCTCGATGACCGGACCATCGAAACCGTCGTCATGCACTACGATGCCACCGCCCGTTCGCGTGCTCGGACGACCATCTGCGTCAGCTCGCAGGTGGGCTGTCCCATCGGATGCAGCTTTTGCGCCACCGGCCAATCGGGCTTCGATCGAAACCTCACCGAGGCCGAGATCGTCGACCAGTTCCTCGCCGCCAGTCGCGACCTTGGTGAAAAACAGCGCGCGCTGACGAATGTCGTGTTCATGGGAATGGGCGAGCCGATGAACAACTACGCCGCGGTGGTGGGGGCGATACGGCGCTGGGCTCGTGAGGACACGCTCAACTTCAGTCCGCGACGGGTCACGGTGTCGACCATTGGGCTGGTGCCCTTCATCGAGCGCCTCGGCGCCGAGGGGCTCCCGGTCAACCTGGCAGTCTCGCTGCATGCGCCGGACGATGAGCTGCGCAGCAGCATGATTCCGGTGAACCGCAAATACCCGATCGCCGCGATCGTCGCCGCGGCGCGGGCGCATGCCGAGCGGACCGGACGGCGCACCAGCTATGAGTACGTTTTGCTGCAGGGTGTCAACGACAGCGTCGAACAGGCTCGGCGGCTCAGCGCCGTGATCGGTCACCGCCTGACCCATGTCAACTTGATTCCGATGAACCCGATCGACGGCAGCCCACTCTCGCCACCGTCGAAGGCGCGCGCGCAGGCGTTCCAGTCCGTCTTGCATGGAGCCGGCATCTCGACCACGATCCGCGCCACACGGGGTCTGGACATCGACGCCGCCTGCGGCCAGCTGCGAGCCCGGCAGCTCCAGCCAAGTGCGACCTCACTCGCCTGATGCGCAAGCCCCTCGCCGGCGTCTTCTTCGACGCGGGCAACACCCTCCTGGTCGAGGAGCCGGGCAAGCACCTGTGGGAGATGGCGATGACGCCGATCCCGGATGTGCTCGAGGTGTTGACCACGCTGAAGCCGCGTTACCGCCTCGGTGTCATCTCCAACACGGTCGGATCGGGTGATGCCGAGCTGGCGGACGCCCTCGAGAAGGCTGGGATCCTCGGACTGATCGACGCCATGGTCACCTCTCGGGACTTCGGTACGGCCAAGCCCGATCCCGCGATCTATGCCGAAGGCGCCCGTCGGCTGGGCGTGCCCCTGGAGGAGACCGTGATGGTTGGCGATCGGCTGGACACCGACGTCGCCGGTGCGCTGAACGCCGGCATTGCGGGGGTTTGGCTTCGCCATCCCGGGGCGCTCCCGTTCCCGGGGATCTCTCCGACCCACGTCATCGATCGCCTGGCCGAGTTACCGGGCTGGCTTGACACCAGCTACGTCCCCGCTCGCCAATGAAGGAACGGCGTCCGGGCGCCGATATACTCAAAGAGCCCCGATGAAACGAATCCTCGCCTCGTTGTTGACCATGCTGGCGCTGGCCGCGTGCGCCTCGCCGCTGGCCAAGGCGGAAACACCGCAGCAGGCACTCGACGCCGCCGCGCAGCGCGCCGGCCAGCTCAAATCGGCCAAGTTCGACCTCCAGGGCAATGTCAAGATGACATTCCCCGCCCAGCTGGGCACGATGCTCGGGCAGAGCGGGGCTGCCGCCGGGTCGATCTCGCTCGATCTCAGCGGCACCGGCGAGGCACAGTTTCCCGATCGCTACCACGCGGTGATCAACGCCAAGATGTCCGGGATGTCGATCGCGACCGAAGTCGTCGTCGCCAACGGCAAGGCCTACGTGAAAAATCCGCTCAGCGGCAAATGGCAGGCTTCGGACTCGAGCGGTCTCACCAGCCAGTTCAGCCAACCCGATCCACTTTCGTACGAGCAGCTGCTGAAGAATGTCAAATCGATCAAAGACCTGGGCGACACCACGCTCGACGGCGCCAGCGTCCATCATTACCGGCTGATTCCTGACAAGGACAAACTGCTCGCCGCCATGGACAAGGCCGCGGTCAAGAACCCGCAGGCGCTGGCGGCTATCAAGCAGGTCCTCGACAGTGGCACCATGACCGTCGAGGTCTGGTTCGGCAAGGACGATCACCTGGTCCGACGGGTCAGCACTGACGCTGACTACACCATCGATCTCAACCAGTTGCTGAGCTCGCTGGGGGCCGCGGCGCCACGCGGCAGCCAGCTGCCCGCAGGCTCGACCATCCACGCGACGGCCCACGTGGTCCTCAACTACCACGACTTCGACGCGCCGGTAACGATCAGCATCCCGACTGTTTCCTAGTGCTGATCTCGCCCTCGCTCCTATCGGCCGACTTCAGCCGGTTGGGAGAGGAAGTGGCCGCCCTCGAGCAGGCCGGTGCCGACTGGGTGCATTTCGACGTGATGGACGGGCATTTCGTCCCGCCGATCACCATGGGGCCGCGTACGGTGGAGCACTGCCGACGCTACGCGAAGCTGCCCTTTGACGTTCACCTCATGATCGAGAATCCGGAGCGCAGCATCGATGCCTTCCGCGACGCGGGCGCCAACACCCTTTCCGTCCACGTCGAGGCAACGCGGCACATTCACCGGGTCCTGGAGAGCATTCGGACGGCCGGAATGCGGCCGGGCGTCTGCCTCAACCCCGGAAGCCCGTTGGTCCTCGTCGAGCCGGTGCTCAAAGACGCCGACCTGCTGGTCATGATGTGCGTCAATCCCGGGTGGGGCGGCCAGAAGTTCATCGACGGTAGCCCGGAGCGCATCAAAGCGGCGCGGGCGCTGCGCGACCGGCTCAACCCCGAGCTCGATATCGAGATCGATGGCGGCGTCAACAAAGAGACCGGCCGCCTATCGACTCAAAGCGGAGCGACGGTGCTGGTCGCCGGCTCCTTCGTTTTCGGTCATCCGAAGGGACCAAAGACCGCGATCCAGGAATTGCGCTAAAGCTATTCGGTGGTCGGCATGTGCAGGTACATTGACTGGATGCCGACGCGGCCGGGACCGGTGAATCGGTTCCAGATCATGTTGCCGCCACCGCCGAAGATGCCGGTTTTCAGCCCGAACATCTGCACCTCCATGCGCACGCTTTCATCCCGGTAGACCCAGCCGCCCGGCTCGATATCGATCTGCTCGTTCTGGGCCAGCTCTTTCTCGAAGACGTTGCCGTAGCCATGCAGCCAGAGCACGCCCTCCTGGTGCGAGGCGCTGAAGCGGTCCACGAAAAACCCGGTCGAGCCCAGCAGCATGTTGCTCACGCCTTTGACCCGGGTGAAGGTGTAGTCGAGATTCCCGGTTGCCGCCAGGAATTGATGTTCGCGGACCAGCACGGCCTTGCCCGGCATCAGGTGGAGGGGGAAGAGGTGACCGGCGCCGTCCCGTGAGAAGGCGACCTCCCCCGGGCCCTGAGCTTCAGTGAGGAAGATCGGCATGCCCGCCACCATCCGCTTGAAGGCGCCCTTCATCGCCCGGATGCCGATGTTGAGCTGGGGGTCCTTCCAGAGCACCACGTGGTGCTCGAAGTAGATCGGCACCGTGCCGTCCAGCCAGGTGTGGAGGACCGGCACCAGCTCGCCGTCGATCCGATAGCGGATTCCGGGAGCCTGGCCCTCCTCGAGGCTGGTCGGAAGGAGCTGGGGTGGCTTTTGCATGGCGTTCTCCTCTCTTCGGCGGTGCCGTAAATTGACCGGCCCGCCAGTTGCACGACTGTGACGGCTGCGGTGCGCCGGTCCCTGCGGATCAACCGTCGGATGGTGCCAGACGACGTCCGGTTTGGCCGGGTGGTGCTCACCCTGGTGGTGAGCATTGCGCTCTTCCTGCTGGCCTTGCACGTCCCGGCGTTTATGGCGCCCGGCGCCGATATGACAGACAGTGCACAGCGGGACTATGCCGCCAACATCTGGCAGGAGACCCAGACCAGTCTGGCGATGGTCGCCATCGTCTTGCCCTGGCTGGTTTACGCGCTCCTCTGGCAGGGTGCCCCCTGGGGTCGGCGAATCCTGCTGACGATCGCCACCGTCGGGGTGATCCTCACCACCTGGTTTGCCTTATTGAGCGCCCAGAGCTACGCCGCCTTACCCAAGCAGGTCATCGGCGTGGTCGACCGGGTCGAGGGGCGCGTCATCGGGTTGCGCGGCGGCGCCAAGTATTACCTGGTGGTGTCAGACGAGGAGCTGAACGCCGACCGCTCCTGGCTGCGTCCCGGGGCCAGCGTCGAGCTGTGGGTATCGCCCCGCGAACATGCCGGCGCCGTCAGCGCCGTAACCGAGGTGGGCGGAAACTAGGCCGACTTGGCCTGGGTGCGCAGGCAGCGAGTGCATACCAGTGCCGTCTGCGACCGGCCGTCGATTACGACCCGCGCCTTGTGCAGATTGGGCATGAAGCGACGCTTCGTGTGCACCTTCGAGTGGCTCACGTGATGCCCGAACTGGGGCCCTTTTCCGCAGATTGCGCAGCGTTGTGCCATGGGTTTTGTTTGGTTGGGTGCTTCACGGATCATCGCGTATGATTGAAGCGAAATCAGCGTCACATAGTAGCACACGATGGACTCAAAGACGAAGGCCAACCCGCAACGGACCGGGAAGCCGCCGAGGACGCTGATCCAGGCCAGGGACCTCGGGCGGATCGAGGTGTCGCGCCATGTGGTCGCCACCATTGCCGGTCATGCCGCCGCCGGCTGCTATGGCGTGGTCGCGATGGCCGCCCGGGGCCTCCGCGACGGCCTGGCGGAGCGGCTGCACCGCGACAAGGTACACCGCGGCGTCGAGGTCGAGGTTCGCGACGATGGGATCGCGGTTTCGCTGTACGTGATCGTCGAGTACGGCACCCGCGTCTCCGAAGTCGCCCACAACCTCGGCAACGCCGTGCGCTACTCCGTCGAACGCACGCTCGGCCTGCCGGTGGTGGAAGTCAACGTCAACGTCCAGGGGATCCACGTCAGCGGGAGCGGCGGCAGCTGAGATCCAGAGCCTGACCGGCGCCGCGACCGTGCCCATCCTCGAATGCGACGGCCGTCTCTTCAAAGAGGCGCTGCTCGGCTCCCTCGCCTGGCTGACCGTCAACCGGGACGAGGTGGACGCGCTCAACGTCTTCCCGGTTCCCGACGGCGACACCGGTACCAACATGCTGCTCACCTTGCAGTCCGCGATCGACGACATCCGTGACCTCGACGAGGCCGACCTCTCGCAGATGGCAAAGCGCGCGAGTCACGGTGCGCTGATGGGAGCGCGCGGCAACTCGGGCGTCATCCTCTCGCAGATTTTCCGCGGTTTCTCCGTCGCGATCGCCTCGAGTCATGCCGTCGATGCACGCGGGCTGGCCCATGCGTTCAGCGTCGGCGCCGACGTTGCCTACCGGGCGGTGATCAAGCCGACCGAGGGCACCATGCTCTCGGTGGCGCGCGAGGCAGCCCGAGGCGCGGAGGTGAAGGCCGCGACCAGTACCGATCTGACCGAGGTGGTGCGCGCGGCCTGCGAGGCGGCCGCGGCCGCGGTCGAACGTACGCCCGACCAGCTGCCCATCCTCAAGCAGGCCGGCGTGATCGACGCCGGCGGCTTCGGTTTGCAGCTCATCCTCGAAGGCTTCCTCAAGCGGATGAGCGGCGAGGCGCTCGCCACCTTCGAGCGACCCGCTACCCAGCACGCCCGTCCAAAGGCGATCGAAGCGCCGACCGCGGGCTGGGGCTACTGCACCGAATTCATCATCAACGGCGCCAACCTGGCGGTGGACGAGGTGCGCACCGAGATCCTCCGGCATGGGGAGTCGGCGCTGGTCGTCGGGGACGACGCTGCGATCAAGGTCCACGTCCACACCCAACAACCTGCCGTCGTGATCGGCTACGCCAGCAGTGTGGGGCGACTCAGCCGCTTGAAGGTCGACGACATGTCCGCCCAGCACCACCGGCTGCAGGGGGAGAGTATCCGCCGTCCAGCGAGCACCAAGCACCTGGCGCTGGTTGCGGTAGCCAGCGGAGACGGCTTCCGGCGCATCCTCGAGGGCCTCGGTGTCGATTCGGTGGTCAGCGGCGGGCAGACGATGAACCCGTCGGCCGAGGACATCCTGGCCGCCGTCGAGTCGGTGCCCTCCAGCGACGTCTTGCTGCTTCCCAACAATGCCAACGTGATCATGACCGCGCAGCAGGTCGCGGAACTGACCAAAAAGCACGTACGGGTGGTTCCCTCGCGCAGCCTGCCGCAGGGCATCGCCGCCCTGTTTGCCTTCGATTTCAGCGCCGACCTGGAGGCCAACGCGGCCGCGATGTCGCGCGCACTCGGCGGCGTGAAAACCATCGAGGTGACGCGCGCGGTGCGGGCGAGCGAGGTGGACGGATTGAAGATCGCGGAAAACGACGTGATCGGCTTGCTCGACGACAAGATCGTGGAAGCGGGCTCATCAGCCGAGAAGGTGGTGCAGGCGGTCCTTATGCGCATCGATCCCAGCAAGATTGGAACGGTGACGATTTACGCCGGCGTGGATGCGTCGGACCGGCAACGGGACGCGCTGCGCAGCTCGATCGTCAAACAATTCCCGGACGCGTCGGTCGAGCTGCAGTCCGGCGAGCAGGCCCTCTACCCCTACGTGCTGGCAGTGGAGTAGGCGAAGCTCACAGTAGCTGGACGATATTGGCGATCACGCCGAGCGCCGTGATCCAGGCGGCGACGTGGTACGCATGCCACACCAGCGGCTTCCTCCTGTACATCAACATCAAGATGGCGAGCAGCACGGCCACTGCCGTGCCCTTGACCGCGTAGGCGGCCAGTTCTCCCTGGGTCGCCATCAGCGGCGCCATGATGCGGTTCAGTTCCTGGTGTTGCAGGGCCAGACCAAGGTGGGTGGTGAGCGAATCGAGCACCTGGAAGCCGACGAAGGCGGTGAGGATCATGGCCTGATTCAGTCGCGAGTTGAGGCCGGCGTTCAGGTGTGCGCCGACGGCGGCATGTCCTGGGAGCGACATCGCAATATAGGTTTATCAATCTTTGCGACGCCCAGCCTAACGAAACCTCCCCGTTGCCCGGCTGTGATCGGCTCGAACCGCTGGCTATACTCCAGTCGTGGTGCGGATCGTTACGGATTCCACCGCGGACTTGACCCCAGAGCAACAACGGGCCGCCGGTATCATCGTTGTCCCGCTCAACGTCCACTTCGGTGACGAGGTCTTCCGCGACCACGTGGACCTTACGACCGACGAGTTTTTCCGTCGACTGAAAGCCTCGCCACAGTTGCCCCGGACCTCGCAGCCCTCGGTGGGTGCCTTCGAGGAGGCCTACAAAACCTTGCGTCAGAGCGGCGACGAGATCGTCTCCGTGCACCTCTCCAGCAAGGTCTCCGGTACCTACAACTCCGCACTGATGGCGGCGCAGTCGGTCGGCGAGGGAAAGATCGAGGTCGTCGATTCCCTCAGTACCTCCATGGCGCTCGGCTTCATGGCGCTGGAGGGCGCGAAACTCGCCCGAGCGGGCCGCGATCGCAGGGCGGTCGCGGAGTCCCTGCAGTCGCTCGTGCCCAAGGCCCGCGTCATCTGTGTCGTGGACACGCTGACCTATCTCGAGCGGGGTGGCCGCATCGGCAAGGCGCGGGCGCTGCTGGGGTCGTTGCTGAACGTCAAGCCGATCCTGCAGTTGAAAGACGGCGAGGTGGTCCCGCTCGGTCGGGCGCGGGGACGGCCGCAGGCCCTCAGCCGCCTGGTCGAGCTGCTCGAACGGGACGGCAAGGTGAGCCAGCTCGCCATCATGCACGGCGCCGCCCAGGTCGACGCCGAACAACTGCGTGAGCGGGTGGCCTCCAGCTATCCGGGCGTCGACATCCTACTGACCGAGATTGGAGCCGTGCTCGGGACGCACACCGGACCCGGCGTCATCGGCTTTACCTATCTCGTCGCCTGATCATGCCGCGTTTGCACGTGGTGCGGGACCCGTCCCTGGACGATCCTGTCGCGACCCTCTCCGGCGTTAGCGATCGAACCGAAGCCAAGCTGGCCCGGCTCGGCATCGCGACCATCCGCGATCTCTTGCTCTTTTTCCCCCGCCGCTACGAGGACTTTTCAACCATCACGCCCATCGCCTTCGTGCGTCCGGGCGTGAAGACCACCGTTCGCGGACGGATCTATGACATCGGTGCGCGGCAAACGAAATACAAGCGGATGGCGCTGACCGAGGCGGTTCTGGGTGACGATTCGGGGACCACGCTGCGGGTCGTCTGGTTCAACCAGCCGTGGCTGGTGAAGAGCCTGCAGAAGGGCGATGAGATCTTTGTCGCCGGTGAGGCTGACCTGAACGGCGGGCTGGTGATGAAGAACCCGGACCACGAAAAGGTGTCGCTGCGCCCCAAGCACGCGGCCCGGTTGGTGCCGATTTATCGCGAGACCGAAGGCCTGACCTCGAAATGGTTGCGACCCAAGATCCAATCGGTGCTGTCGATGGCCGACCAGCTCGACGAATTCCTGCCGCGTGACGTCGTGACCCGTCGCGAGTTGATGGGGCGGGCCGAAGCGGTCCGCCAGGTCCACTTCCCATCATCGACCGCCCGGCTCGAGCGCGCCAAGGATCGCCTCGCCTTCGAAGAGATGTTTGTCCTGCAGGTCGCAGCCCAGATGGCCAAGCGCGCCCGCCAGGCACGGTCCGCGCCAGTCGTGCCGTTCGACGAGCCGACCGCGCGCGGCTTCGTCAAGGCGCTGCCCTTCAAACTCACCAACGCGCAGCGCGTCGCCGCCTGGCAGATCCTGCAGGATCTCGCCCGCCCGCAGCCGATGAACCGATTGCTCGAAGGCGATGTCGGATCGGGCAAAACCGTGGTGGCGGCGATGGCCATGCACCACGCCGCGCACGCCGGCTTCCAGTCGGTCATGCTGGCACCCACCGAGATCCTCGCCCGCCAGCACGCGGACGTCATTCAATCGATCCTGGGGCCGTTTCAGATCGACGTGGGGCTACTGGTTGGCAGCACCCCGGCCGCGGCGCGCAAACCGATGCTGGCGTCACTTCTCGCGGGACAACTGCCGGTCCTGGTGGGGACCCACGCGCTGATCGAGGAAGGCGTGCAATTCAAAGACCTGGCGCTGACCGTGGTCGATGAGCAGCACCGCTTCGGGGTCGGCCAGCGGCTGGCGGTCCGCCAGAAAAGCGAGCGCACGCCGCACTTCTTGTCGATGACCGCCACTCCCATCCCGCGCACCCTGGGGCTCACGCTCTTTGGCGACCTCGATATCTCGATCCTCGCCGAGTTGCCGCCGGGCCGCCGGCCGGTCAAGACCGGCCTGGTACCGCCCGAAAAACGCGTCGATGCCTACAACTTCATCCGCAAGCAGGTGGAGGCTGGCCGGCAGGTTTTCGTGATCTGCCCGCTGATCCAGGAGTCCGACAAGCTCGGCGTTCGGTCGGCGACGCAGGAGCTCGAGAAATTACAGCGCGATGTCTTTCCCGAGCTCGCCTCGCGCATCGCCTTGCTCCATGGCCGCCTCAAGTCCGCCGCGAAGGAGGCGGTCATGGCGGCGTTCAAGCGTGGTGAGGTCGCCATCCTGGTCTCCACCTCCGTGGTGGAAGTCGGCGTCGACATCCCCAACGCCACGGTGATGATGATCGAGGGCGCCGACCGGTTCGGCCTGGCACAGCTCCATCAATTCCGTGGCCGGGTCGGCCGCGGATCCGAGGAGTCGTGGTGTTTTCTGTTTACGGACGCCGAGGATCCGCAGTCGCTCAAGCGGCTGCAGGCGGTGGTCATCAACAAGAGTGGCTTCGACCTGGCCGAGATCGACCTCGGGCTACGCGGCTGGGGAGACCTTGCCGGCTACCGCCAGCACGGGAAGGACTTCAAGATGGCGAGCCTGCTGGACGCAGTGTTGATCAGCGACGCCCGGAGCGAGGCCGTCCGCCTCTTGGAGCGCGACCCGACGTTGGCCGGCGAGCCGGGGCTCCGCCGCCAGCTTTCGGCGTATCGTCAGGTGTTCGCTCTGGACTGACCTTGGGTGCCGGGGTGGCGGGCGGCACCGGTCGCAGC
>DASWBA010000098.1:0-17934 GCA_036390825.1 Candidatus Dormiibacterota bacterium
CATCTTCGTGGGCGTCAAGGAGAAGGTGGACGCCGCGCTCGCCGCGTCGGGAGCCGGGAAATGGGCCGAGATCGAGGATGCGCCCGAGGTGATCGCTATGGACGAGCACCCGGCGCAAGCGGTTCGAACTAAGAAGAACTCCTCGATTGTCCGGGCCTGCACGATGGTCGAGGACGGGCGGGCCAGCGGCTTTGTCAGCGCTGGAAATAGCGGGGCGGTGATGGCGGCGGCCCTCTTCGGCCTGCATCGGATCGCCGGCATCGACCGGCCGGCAATCGGTTCCATCATCCCAACCGCCGCCGGAAAGAACTGCTTCCTCCTGGACGTCGGCGCCAACCCCGATGCCAAGCCGGAGCACCTCGTCCAATACGCGCTGATGGGGAGCATCTACGCCGAGAAATTGATGGGCCTGCAGACGCCGACGGTGGCGCTATTGAGCAACGGGGAGGAGGCGGGGAAGGGCAACCAGCTGGTTCAGGCAAGCGAGCCATTGCTTCGCGCCTTGCCCGGCATCAATTTCATCGGCAACATCGAAGGCAAAGACATCTTCAAAGGCAAGGCCGATGTCGTGGTCACCGACGGCTTCAGCGGCAACATCCTGATCAAGACGGCGGAAGGCGCCGCCGAGTTCGTCTTCCAGAGCATGCGGGACGCGGTCCAGGGCGACCCGCTGGCGACGCTCGGCGGGCTCCTGATCCGTCCCAAGCTCCGAGCGGTCCGCCGCCGCGCCGATTGGCGCGAGTTCGGCGGGGCCGTCCTCCTGGGGGTCAATGGGGTGGCGGTGATCGCCCACGGCCGATCCGACGCACGGGCGACCTACAACGCTGTCCGCGTTGCCCGGGATGCCGTCCAGCAGCAGGTCGTCCCGACGATTGCGGCCGCGGTGCAGTCCGTAGCGGTCAAGCCGCAACAAACAGCGCATAAATCAGCCCCTCTCGTAACATGACGACATGGAAGGGAATGGGGTCCGACGGGAGCACCGCGTGGTGGTCACCGGCATGGGCGTGCTGGCCCCGAACGGGAACAACCTCAGGGAGTTCTGGGACAGCTTGATCGAAGGACGCTCCGGCCTCGGGATTGCGACCACCTTCGACGTCTCGGACCTAGCCGTGAAGACCGTCGCCGAGCTCAAGAATTTCGATCCGCGCGACTACATGGACTTCAAAGAAGCCAAGCGCATGGCCCGCTTCAGTCAGGTAGGGGTCGCGGCGGCCAGGATGGCGATTGACCAGTCTGGGATCGAGTTGGCGAAAGAGGACCGCACCCGCATCGGCTGCGAGGTGGGCACCGGGATTGGCGGCTTCAAGGAGATCTCGGAAGAGATCGAGGCCTTCGCGCTCCGCGGCGAGCGCGGACCGGACCGCATCTCACCGTTCTTCGTCCCCCGGGTCATCCCCAACATGGCGTCCTGTCAGATCGCGATCCAGTTTGGCCTCGAGGGCCCGAACAACACGGACACCACCGCGTGCGCCGCCTCGACGCAGGCGCTGGGGAACGCCTACCGCGTTCTGCAGCGTGGCGACGCCGACGTCATGCTCGCCGGCGGCGCCGAAGCCAACCTTTGCCGCTTCGGGCTCGCCTCGTTCGCAGCGATGAAGGTGCTCTCGACCTATTCGGAGGATCCGACCAAGGCGAGCCGGCCGTTCGATGCGCTGCGCGACGGCTTCGTCCCCGGCGAGGGCGCGGGCATGCTGGTGCTCGAGACGCTCGAACATGCCAACGGCCGTGGGGCGGAGATCTACGGCGAGATCATCGGGTTTGCCGTCACCGACGACGCTTTTCACATTGTCATGCCGGAAGAGGATGGGGACGGTCCCGCCCGCGCCATGGCCAAGGCGCTCGAGGATGCCCACGTCGGTCCCCAGGACATCGACTACATCAACGCCCACGGCACGTCGACGCAGCTGAACGACAAGTCGGAGACCGCCGCCATCAAGCGGGTGATGGGCGATCGGGCCAAGCAGATTCCGATCTCGAGCACAAA
This sequence comes from Candidatus Dormiibacterota bacterium, assembly GCA_036390825.1. Classification (GTDB taxonomy): domain Bacteria; phylum Chloroflexota; class Dormibacteria; order CF-121; family CF-121; genus CF-13. Next base: position 1,985 of record DASWBA010000098.1, read on the forward strand.
GTCTATGATCGGCCACTTGCTGGGCGCGGCCGGCGCCGTCGAGGCGATTGCGACCATCCTCAGCATCAACAACGGGATCGTGCATCCGACCATCAACCTGGAGCACCCGGATCCCGATTGCGACCTTGACTATGTTCCCAATGAGCCCCGGCGCCACGAAATCCAGGTCGCCATGTCGAATTCGTTCGGCTTCGGCGGGCAGAATGCCTGCATCGTGCTCAAGCGGTTTGACAACAACTAGAATCCATTCCGTCCGCGCCGAGGTCTGAATGGAACCCCTGAACATCGGTACCGTCTTGCCCCTGCAGCTCGAGAACGAGATGCGCTCGAGCTACATGGACTACGCGATGAGCGTCATCGTCAGCCGGGCGCTACCCGATGTTCGCGACGGCCTCAAGCCCGTTCATCGCCGCATCCTCTACGCGATGCAGGACCAGGGGATGACCCCGGGCGCCCGCTACCAGAAGTGTGCGGCCATCATCGGTGAGGTGCTCAAGCACTACCACCCGCACGGTGATCAGTCCGTGTACGACAGCCTGGTGCGACTGGCGCAGGATTTCTCACTGCGCTACCCGCTGGTCGATGGTCAGGGTAACTTCGGCTCGATCGACGGCGACTCGGCGGCGGCCTACCGGTACACGGAAGCGCGGCTGGCCCCGATTGCCGCCGAATTGCTGGTCGACCTCGAGAAGAACACCGTCGACTTCGGCGACAACTACTCGGCGACACGCCAGGAGCCGCTCGTGCTGCCCGCGCGCCTGCCCAACCTGATGATCAACGGCTCATCGGGGATCGCGGTCGGCATGACGACCAACATCCCGCCGCACAATCTCGGCGAGGTCTGCGACGCGGAAATCTACCTGATCGAGCATCCCGACGCCACCACCGAGGACCTGATGAAGATGGTGCGTGGCCCCGACTTCCCTACCGGCGGCATCATCATCGGGCGCGAGGGGATCGCGGCCGCCTATGGCACCGGTCACGGGCGGCTGATCGTGCGGGCCCGCCACACTTTCGAGGAGGCCAAGAACGGCCGCGAGCGGATCATCATCACCGAGATCCCGTACATGGTCAACAAGGCGACGCTGGTCACCCGGATCGCTGACCTCGTCGGTGAGCGCAAGCTCGAAGGCATCGCCGACCTCAACGACGAGTCAGACCGGCAGGGTATGCGGATCGTGATCGAGCTGAAGAAAGATGCTAGGGCGCTGACCGTCCTCAACAACCTCTACAAGCACACCGCGCTGCAGACGACGTTCGGCGTGATCTCGCTGGCGCTGGTGGACGGGCGACCGGTGGTCCTGAACCTCAAGGCGCTGCTCCAGCATCACATCGATCATCGCCGCGACGTCCTAACTCGCCGAACCCGCTACGAGCTCGAGCGTGCTCGCGAACGGGCGCACCTCCTCGAGGGTCTGAAGATCGCCCTCGACAATCTGGACGCCGTCATCAAGACGATCCGTGAGTCGCAGGACGAGAAGACCGCCCAGGACCGCCTGCAGGAGCGGTTCAAGCTCTCCGAGCGGCAATCGAAAGCCATTGTCGACATGCGGCTCGGCCGCCTCACCCGCCTCGAGCGCAACAAGGTCATGGAGGAGTACGAAGAGGTCATCAAGCGAATCGCTTACCTCGAGGATCTTCTGCAGCACGAAGCGAAGATCATGTTGCTGATCAAGGACGACCTGGCCGAGCTGAAGAAGAAGTACGGCGATCCTCGCCGCACCACGCTCGACTTCCAGGGCTCGGTCGAGCTCAACGAAGAAGACCTCGTCCCCAAGGAAGACGTCGTGGTCACGCTGACGCATCGCGGCTACGTCAAGCGGGTGCCGGCTACCACCTACCGTCCGCAACGTCGCGGTGGCAAGGGCATTCTCGGCGCGGCCCGCGTCGAGTCCGACTTCGTGGAGCACCTGGCGATCGCCTCCACCCACTCAGACATGCTCTTCTTCACCAACCACGGCTCGGTCTTCCGGTTGCGGGTCCACGAAATTCCCGATGTCAACCGGCAGGCCAAGGGGTTGCCCGCCGCAAACCTGATCGACATCGACCCCAAGGACAAGATCACCGCCGTGATCGGCATCACGGATTGGGCCGAAGATCGCTACCTCGTGATGGTGACCAAGCAGGGCACCATCAAGAAGACGCCGGCGCGCCTCTACAGCCAGGTTCGGCGCAACGGCCTGATCGCCATCAACCTGACCGAGGGCGATGAGCTGAACTGGGTCAAGTTGAGCTCGGGCTCGGACGAGCTGATCATCGCTACCACGGACGGCAAGGCGGTTCGCTTCAGCGAGAAGCAAGTGCGCCCCATGGGTCGAGACACGACCGGGGTGCGCGGCATCACCCTGCGCAAGGACGCGCTGGTGGCCGGCTTCGACATCGTCCGCAAGGATGCCCACTTACTGGTGGTCTCGGAACGTGGCTACGGCAAGCTGACTCCCCTGGACGAGTACCCGGCCCACTCGCGTGGTGGCCAGGGCGTCTACACGATGGCGGTCACGGAGCGGACCGGTCCGCTCGTCGGGATGCGGGTGGTCGTCAATCCCGAAGAGGAGCAGCTGATCGTCATCTCCGAGGGCGGCCAGGTGATCCGCACCCCGATCGAGAATATCCGGGTCGCCGGGCGACAGACACAAGGCGTGATCATCATGCGGCTCGATGAAGGCGATACCGTCGCCACCATCGCGGGCGTCGGAGGAACGGAGGAGGCCGAAGAGTAACACTCGCAGCCGTCGGCATCGCCTGCGCCGGTGTCGGCCTGGTCCTCCTCGTCTTTGCGACCGTGTCGGTGTGGCGCGCCTACCGCAGGGCGGCACGCCGCGCGTCCGAACTCTCCACCTATGCCTATAAGCAAGCGATCGAGCTGGAACAGGCCGCGGCTCGACTCAATGAACACGGCTTTGCCCTGGAGCACACCACGTCCGAACTCTTCCCCAAAATCCAGCGGATCCTCGCCTTCCTGGAGCAACCGCTGGTGGCGGCCGCTATCCCCTGGGTAATCCGACGAGCGCTCGCTCGACCCTACCGCCGCCGCTAACTACTCGGCGACGACCCGATCCTTTCCGGTCCGCTTGGCGGTCAGCAAATTCTCGTCGGCGCGCTTGAAGAAGGAAAAGGCGTTGTCCTCCTCGGGACGGTAGGCGGTCACGCCGGCGCTGACGGTCAGGCTCTGCGGGGCGACGCCGTGGGGCTCATCGCCGAAGGGGCTGTTGCGGATCTCGGTGAGCACGCGCTCGGCCACGCCGCGGGCCGTGTCGAGGTCTCCCTCCGGCACGATGATGCAGAACTCGTCGCCGCCGTAGCGGACGACAACGTTCGCCTTGCGGCTGTGACGCTGGATAAGGTCGGCAAGGTGGCGAAGCACGCGGTCACCGACCGGGTGCCCGTAGCTATCGTTGATCAGTTTGAAGTTGTCCAGGTCGAGCACGATCAGCGAGAGCGGCGCTCGACTGCGCGATGCGCGGCTCAGTTCGCGCTGCAGGCTTTCCTGGAAAAAACGGTAGTTGTAGAGCCCGGTCAGGCTGTCCGTCAGCGCCTGCTCCTCGCTCGCTACCAACCGCTCCAGCATGACCAGGCTGTTGACCGCCTGGGCCGCGAGCATCGACAGCAGGTGGAGATCGGATTCGGGATCGCGGCTAGCGTCCGGCGCGAAGACCCCGAGCGTTCCGCGAATGCGGTCCTGCTGGAGGAGCGGGGTGATGGTGATCGAGCCCTTGACGTCCTGCCGCCCGAGCAAGTACTGGGTCCAGGGGCTCTGCGAGGCGTCTGGGACCGAGAGTGGCCGCTTCGATTGCAGCACAAAGTCGCTCATCTCGACGAGCAGCTTGCGCAGGTCGCCGGTCCCGTTCGGTTCGGGGCCCGAGTACGCTTCCTCACGCTGCCCCTCGTCGCCGGCGAGCAACAAGAGGGCGCTCTGGCCGCGAAGCAGCCGAATGCCCAGATTGAGGATCATGTCGCTCAGCACCTCGTAGCTGAGGTTGGTCATGATGCTGTCGAAGGCGCGCAGCACCGTTAGCTCGTCCTGGTGCTTGTAGTTTTGAGCGACGACGTGCTGCACCAGCGTGTGGACGAGGTTGGCTGCCTCCATGATGTTGGTCTGCGAGACGACCGGGACGGACTGGACGGCGCGCATCAGGTTGTCCGGATGGACCGGCAGCGCCCGGGCGAGCTCGTAGACCGTCGCGAAGTCCGGCTTGGTGATCGCGAACGGCTCGCTGACGAGTCGGCCCAGCAGGTGGTGGCCGTCGCAAATGGGGATGATCAGATGGCCGATCTGCGCGCCGTCATAACGAAGTTGCGGCTCTTCGCCCTGGGGTGGCGCCGCCGACGTCGGCACCATTTCGCAGCGACCGAAGTTCTGCATGATCAGGCAGAAATCGTTCTGCGGCAGCCCTGGCGGGATCTGATACCCATCGGCTGAGTCGGCAGCCAACGAGATCCCCGTGCGTGCCGAGAAGTTCTGCATGGCGGCTCTCGTCACATCGTGATTGATGATGTAGGAAAGCCGAACGGTGGCTGTTTCAGCAGTCAATAGGAATCCCAAGTCCTGAGGCGAGCCGCGACTCCGTCATTATAACTATGGCTCCCGTAACATCTTTGTACACGGAAGGCGTCGTTTGCGCCATCCGCCGAACTGCCCTTGACAAGCTTTCTTTCCCCGCGTTGATTATCTGGAGACGATCAAAACAACAGCATGCACGATGTCCTGGTTCACTACCTCGAGGTCAATTTCCCGGAAATTGCCGACCAACTGGCGCACGCTCGCGGCCGGGAACCGAGCCACGAAGAGCGCGCCGCGGCGGCGGAGCGACTGCGTGAGCTGATCCGGCGGCTTCGTCGGGAAGCGGTCGAGCCGACCGGGCAGTCGCACGAGCCCCGCGCCAGTGCGAGCGAGTTGATCGCCGGGGTCAATGGCGAGCTGAGCCCCGACGAGCGCAAGGTTCTCGATCACTTCTTCGAGCTGTTCGCCCGCTCGATGGAGCGGACCCAGGCTGCGACTGCCGCGCCAGTCGCCGAGGCAGCACCAGCTGCGGAAGCAGCGCCTGTCACGGAGGTGGCTCCCGAAGAGGAGACCCCACTCACGACGGAGGTCGCACCCATACCGGAGACCGCACCTGTTGTCGCCGAAGCGCCGGCCGCTGAGGCGATGGAACCCGAGGCTGCCATTGCTGCCGAAGTCAGCGCCGAGGCACCACCCGAAGCCGCTCCGGGGTCGGCACTGCCACCCGAGCCAGCCTCAGAGGCGGCCCCAGCGGAAGCGGCCCCAGCGGAAGCGGCCCCGGCGGAAGCAGCCCCAGCGGAAGTGGCTCCTGCGGAGGCGGCTCCTGCGGAGGCGGCCGCAACGGAAGCCCCAGCCTCTCGCCTGGTTCCCGAGCAGATGGCCGGCCCTCTCCAGACGATCCTGCTGGCGGCTGCCCAGCAAGCTCTCGATCTGCTTCAGGTCGACGCCACCCAGGTGTTCACCATCGGCGAGCAGCGGCGGTTCGTCCTCCGCGCCGGGGTGCCGACCGAGTCGCTCGCCATCCCCGAAGGCACGACATCGATCAGCAGCGGTCTTCTGCGTCGGGCCCTGGAGAACAACGATGTCCTTACGGTCGAGGACCTCGCCGCCGAGGAGCTTTCCCCCGATGAGGCCGTCTGGGTCGACGCCGGCTATCGCGGCATGGCCGCCATTGCCCTCTCGCCCCCGCTGGAGCGCCCGGTCGGAGTCCTCGTCCTGCTCCGGCGCACCCCCTGGCGCCTCGATCGCCGGGATGCGGTCCGGCTCGAAGACCTGGCGGTGGAAGCGGTCGCGGCGCTACGGTCGCACAGCCTCGCCATCAAGGTTGCCGAGGTGGCGGTTCTCCAGGAGCGGCTGAACCTCGCCCGCGAGATCCACGACGGCCTCGCTTCCGACCTGGCGGCGGTGGTTGCGCTGTTCAAGTATTACGAGCAACGGCGCCAGCGCGATCCGGACGACGCGAGTCAGCTGCTGCCCCAGTTACGGTCGATGACCGAGGAGATCCTGGCCGGAGCCCGCAACATCCTCCAGTCGCTGCGGCCGAAGACAATCCGGTCACAGGGCCTGCTCGCCTCGGTCTTGAAGCTGGTCGACCAGTTCGGCCGGATGAACCTGGTGGAAACCAACGTCAGCATTCGGGGCGAGGAGAGCGCAGTCGCGCCGGAGCAGAAGGAGGTCATCTTCCAGGTGCTCCGCGAAAGCCTGTCGAATGTTCGCAAGCACGCGCAGGCCCGCAACCTCTGGGTGGTCCTCGACCTCTCCTCGACCCCGTGGGTGATGACGGTCCGCGATGACGGCCGCGGCTTCGACGTTCGTCGGGTCGCCGAAGACCCGAGGAAGGGCGGCTCCTACGGTCTGGTCGGCATGCGCGAGCGGGCGGAGCTGATCGGCGGAACGCTCGAGATGGTCAGCCAGACCTTCGAGGGAACGCTAGTCACCTTGATCGGCCCAGCTGAGCGCTCCGAATGAACCGGGTTCGAGTCCTGATCGCCGACGACCGGCCGATTTTCCGCGCCGGCGTCCAGGGCATGCTCCGCGATTTCGCCGAGATCGACATCGTCGGCGAGGCGATGACCGGCCGCCAGGCTGTGGAGGGATCCCGCCGGTTGAAGCCGGACGTCATCCTGATGGACCTCAACATGCCGGAGATGGGCGGCATCGCCGCCACCCGAACGATCAAGGAAGAGGATCCCGAGCGTGTGATCCTGGCCCTGACCGTATCCGAGGCGGAGGAGGATATCGTCGAAATGGTTGCCGCGGGCGCCTCGGGTTACGTCCTAAAGGATGTCGACCCGGCGAGCCTGGCCCGTAGCATCCAGGACGCCCACGCGGGCCGGTTCCAGCTGGACGACGTCCTGACCCGGCGGGTCATCATGCGGCTGGGCGCCGCCTTCAAGAGAACTCGACGGCCGCCGGCGCAGCCACTGACCGAGCGCGAGACCGAGATCCTCAAGATGGTGGTCGAGGGGAAGGGGAACAAGGCCATCGCCAACAGGCTTGGCCTCGGCGAGGGCACCGTCAAATCGCACCTCCGGAACATCTACCGAAAGCTGCAGGTCCAGACGCGGACCGAGGCCGCCGCGCACGCCGTGCAACTCGACCTCTAGAGCGAACGTCCGTTCGCTGCCGACAGGGCAACCATCTACCCGGGTGGCTGATTTACGTTCGGGCCGGCGGGGGGTACCGTGAGCAATACCAAGGGAGTCCTCTGCGCGGCTTTCGCGGAATCATTTTGGGGGTGGTCGACATGAAGAAGCTACTGGTCGTTGTAGTTGGCCTGCTCGGGGCTATCTTGGCCGGCGGCGCCAATATCACACCGTAGTCGCTGATACGAAGTCCTAAAGAAACCCGGGCTGTAGGCCCGGGTTTTTTGTTGCCGTCAGGTACGGTTCGAATTGCAGTTATCTCATTAAGATACTGAGGACCTGATGGCGCGGCCGAGACTTTTTACCGTCTATGCGCTGACCGTAGCCCTGGTCGGGCTGGGGCTTGCCATTGTCACCACGGTGCTCTCGGCGCCCCATGACATCCACTCCTGGCGGGACGACATCGTCAGCCGTGGCCTGATCCTCCTCATCCTCACGTTCCTGTCGTCCTTCGCCCCCATGAAGACCCGTTACGGTGCCTCACTCACCGTCGGGCTTGCCCCACTGTTTGGTGCCCTCCTCACGCTTCCACCCTGGGCGGTGATGTGGGTTGCCGCGATCGGCACCATGGATGAACGCATTCCCGGCAGGACCATTCCCTGGACTCGGTTCCTCTTCTCCCGCGGAATGTTCGCCCTGGTCTACGGCATACCGAGTCTGGGATTGGCGGCACTCGGCTTTCCCGCCGCGTCGAACAACCCGGAGCCGACCTGGTACCTCATCCAACCCTTCGTCATCGTGCTCATCGTTGCTCTCAACGATGGCCTGGTCGCCGCCTTTTTCTCACTGCTCCAGGGCTCGAGCTTCTGGCACCTGGCCAAGAACACCGTGGCCGGCAGCTGGCTGACCTACATCGCGCTGCCGGTGGTCGGCTATCTCATTTATCAGTTTCTACTCTTCTCCATGCCCCAACGCCTCGGCGTGTTCCTTCTATATGGCCCGTTGCTCGTTTATCGAGCGAGCCTGCAAAAACAGAACCGGCTCGACCAGTGGCTGCGCGATTCGTTCATCATGCAGAGCCGCGTCGTGGACAAACGGGACGGGCAGACCTTCGGCCATTCGCAGCGGGTCGGTGAGATGTGTGAAACCGTCGCTCGAATGATGCACCTGAGCGAAGACGCGTGCAACACGATTCGCGTCGGCGGGATCTTGCACGATCTTGGAAAAATCGCCATCCCCGACTCGATCCTCCTGAAGCCCGGCAAACTCACTCCTGAGGAATACGAGATCATCAAGACCCATCCCACCGAGGGGGCAGCAATTCTTGCCGAACACCCCGAACAGAAAGATGTTGCCTTGATCGTGATGCATCACCATGAGCGTTGGGATGGGGCCGGCTATCCGGACGGTCTCAAGGCCGAGGAAATTCCGCTAGGCTCGCGGATCGTCAACGCCTGCGACGCCTTTGACACGATCACGCAGGCGCGCGTCTTTCGCCCGACGGTCAAGACACCAGCCGAGGCCATCCGCGAGCTGCGCCAATTGGCCGGGACATGGTACGACCCGGCGGTGATCACGGCAATGGAGGAAATCGTCCGTACGCGCTGGGGGGTCGACATCCCCGCTGGCCCCATCGCCACGCCTGGACCAACCTACCGGGACGTGCTGGCCATTCGACCTTTCCGGCGGTTTTGGATCGGACAGGCGGTGTCATATTTCGGCGACATGATGAACACCACTGGACTCGCGATCATGCTCCTGGTCATCACCCACTCCGCGTCCGTGGTTGCCCTTGGCCTGATCGCCAAAGCCGTCCCGACCATCCTCTTTGGGCTCGTTGCCGGGCCGATCGTCGACCGCTTCAACCGGCAGCGGGTGATGATTTTTGCGGACGTCGTTCGTGCGATCCTGACCGTGACCATCCCGTTCATGGCACTGGCCTGGCTTCCGGGTGTCTTCATCGTGGTTTTCCTCGTCGCGATGGCGAGCACCTTCTTCAATCCGGCAAAACAGGCCATCATTCCGAACCTCGTTCCGCCACAGCTGTTGGTCAAAGCCAATAGCCTCGTGACCTCATCCGAACGGACGATGGAGCTTCTCGGCTATTCGGTCGCCGGGCTGATCGCCGCTGCGGTCAGTTGGACTCCGCTATTCCTCATCGACGCTGGCACCTACATTTTCTCGGCCATCACCCTGCTTGGCGTCTCCGACGCACTTCGTCGGGTTGCTGACCGGCAGGTGCGCATCGTCGATGACATCGTGGCTGGACTGCGCTTCATTTCACGCAGCCCGACCTTGCGATCCACGATGACGCTGACGGCGATGGCCGCACTCTTTATGGGTATGACGTTTCCGACTCTGGTCGTGTTGGCATACCGACCCCTCAACGCCGGCGCATCAGGATACGGCTTTCTCGAGGCCGCCATTGGTGCCGGCGCGATTATCGGCGCGCTGGCGGCGCCGCAGCTCATGAACCGCTACCGCGCCGGCGTGCTAATTCTTGTTGGTGTTGCGGGATTCGGGCTGTCGTACGCGCTCACTGGACTACTGCTGAACTTCGGGGCGGCCCTGATCTTCCTGTTCATCTGCGGCGCCGCAAGTACCGTCTACCTGGTGCCATTGATCTCGGTAACGCAACGAGAGGCCCCCGACTACATTCGGGGCCGAGTGATGTCGAGCCGCTTTCTACTGGCCCAGGCGGGCCTCCTTGGTGGCATGGCGCTCGCGGGTCCGCTCAACGATCGTCTCGGGGCGCCTCTGGTTTTTGTCGCGGCAGGTATTCTTCTTATCGGAGCAGCGCTGGTCGGCTTTGCGTTCAGGAACCTTCGCGAGGCCAGCCTGCGGGAAGAAGCAACGACACCAGTGGCCAAACTCACCGCGTCCGTCTAATCCGTGTTCCTCTTCTTTGCGGTCATCGCAGGGGCGCTTGTCATTGCCGTCCTGATCGGGGGGGACGTGCGTCGACTGGCCCAAATACGTGTGCACCATGTCGAGTTACTCTTCGCGGCCTTTCTTTGCAGGGTTGCCATTGCCGTGCTTGGAACCTGGCACTCCAGTACGGCGGTAACGCTCGGGCGTCCGCTCAACGTGATCGGTGCCGTCCTGCTGTTGGGGGTGGTATGGTTCAACCGTCGCCTCCCGGGCGCTTTGATCTTCGGGGCTGGTCTCGCGTCCAACCTGATCGTGATCCTCAGCTTTGGTGGCCGGATGTCGGTGCTCTTGCCGTCCGGTTTCGACCCGTCCTCACCCGCTCTGCCCCTGCTTCGAACAGGTCTAGACCCACTTCACATCCTGCTATCCCATCCACAGGGGCTGTGGTTCATGGGCGACATCTTTACCATCCCGAGCCTTTTCGGCCACTCGTCCCTGGTGAGCATCGGGGACCTGACCATGGCCGCAGGCGTTGCGTACCTCATCATCCGCTGCAGTCAACCGGCAGCCGAGCCGCGGCCCAGACTTGGCCCGAGTCCCGTCAAGTAATGCGAGGCGGTATGGCCACGGCGCATGTCGCGCCGCCCTCCAATCGTTTCCCCTATACGTGAGGCCCATATGATCCAGCACCGCCGCGTCGACGAGCTCTGGCGGAGCCGTGACTTCCGTGCCCTGATCTTTCTCGGGGTGCTGGCCACTCTCGCGCTGATCCTGGCCATTGCCATCCGCGGCATCCTCGGCCCGTTCATCGTCGCCGGCATCCTGGCGCTGATGCTCAACCCGGTCGTGAATGCCGCCGAGCGGCGTCGGGTACCCCGGATCGTCGCCGTGCTGGTGCTATACGGCGTCCTTGGCGCTGCCCTGGCCGCGGGCGTCGTCTTCCTGGTCCCCCTCATCCAGCACGAGTTCAGCTCGCTCGTCGCCCAGGGTCCGGCCATCGCCAGCTACTTCCAGGACCTGGCCGACAAGGAGCACGTGGTCTCGGTGCTCGGGGTCCCGATCGACCTGCGCCAGGCCTACAACGACTCCGTGCACAATCTGCCGGGCCTCCTCGCCGGTCACCTGTCATCGGTCGTGGAAAACGTCTTCATGCTGGTCAACTGGTTGTTCCAGACCCTGATCGTGCTGCTCGTCGCCTTCTTTCTCGTAAAGGACGCCCATAGCATCCGCCGCTTCTTCAAGGAGTTGGTGCCGCACGGCTACCGCACCGACGTCCACGAAGTTGCGGCCGATATCTATCGCATGCTGGGCGCCTATATGCGGGGCCAGCTAGCCATCTGCGCCCTGGTTGGATTCGTCACCGGGATTGCGATGTGGTTCGTGGGGGTCCCCTACGCGCTCGCCCTTGGCATTGTGGCCGGCGTCACCGCCTTCATTCCGTTCATCGGACCCTTCCTGGGCGCGCTACCGGCAGTGGCGATCGCGGCCTTCGTCTCGCAGTCCTCGGGCAAGGTGATCCTGGTGCTGGTGATCTACTTCGTGATCTCGAATATCATCTACAACTTCATCTCTCCCAAGGTGTTCGGCGACGCCGTGCATCTGAGCCCGATGCTCATCATCATCGCCTTCGTCGTGGGCGGCTATCTTGGGGGGATTCTCGGGCTCTTCGTCGCGGTCCCGGTCGCCGCCAGCTTGCGCATCCTCTTCATCTACGCCCACGAACGCGTCTACGCCTGAGTCTGGCGGCGGGCCGAGCCTTGCGCTGTTGTCCGACATCCACAGCAATCTCGAGGCGCTCGACGCCGTCGCCGCCGCGCTGCCGCCGGTCGACCGAATCCTGGTGCTCGGTGATACGGTCGGTTACGGACCCGACCCGAACGCGGTGATCGACCGCCTCCGATCGCTGCGTGCCAAAGCGGTGATGGGAAATCACGACCAGGCGATGCTCGATCCATCGGTGCTCGACTGGTTCAATCCGCAGGCGGCCGCTGCCGCCCGCTGGACGCAGGCCGTGCTCACGCCGGGAAGCCGGCAATACCTGGCGTCCCTGCCGAAGTACGGCCGGATCGGTCGTCACCGCTTCGTCCACGGCAGTCCCCGCAAGCCCTACCTCTGGGAATACATCCTCGACGAGCTCCAGGCGCTCGAGCTCCTCCTGTGGCTGGGGGCGCGGTGGTGCTTTTTTGGCCACACGCACCTGCCGCGGATTTTCACCGAGGCGGGTGAACAGGTTCCCCCATCCGGGGAGTGGATTCCGCTACCGCCCTCGGCGCTGGTCAACCCGGGAAGCGTCGGCCAGCCGCGCGATGGGAACCCCCTCGCCGCGTTCGCCGTGGTTGACCTGGGCCGGTCGCGGGTTCGTTTCGAGCGGGTGCCTTACGAGGTGGCGACCACCCAGGCCAAGATCCGCCAGGCCGGCCTGCCCGAGATCGAGGCCGTCCGGCTGGCGCTCGGCCGCTAGACCTAGAATGGGTCTTCCATTCATGAAGCTGGTGATCGTCGGTTGCGGGCGCGTCGGCGCCATGGCCGCCCTGGCACTGTCCAAGGCCGGGCATCAGGTGACCGTCATCGATAGCAACCGGCGTGCCTTTGACCGCCTCGGGAGCGATTTCAAGGGCGAGATGGTGCTCGGCAACGGCATCGACGAAGACGTATTGCGCCAGGCGGGGATCGAGTCGGCGGACGGCTTCGCATCGCTGACCAATGGCGACAATCGCAATATCATGGCGGCCCAGATCGCGCTCGAGATCTTCAAGGTCCCGCGGGTCATCACCCGAATCTACGATCCGATGCGCGAGGCCGTCTATCGCGAGTTCGGCCTCAATACCGTCTGCCCCACGCTCTCCGGAGCCCGCGCGATCCATGCACTCCTGAAAGGATGACCAGCCCATGTACGTAATCGTCATCGGCGGCGGCAAGGTCGGCTACTACCTGAGCAAGCACCTGCTGGATCGGGGCTACGAGGTGACGCTCATCGAGAAGGATCCGCGCCGGGCGGAAGTCCTGAATTCCGCCCTCGGCGAGATCGTGATGGTGGGCGACGGCGACGAGATGGCCTTTCTCTCGACCACGGGAATGGAGCGCGCTGACGTGGTGGTGGCGGTCACTGGCGACGATGAGGACAACCTCGTCGCCTGCCAGCTGGCCAAGCGCAAGTTCAATGTCCCCAAGACGGTCGCTCGGGTCAACAACCCCGCCAATGTCCGGATCTTCAAGACCCTGGGCGTCGATGTCGCGCTGAGCGCCACCGAGGTCCTGCTCGACCTGATCGAGTCCGAGCTGACCAGCAAGGAACCGGCCAGCCGGTCGGCCGCTCAGCCCTAGAAAAGAAAAAAGCCGGCGCTGGACCGGCTGTTCAATTCCGACTACTTAGCGTTAAGCTTTGCCGATCTTGTAGATCTTCGTCCCGCAGGTCGGGCAGGTTCCGGTGGTGGCCGGCTTCCCGTTCTTCATCGTGATGTGCTGCGGGTCTTTGATGTCGACCTTTTTCTTGCACTTTAGGCAATATCCGCTAACGGCCATAACACTCTCCTTTGCTGGCTACTGGAAGGCCCGGGCGCCCCAAAATCGGCCTGATGATAGCACAACCTCCCCAATTCGCTTTGTATTCAAAAAAGTCGACGAAAAGCGATCAGGTCAGACCTTCGGCTCGTAGCGCGACATGATGACGCTGGCATTGTGGCCACCGAGCCCGAAAGAGTTGGAAAGGGCAACGCCAATGTTGGCGCGCCGAGCCTGACCGGGCACGTAGTCCAGGTCGCATTCGGGGTCGGGCGTCTGCAGGTTGATGGTGGGCGCCATCACCTGGTCGCGGATCGTGAGCGCAATGACGACCGCCTCGACGGCGCCGGAGGCGCCCATCATGTGGCCGGTCATCGACTTGGTGCTGCTGACCGCCAGCCGGTTGGCGTGCTCCCGGAACACGCGGTGAATGGCGTCGGTTTCGAACTTGTCGTTCATCGGCGTGCCAGTCCCGTGCGCATTGATGTAGTCGACCCGTTCGGGTTCGATCCCGGCTTTGCGCAGGGCGCGCTGCATCGTCAAGACGGCGCCGTCGCCTTCGGCCGGTGCCGCCATGTCGAAGGCGTCGTTGCTCGAGCCATAGCCGATCACTTCGGCGTAGATCCTCGCGCCGCGTTGCTGGGCGTGCTCCAGCTCCTCGAGCAGAAGCGCGCCCGCCCCTTCCGAGATCACAAAGCCGGTGCGATCGCGATCGAAGGGGCGCGACGCCTGGGTTGGGTCCTCGTGCTGGGCGAGCGCCCGCATGGCACAGAACCCGGCGTACACGACAGGGATCAGGACAGCCTCCGAACCACCCGTCACGATCGCGGCCGCATCGCCTCGACGGATCGTCTCAAAGGCCTCCCCCACGGCACCGCTCCCGGTCGCGCAGGCAGAGACCACCGCCATGTTCGGGCCACGGAGTCCGAGCGCGATCGCGATATGCCCCGACGCCGTGTCGACCAGCATATTTTGAATAAAGGTCGGGCTGACCCGTTTGAGCCCGCGTTCCTGGAGGATGCGCTGCTGCTCGAGGAAGACCCCAAGTCCACCCGCCGCGCTTCCGAAGATCACCCCGATGTCGTCCACCAGGCCGTTCTTGACCAGCCCGGCATCGGCGAATGCCTCCTGGGCTGCCACCAGCCCGAGTTGCGCGTAGCGGTCCATGCGGCGCAGCTCCTTCGGTTCGATCCGGCCGGTGGGGTCGAAGCCCTTCACCTCGCCCGCGATCTGCACCGGATACTCGCTGGCGTCGAAGAGCGTCACTTTGCCCACCCCCGACTGCCCTTCGAGCATGGAGGCCCAGGTGCTGGCCGCATCGAGACCCACTGGCGTCACGGCCCCCACGCCGGTCACGACGACGCGCTTCATCCCAACGGCGACGGGGTGAGGACGCGGGCGACCTCGCGGTCGTTCAGGGTCACGACGTGGGCATCCTGGCTGATGCGCCGGATGAGGCCCGAAAGCACCTGACCGGGCCCGATCTCGAGAAATTCCGCACTGCCCCGGGCCACCATCTCGACTACCGACGAGGTCCACTGCACCGGTTTGAGGATGTGGTCGGCCAACTCCTTGCGGATGTCGTCGGCGCTGGTGAGGATCTGTCCGGTGATGTTGGCGACCACCGGGATGCGCGGCTGGCGGAGCGGCAGCCGGGCGACGATCTCGCCGAATTGCGCGGCGGCCCGCGCCATCAGCGGCGAGTGGGAGGCGATGCTGATCGGCAGGCGGACGACTCGGGAGGCGCCGCGGGCGCGGGCGAGCTCAGCCGCGCGGTCCAACGCCGCAGACTCGCCCGAGAGTACGAGCTGTCCGGGCGAGTTGGCATTGGCGACGGTGATGACGCCCATCACGGCGGCGTCGGCGACCACCCCCTCGACCACCTCGCGGTCGAGCCCCAGCACCGCCAGCATCCCGCCGGGACGCTCGGTGCCGTTCTCCTTCATCAGGCGGCCACGTTCGCGAACCAGGACCAGGGCGCTGTCGAAGTCGATGACGTCGGCCGCCACCAGCGCGGTGAACTCACCCAGGCTGTGACCGGCGACGTAGCGCGGGGCGACGACCTGCCCAAGGGCGTGCCAGCGTTCACGCATGGCGGTGAGGCAGGCGACACTCACGGTGAGGATCGCGGGCTGCGCATTGATGGTGTCGTTGAGGTCCTGCTCGGGACCCTCGAAGCACATGCGCGTCAGCCCGAAGCCAAGGATCTCGTCGGCCCGCCGAAAAACACGGCGCGCGGTTTCCGATGCGTCGTAGAGCGCCTTGCCCATGCCCACGTATTGCGAGCCCTGCCCCGGGAACACGAAGGCCAGCGGGCCATCGCCGTAAGGGGCGCTCATCGAGACGTCCGGATCAGGCGACGGACACCTTCCCCTTGACGTAATTCCAGGCCTCGCCAACCGTACGAAGCTTCTGGGCATCGTCGTCGGAAATCTCCATCCCGTACTCCTCCTCGAAGGCCATGATCAACTCGACCAGGTCGAGCGAATCCG
>DASWBA010000099.1:0-1542 GCA_036390825.1 Candidatus Dormiibacterota bacterium
CGGGATGATTTGGCTGGGGGTGGTGCAGAAGCCGACGCCTTCCGCCTTCATCTACAACATCGAGATCTACCCGCAGTTCAGGCGCCGCGGGTACGCGGAGCAGGCGATGCTGAAGCTCGAGGAAGAGGTGAGGCGGCTTGGGCTCGAGGCGATCCGGCTTCATGTTTTCGGCCACAACACCGCCGCCAGGCCCCTTTACGAGAAGCTCGGCTACTTGCCGACCAACATCCAGATGCTGAAGCGGCTGACCTAGAGCTGGGTCAGGCGTTCCAGGGGCCGTTGCCGCCAAATCGCCTCGGCTCGATGCGGATCACGTAACCCGGTGGAGGATTCGGCATCGGCGGGAACTTGACATCCGGACCCATGTACGAGTGCGCCAGGCGCTGGAGCAGCGCCGGTGCGCCTCCGGCCACGACTCGCGCCTTGCCGTGCACGACCAGATACTCGTCGAGGCCGTTGGCCGCCTTGCGCCCGGATGCGACCGACAGCACGACGCGCGGGTCACGTTCGATGTTCTGGACCTTCCGGTTGCGCGGCAGCGAACCGACCACGATTTCGCCGGCGTCGAGACCGATCCACACGCATGAGACCTGCGGGCTCCCGTCGGGGTTGATCGTCACCATGTGCGCCAGCCTGGCCGATTCAAGGAGGTCACGGGCCGCGGGGGAGATGTCTGCCATCTCTAGAGGTTACTTACTCCGGCGCGGAGAGTACGCGGCGCACCTCGCGCGCGACCTCCACGTCTTCGCGTGCCTTGATTACGAGCGTCACGACCTTGGCGCCGGGCGCGCTGATGTCCGCGTCGTTGACCAGGCTGGCGTTGAGCGTCGGCCCGATCTCGAGGCCGAGAAAGCGAAGCCCTGAAACGGCTGCGGCGCGCACAGCCGGCGAGTTCTCGCCGACACCGCCGGTGAAAACCAGCACGTCGAGACCACCCATCGCAGCAGCCATCGAAGCGATCAGCGAGCGAAGGCGGTGGATGTAGACGTCGAATGCGAGGCCGGCCATCTCGTCGCCGGCGGACTTCCTCTTCAACACCTCGCGCATGTCCGCGGTGCCGGCGAGCGCCAGCAGTCCTGACTGTTGGTCCAGCGCATCCGACATCTCGGCCTCGCCGGTGCCGGCATGGCGCTGCAGCCAGAGCATCATGCCCGGGTCGACGGTGCCCGAACGGGTCGCCATCACCAATCCTTCGAGCGGCGTGAAACCCATCGTCGTGTCGACCGAACGGCCGCCCGACACCGCCGCCAGCGAGGCGCCGGAGCCGAGGTGGCAGGTGACGACGCGCAGCTCTGACGATGGCCGCTGCAGCATCTCGGCGGCCCGGCGCGAGGCATACGAATGGGAGAAGCCGTGAAAGCCGTAGCGGCGGATCCCGTGGCGCTCGCGCCACTCTTTGGGAATCGCGTACGTGGAGGCGGCCGCCGGCATGCCCGAATGGAACGCGGTGTCGATACACGCGACCGCCGGAGTCCTGGGCAGGATCGCCCGCACTGAGCTTATGCCGGCCAGCGCCGACGGCAGGTGCAGGGGGGCCAGGTC
>DASWBA010000100.1:0-8102 GCA_036390825.1 Candidatus Dormiibacterota bacterium
CGTAGCCACCGAGCTTCACCAGCACGCCGCCCAGGATCAACGCCACCGGCGCCGATGCCTCCGCCTGGGCATCGATGAACCAGGTGTGCAATGGAAACGCCGGCAGCCTGATGGCGAAGGCGATCAAGAACAGCCAGCTGACTAGCGTTGCGCTGGCCGCCGGCATGGCCACGTCGTGCAGCGTCGAGATGTCGAAGGTGCGAACCGGCGCCTTGAAATAAAGGATGAGGATCGCGAGCAGCAGCAAGGCGCTCGCCGCCAGGTCGACTGCGAGGAACTTCCAGGCAGCGGACAAGCGGCGCGGGCCCCCGAAGCGGGCAATCAGCAAGAACACAGGTACGGCTTGCAGCTGCCAGAAGAGAAAGAACAGGAGGTAGTCGAGCGAGGCGAAGACGCCATTGACCCCGGTCTCCAGCAGGAGCAGCAGGATAAAGTACTCCTTCGCTCCTTCGCGCAGCCGGCTCGACGCCAGCACGGCGACGACGAAGAGCAGGGTGCTGAGCAGCAGGAGCGGCATGCTGACCCCGTCGACCCCGAGGTGGTAACTGGAGCCGACTGCAGGCAGCCAGCGACGCGTTTCCTCGTAGGCAAAGGTGCCGGTCTGGTCGCGGAAGCCGTACCACATGAAGACGCCGAACGCGAGCACCAGCGCGGTGGCGCCGATGGTGAAGGAACGGACTCGCTCGCGCTGGACCTCGGTCCGCGTTGGAAAGAACAGCAGGACGATGGCGCCCAGCGCCGGGACCCAGACCATGGCGCTGAGAAGGAGGGTCATCCGGTTTTCCCGATGATCCCGCCGGCCAGCACGATCGCCAGCGTACCCAGCACCACGACGCCGGCAAAGAAGCCGATCAACATCGGACGGATGCGGAATTCCCCCAACCATCGCCGCGGCTGGCCGGCGAACTCGATGCTGTCGCCGGTCAGATCCAGCGCGCCATCGACGATATGCGTGTCGATCCACGAGGCGGCCCGGCTCACCGGCACCACGACGCCTACCGCCGCCAGCCGGTAGGCCCGATCGATAAAGAGCCCCTCCCCCATCGCCTGGCGGACGGGTTGCAACGCGGCCGGTACGGGCACGCGGCGCGCGTACACCGCAAACGCAACCACCGCGCCCAGCACGGCAGAGGCGGCAATTACCTCGGCTGCCGCGAAGTGCGAGTTGGGGAGCGACACGCCAGGAAAAGTGACGAAGGCGATTGGATCGGTACGGCCGCGGAAGCCACGGATGCCCGAAACAAGGGAGGCGATCGCCAGGACCGCCATGGTAAAGGCGATGCGGCCGCCCACATCCCGAATCCGGTCTGGCTCGAAGCGGCGGCGGCGGGCGGTCTCGCCGGTGAAGACCAGCGCGAAGATTCGGAACAGCGCCATCGCGGTAAGGAACGTGACCCCCGCGATCACGACGATCGCAAGTGGACTGCCCTGCGCAAGCGCCTTCGACAGGATGGTGTCCTTACTCCAGAAGGTGCTGAACGGCGGGATGCCCGCCCCGGCTGCCACGGCGATCAACATCAGCACTCCGGTGAAGCGCATACGTTGCCACAACCCACCCATCTCGGCCATCTGCTCGGTGCGGAGCTCTCGAATGATGACCCCAGCCGCGAGGAAGAGCAGCGCTTTGGGCCAGGCGTGGGTGAAGAGTTCGAAGACGCTTGCGCCGTAGGCACCGATGCCGAGGGCCAGCACCATCAAGCCGAGCTCGCTCATCGTGGTGTAGGCGATGGCGCGCTTGAGATTGTCCTGGAAGAGCGCCCAGAGAACACCGAGGACGGCCGTCAGCCCGCCGGCGATCGCGAGCAACGCCAGGCCCCGGGGACTGGCGTGGAACAGCCCGTAGGCGCGGGCAATCAGGTACACCCCGCAGAGGGCGCTCCCCGCGGAGTGGATCAGGGCGGCGGCCGGCGCCGGGGCGTTGGCACTTCCAACGAGCCAGACGTGCAGTGGGAAAAGCGCGGATTTCGCGGCCGCGGCGATGAAGACCAGGATCGCCATGACGAACAGCCCGTTAGCACTGACCCGGCCGCCAGTGTAGTGGCCGGAGAGCGCTTGGAAGTTCAGCTCGTTGTAGCGGAAATAGATGTAGGCGACAGCGGCGAGCAGTGCGAGATCGCCAAGGGCCGAGATGATGAAGGCCCGCGACGCGGCGGCAACCGCCTCTTCGCGCTGCCACCAGTGGCCGATCATCAGGTAGGTCGAGAGTGTGATCAAGCCGAAGAAGAGCAACATCTCGAAGTAGTTGGTCGAGAGAGCCACCCCGAGCATCGCGAAGGTGGCGAAGAGCAGCACGCAGAAGAACCGCACGACGCCGTCCTCGCGGCGCATGAAGGCGAGGGCGTAGATCTGGACCAGCAGGCTGACGAGGGCCACCGTGAGCGACACCACCGCCGCGAGCGGATCCGACAGCACTCCCCATTGCAGCGTGAATTCGGCGGCGTTGCCCGACTGCCCGGTGAAGAAGGTGAGGAAGGTTGCCGGCCGCTCGAGGTGCAGCGGGTGAGCGACCTCGATCGCGACCACCAGCAGCGCGCAAACACTGGCGGCCAGCGTAAAGATCACCGCGATCCAGGCGCTGACGCGGCGCGAGTCGATCGTGAACGCAAGGACGATCACCAGCGCGATCAGCGGTAGCAACAGGGAGAAGAGCGCCAGCAGCGTCGGACTCCAGGTATCGAGCGGCCCTTTCGGCGCCGCGGCGAGCAGGGCGAGCGTCACGGTGCCGCCGGCCTAGCCGCGATCCGCGTCGAGGACAAAATTGCGATGCTCGCGGTAGATCAGGGCCGCCATGGCGAGACCAACGGCGAGCTCTGCCACCGCGACCCCACCGGCGAAGACGGCCATGGCCGCGCCGGCCGTCGAGTGGATCTTGCCAATGCCGAATTGAGCAAACGCTACAAAGGCAAGGCTGCCCGCCATGAACATGAACTGCGTCCCGAGCAGCATGATGACGGCGCTGCGCCTGGCGACCAGGGCAAAGGCGCCCACAGCAAACAAGGCCGCCGAAGCCACCAGCACGAGATTGAGCCCAGCCGTCATCGACGCACCGTCCTTGACCCTGCGCCTCTGGGGGAAGGCAGGCTGGGGGCGATGAGCAGGAGCCCGCTCCCAAGGGCCGCGGACGCGAGGATCACCGCCAGGACGGCAAGCCCGACCGTGTAGTCGTTGGTCAACGTCGCGCCAAGGCTCAATGGCTGGGCGCAGCAGACTTGCACCGGCCACGATGTCGCGCCAAGCACCAGGGCGAGCACTGCGAGCAGCACAGCCGAGACCGCCCCGCCGACGATCCATTCGGGGCTCAGGCGGCCCACGCTGGACGTCCGTAGTCCGGTCGTCCCCCGAAGCAGCCCGATCAAGAGCGCAGCGCTGACGGTCGTGAAAACTAGCAACTGGATGGCCACCAGGAGGAATGGCGCGATCGCGAGGTACAGCAGCGCCAGCAGCACCATGCTGGCGGCGAAGGCGCCGACCGCGTAGAGGGTATTCCGAAGAAGCACGCTGGCGAGCGCGCTCCCGATCAGCAGGATGAGGACGAGGTAGACGAAGAAAACGAGCGGCGCCGAGGTGATGGGCTGGGGCAGCGCGCCGATCAAGGGCACGGCGTCAGATTCTAGCTGGCGGTGCCGGGATCAGTATTCGACCTCGCCTTCACCTGGCGCCCAGTAGGTCTCTTCCTTGATGGCAGCGTGCTCGAAGCCGCACCGCCGCATGATGTCCCGAACGTTGACGATCATCCCGGGATTGCCGCAGAGGTAGACCGTCGTATCTCGGGGTGTCAGGCCCAGGTTGTCGGCGTACTTGCGCACCAGGTCGTCCACCCTCCCCCGCTCCCCGGTCCATTGCGGATCTTCCCAGTGCCGGCTGATCGTCGGGATATAGGTGAGCCAAGGAAACTCGCTTGCCGCTTTGTACAGCTCCTTGTCATAGCCGAACTCGTTCGACTTCGACACGCCCTGAAGGATGACGAGACGGAACGGCTGCGCCAGGCGGCCTTCCTTCAGATCCAACGCCAGCGTCCGGACCATGCTGATGTAGGGCGCGATTCCGGTCACGGTCGAGACCAGGAAATGCTGCGAGTGACCGGACTTGACGTCGACGTTGAAGACCCCCTTTGCCTTCTTGCGCATGAAGACCTGGTCGCCGACCTGAAGCTCGTACAGCTTGGGCGAGAGCGCGCCTTCCGGCACTTTCTCGATGAAGAACTCAAGTTCGGGTTCGTACGGGCTCGAGACGATGGAGAAGGCGCGCTCGAGCACCTTCTCGCTCTGGTCAACGCCGAAGGCCACGTACTGGCCTGCCTTGAATACCAGTTCCTCGGGCGGCTTCATCCAGACCGACCACAGCGTGGGCGAGTAGTCCTGGCGGCGCGTGATCCGCGCCAGCATGTACTTATCAGAGGTGTCGGAAGCCATGACCCCTAATCCTATTCGGCGCGCGTCTGTCCGACGGGCGGCCCGAAGATCAGGTCCAGCGCCACTCCGAAGACCGCAAGCACGATCCCGGCACCGAGAAACGTGAAGGTCGCGCCGCCCGATAGGTAGCCGCGTCCCCACAAGACCCCGATCAGGAAAGAGAACGCGCCGAGGACCGCCAGCCAGTACGCGGCATGACCTCTCCAGGCGAGTTGGGCAGAAAGGACGCCACCGAGGCAGGTCAGGTACACGAGGCCGATCAACGAGAGGGTCAGCAGAAAGGGATGTTGCGCAGCTGCGTCGAGGAGCCTCACCCGTCGCCTGCGGCGATCGGCCCGCCGCCGATCACGCGATCGCCGTCATAAAAGACGGCGGCCTGACCTGGTGCGAGCGCCCGCTGCGGTTCGTCGAACTCGATGCGGGCCTGGTCACCGAGGGGCGTGACCAGCGCCGCGGCCAATGGCGCGTGCGAGCGAACCTTGACGCACGCCGCAAAGGCGGCCGGTGGGACGTGGCCGGCCACGTAGCGCACATCCTCGAGGCGGCAGCTCGATCGCAACAACTGGTCACGACCACCGACCCGGACGGTGTTGGTGGCCGGGTCGATGCCGCTGACGTAGGTGGGTTGAGCGTGGGGCCCGGCGGCGGCAAGCCGCAGGCCCGAGCGCTGCCCAATGGTGAACATCGCGATGCCATCGTGTTCGCCCACGACCGCGCCGCTGCCGTCGACGACAGGGCCGGGTCGGACCTGTTCGCGAAAGCGCTCCTTGAGCAAGGTCCGGTAGCTGCCGTCGGCCACGAAGCAGATCTCCTGGCTCTCCGGCTTGGTGGCCGTGACCAAACCGAGGGCTGACGCCGTCTCCCGCACCTTGGCTTTGGTGAGGTCGCCAATCGGAAACGCAAGGACCCGCAACTCCTCCTGGCCAAGCTGGTAGAGCACGTAGGACTGGTCCTTGCGGTCGTCGACCGCGGCGTGCAGCGTGTAGCCGGCTGGATCCGCGGCGATCCGGGCGTAGTGTCCGGTCGCCAGCACATCCGCCCCGAGTGCCAGCGCCTTGCGCAGCAGCAGACCAAATTTGATCGTCTCGTTGCAGCGGATGCAGGGGTTTGGTGTACGCCCCTCCAGGTAGGCCGTGGTGAAGGGATCGATCACCGCCGCCCGGAAATCGTCTTCGAAGTTCAGCACGTAGTACGGGATGCCCAGGCGGTTGGCGACCCGTCGCGCGTCCTCGACGGCATCGAGCGAGCAGCAGCCGTGGTGCTTGTCGAAATCCCTCGCGGCCATCTCCTTGGGCCAGAGCTGCAAGGTGAGGCCGAAGACCTGGTGGCCCTGGTCGCGCATCATCGCCGCGGCGACCGACGAGTCGACGCCGCCACTCATGGCGACCGCGACTCTCACTGTGGCTCCAGCTGCTGGACCCCAATGCCGCGGCTGCGGCAGTACTCGAGCGCACGGTCGACCTCGGCCTTTGCCCCGTCCATGTCGAGCTCGACCCAGCCGCTGCCCTCCGCCACGTCGGCGCGCCGGATGTTGGTTACGACTTTGAAGTCCTTGCCCAGCCGGTAGATGATTGGGTCGTTCAGCGTGTCGCCGCGGAACGTCAGGCGCACTGTCGTCCGCGCCATGGAGTCAGCCTCCGGCGACCGCTGGCACGATGGAGAGGTCGTCGCTGTCCTTGAGCACCGTCTTCAGCCCCGACCCGAAGCGAATGTCCTCGTCGTTCCGGTAGATGTTGATGAACTGGCGGAGCTCGCCCTTGTCGTCGTAGAGACGCTCCTTGAAACCCGGGAATTTCTGGTTCAGCTCGTCGAGCGCCTGGGACACGTCGCCGGCATCGACTTCAACGATGGCCGCGCCACGGGTCAACTGCCGCAGGGCACCAGGAACGCGGATCTTGACCGCCATGTGGTGGTCATTATAAGTTCAGAATAGCCGCGCCCGGTATGGAAAGGGGGGCGTGAGGAGAGGCGGCGGGGCCGGCCCGCCGCCTTGTCGTGTCGAGTGCTACTTAGGCTGCCCGGACCACCGGCTCCCGCTTCGGGAGCTGAGCGACCAGGTAGTAGATGACGCCGACCAGGAGGATCACTCCGATCGTCGCTTCGAAGATCGACACCCCGCCGATGAAACCAAGCCAGGATGGGTAGTTCGGCAGCGCACTGAGGTTTGGATTACTCGTTACCCTTGGCCACAGGAAGTTGACGAGCATGGCCGCACCCCACAGGATCGCCAGCACGTTCACGACCGTGCCCCAACTCCCAAGCTTGAATGGCGCTCGGTCGGTTGGCCATCCCTTCATGCGGGCTCTCAACACGGCAATGTTACCCAGCATGTAGGAGAGGTAGATCAGCCCTGTCGCGCCGGTTGCGAGCAGGATCGCGTTCGCGCCATAGGTCAATGGGATAGCCGCCAGAGCGCCGACGACGAGACAGACGCCAACTGGCGTGTGCAGGGTCGGGCTAACCTGCCGGTAGAAACGGCTCAGCGGAAGCTTACCGTCGCGCGCCATGCCAAACGCGAGGCGGATGGTGGACGTCTGGATCGCCAGGCAGCACACGTAGATGGCCGCCAGCACGATCACGAGGTAAATGCTGGCCAGCCACTTCGGCATCACGGCGTTGAAGATGTCGGCAGGCGACAGGATCGTAAGGGAGGCCGCACCCGAGACGAATTTGCCCATATCGGGGATCGCGACGAGGGTCGAGTAGAGGAAGATCCCGCCGATGATGAAGGCGCCGACAATGGAAGCCAGCACCGCCTTAGGAGCTTCGACGCGGGGGTTCTTGGTCTCTTCAGCAAGCGTACTGGCCGTGTCGAATCCATAGATGACGAAGAGGGACATGAACATAGCGGCGAGGAAGACTCCCGCATGGCTGGTGAATCCGCCGCTGCCAAGGTAGCTGGTGTCAAAAACGACGCCGGCCGACTGATGGTGATAGAAGATCAGTAACACGAGAGCGAAGACCACCATCCCCAGGATCTCGAAGACGACGCCGGTGTTATTCACCAGGGCAACAAGCCGAACCCCGTAGATATTCAAAAGGGTCGTGCTGGCCAATACCAGCGCCGCGATAACGATTTCGCTGGTAAGAGTGAATGTGATCCCAACCCCGAGATTGTTCAGCAATGGAATCAGGACGATCGGGATAGTCGCGTCGACCGCCGTGACGGTCAAAATTCCAGCGAACAGGTAGATCCAACCGGTGAACCAGGAGTAATGGCGATTCGACAAGTACTTGGTCCACTGATAAACGGAACCTGCCACCGGAAAATGGGAGCTGACTTCGGCGAAGTTCAACGCAACCAGGAACTGTCCCAAGGCAACGAGCGGCCAGCTCCAGAAAAAGAATGGCCCCGCAATCGCGAGGCCGATAGGCGCAAAGAGCGTAAAGATGCCGGTACTTGGTGAGATGTAGGAGAAGGCGACGGCAAAGCTCGAGTAGACGCCCAGGATTCGCTTGAGTTCTTGTTTGTAGCCAAAGCCGGCCAGGTCGCGTGCGTCGGCGACCTCCTGGGTGCCGGCAGCAGCTTGAACGGTCGACGGCGGACGCGTCCGAACGTCGTCGGGCATCGGGTTCCCTCCTCTCCCTTAGGTCTCGGCCAAACGTAGCAGGCGGCCGCCACTTCGTCAATCTGTTCGTAGGCCACCTACTATCTCCTGCATCGCCCGCTCTGCCTCGATCGTCGTCCTG
>DASWBA010000101.1:0-29574 GCA_036390825.1 Candidatus Dormiibacterota bacterium
ACCACGACCACGTCAGCGAAGTGCAGGTTCGTCGCGTTGAGAGTTGAGCCGGGGTTGAATCCGAACCAGCCGAACCAGAGGATCAGCACGCCCAGCTGGGCGAGCGGCATGTTGTGGCCCGGGATGGCGTTAGGCCGGCCCTTCTCGTACTTGCCGATGCGCGGTCCAAGCAGCAGCAGGCCGGCGAACCCGGCGGTCGCGCCGGTGAGGTGCACCACCGTCGAGCCGGCGAAGTCCTGCGCCCCGAGCGTTGCCTGGAGGAAGCCCCCTCCGAACAGCTGGTGGCTGATGAGCGGATAGATGAAGGCCGCGAACGGAATCCCGAACAGGATGTAGACGATGAACTTGGTGCGCTCGATCATCGTGCCCCACACGATTGCGAGCGACACGGCGCAGAAGACGAACTCGAAGAACCACTTGGCTGACGCGGTAGCCGTGCTCGCGTCGATCGCGGGCAAGTGCAACTGCGAGCCTGGGCTGAAGGTCGGAAAGAAAGCGCTGCCGCCGATGAATGCGAACCAGCCGCCGGCGCCGAATGCGAGGCCGAAGCCGACCGCCCAGTAGGCAATCGAGCTGACGCTGAGGTTGGTCACCACCTTGGCAACCACCGTGCCAACGTTCTTCATGCGACTGAAACCGACCTCGAGCATGGCAAAGCCGGCCTGCATGAACATCACCAGACAGCCCGTGACGATCACCCAGACCGTGTCGGCTGCGACGCCGGCGGCCTGGGTCGCGGTCTGATCGTCGGCCAGGACCGCAATCGGGATGATGGCTGCCAGGAGTGCGAAGCTCGCGGCGATCACGAGCACCGGTTTGCGCTTCCTCAGCGCCGCAACGAGTTCAGATCTGCGCGTCGACAAGTACGTCACCTCCGGTTTGGTTGCCATTGACTTGAACTCAGGCTATGTGCGCCGCGGCCCGGCCTGAAACGTGTGCTGCTTACGAAGACCGCGCCTTCAGCTCGTGCAGTCCGCACGATCGAGAAGCAGCTGTGGATATCTCTTGTCGTGTCATCCACACGTAAAACTGGTCCATCGATTCAGTCGGCCCTACCGTGATCCTGCCCGCGCCCAATTCCTACGATGCCCTTGGGGCCCGCTTAAATCCAAGGTTCTGGAGGGTGTTGATGGCAGTAGAGACGAAGACCGGCAAGAAGACAAGCCCGCGCGAGGTGATCGAGCGCGCGAAGGCTGAGGGCGTCGAGGTCGTCGACGTCCGGTTCATCGATCTGCCGGGCACGTGGCAGCACTTCAGCCTGCCGCTCGGCGAGCTCGAAGAGGACAGCTTCACGGGCGGCCTCGGATTCGACGGGTCCAGCATCCGCGGCTTCCAGTCGATCGACGAAAGCGACATGCTTCTCATCCCGGACCCCGACTCGGCCACCATCGATCCAGTCCTGTCGCACAAGACGCTGTTCTTGATCTGCGACGTCATCGACCCGATCACGCGCGAGCCTTACAGCCGCGACGCGCGCTTCATCGCCAAGAAGGCGGAGGAGCACTTGAAGCGGTCGGGCATCGCCGACGTGAGCTACTGGGGCCCCGAGGCCGAGTTCTACCTGTTCAACTCGCTGCGGTTCGACCAGAATGCCCACAGCGGCTACTACCACATCGATTCGGACGAGGGCGTCTGGAACTCGGGCCGAAACTCCGAGCCCAACCTCGCGTTCCGGCCGCGGCACAAGGAAGGCTACTTCCCGGTGCCACCGACCGACAAGCTTCAGGACCTGCGGTCGGAGATCATGCTCAAGCTGATCGAAGCCGGTGTGCAGGTGGAGGTGCAGCACCACGAGGTCGGGACCGCCGGCCAGGCCGAGATCGACATGCGATTCGACACTCTGACCAAGATGGGCGACAAGATGATGGTCTACAAGTACGTCATCAAGAACGTCGCCGCGCAGCACGGTTACGTCGCGACGTTCATGCCCAAGCCGCTCTTCATGGACAACGGCTCCGGAATGCACGTGCACCAGAGCTTGTGGAAGGACGGCGAGAACCTTTTCGCCGACCAGGCCGGTTACGCGGGTCTGAGCCAGACGGCCATCTACTACATCGGCGGACTGCTCAAGCACGCGCCCGCGCTGCTGGCGCTCTGTGCGCCCACCACCAACTCGTACCGCCGGCTGGTGCCGGGCTATGAGGCGCCGATCAACCTCGTGTACTCCAAGCGGAACCGCTCGGCATGCGTGCGCATCCCGATGTACTCGACCAACCCGAAGACCAAGCGCGTCGAGTTCCGCTCCCCCGACCCGGCCGCCAACCCGTACCTGGCCTTTGCTTCGTGCCTCATGGCCGGCCTGGACGGAATCAAGCACAAGATCCTGCCTCCCGAGCCGGTCGACAAGGACATTTACGAGCTCGAGGGCGAGGAGAAGGCGAAGATCAAGTCAGTCCCGGGCTCGCTCGGCGAATCGCTGGACGCGCTCGAAAAGGACCACGCGTTCCTGATCGAAGGCGGTGTCTTCACGAAGGACGTCGTCGAGACCTGGATCGAATACAAGCGCAAGAAAGAGGTGGACCAGGTGGCGCTGCGGCCGCACCCATGGGAGTTCATGCTCTACCACGACGTTTAGTCGGACCGCACTCCAAAGAGGGTCCCGGGTCGTCCCGGGGCCCTTTTTCTTTTGATTGTGTCGCCTACATACCCAGCATCGCGCGGGCGCGGAGTGCGATCGAGATCGCGACCCGCGTTTCGGGGTCGTCGAGCTGCAGGCCCGTCAGCGACTGGATCCGTTCGACCCGGTAGCTCATGGAGTTGATGTGGATCCCGAGCTGCCGCGCGGCAGCGCGACGAACCCATCTCGCCGACGACAGCGCTTCGAGGGTCTCGAGCAGCGGCGTGTCGCGCGACTGGGCGTATTTGAGCAGCGTGCCGAGCAGCTCTTCGACGAAACGACGCAGAGCGTCGGGGCTCTGCACCTCGAGCAGGAGACGGAATGCGCCCAGCGAACGGTACGAGGCAATTCGACCTTTCCCGCCCGCGCGGCGCGTGAGCCGGAGCGCCTGTCGCGCCTCCACGTGGGAGCGAGCCAGCTCCGCGACCGAGTTGGCGAGGTTCCCGATCCCCACCGAGGCGGTGCCCGGCTTCATCACCGGGGCCGCGCCTGCGAGGAGCAGGCCCGCCAGCCTCTCCACTGCCGGCAGGTCGGTGGCGATCTCATCAGGAATGAGGAAGACCGCCGAGGCCGAGCGGACCAGCGTGAGCGCGCCCGGCAGCCGAGAACGGATCACGCCGCTCATCGCCGCATCGAGGCGATCCTGCTGCCCGCGGCCGGCCAGCGCCGCCTCTGTCGCGTCGTCGTCGGGTTCGAGCACGACCACCCACGCACGGTGAGGCAGCCGGTGGCCCAGGCGCTCGGCCTGCCGTGCCACCCTCTCGGCCTCGTCACCTTCCAGCCCGCCGGCCAGCACCTCCTCGACGAGGTCGCCGCGCAGCCGGCGCTCGACCTCGGCCGCAGCGCGCTCCTTCGCCAGCTCGAGCGCGAGGACCGTCGAGCCATGCTCCAGCGCACGCCGCCGGCCATGGGTGTCGACGGTCTGCTCATCGACCGCTACCGCCAGCAGCCCGAGGAGGTCGGCGCCCGCGCGCACAGGCACGACGTCGAGCGGTCGCGCCGGCCGCCCGGCGTTGATTCGAACCTCGCGCGCCCCCGCTTGCGCGAGGGGTACAGGCACGTGAATGCGCTGCGGCATGCCGTCCGACGCCTCGCCCATCCCGCGGACCCGATAGCCGTCCGGCGAGTAGAGGACCGCGTGCCCACCGGCGAGCGTGCCCGCGACCTCCAGGATCGATTGGATGCCCGCGCCTTCGAGCGAGAGCTTGGTGAAGCGCTCGTGGATGTCATGCGAGAGCTGGATCTCGCCGAGCTGCACCTCCATGCGGCGCTGCAGCTCACTGCGCTCGAGGATGCCCGCCACCTGGCCGGCGATCGCGCGCAGGAAGTCGATGTCGCCCGAATCGAAAGCGCGCTTGTCGACCGTCTGCACGTTGAGCACGCCGACCAGTCGGGGACCGGATTCGATCGGCACCGACAGCATCGATCGGAAGCGGTCCTCGTCGAGGCCAGGCACCCACTTCCAGTGCGGCTCCTCGCTGACGTCTGGAACGACCGCCGGACGGCGAGTCTCGGCCACCCAGCCGGTGATGCCTTCCCCGACCCGCATCGTGGCCTTGCCAACCATCTTCTCGTTCAAGCCGTTGGTCGCGGTCAGGAGCAGCTCGCGCCCGCGCGGAGTGACGAGGTAGAGCGAGCACACGTCGGTGCCCATGGCCGAGGTCGCTTCGCGGATGATGAGCTCCAGCAGCTCATCCGGTTTTTGCGTCGATGCCGCGGCCTGGGCGAGCCGGACCAGGAAGCTCAGCTCCCGCTCGGCCAGGCTGCCCTCCGATTCGAGCCCTTCGCGGCCGCTTCCCGTCACGGCACGCATGCCGCTCAACTTACGGCTCCTCACGCCATCAAAGCTCGTGTCAAGGGTACAACGAAAAGGGCCTTCGTTAGTGTGACTGATACAGGTGCAATCGCGGCCAAGTCCATTTGGGTACTTGAGGAGCGAAGTTGGTTCTCTTTGGCTCAGAGGAAAGCTGGAGGTAGGAACGATGACCTGGACGAAAGCTTCGTAGCGGCGCGGTATTCATGTTCGGTTCGGAGGCGCGGGAGGCTCAACCCCGCGCCTCTTTTTTATCCCGTCTGCCGCATGCTATGCGGTGATGAAGCTTCTGGTCGAAATCCTGCTCGCCATCTTTCTGCACCCGATCGCCTGGGTCCTTTGTGTCATCAACATCGTCGGGCGCGCCGAAATGAGCGGCGTGAAGAAGGTCCTGTGGATCATCGTCACCTTCATCTGGGGGATCGGTCCCATCCTCTATGTCCTTCTGGGCGACGGAGCGTTCTGGTAAGGCGCCCATAAGCGCCGGCGCGCGATGAGAGATCGCTCCGCAACGCGCGCATTCGTCCTGGGTCTTCTCAGTCTCCCGTTCGGCATCTTCGCGCCTTTCGCCATCTGGTCGGGCGCGCGCTCCCTTCGCCGCATCCGGGCGTCCAAGGGCAGCCGTCGGGGAGGTTTGTCAGCGGCCGCGGGCCTCATCGCCGGGATCCTTGGGCTCGCAGCCTTCGTAGCCGGCACGGCCTACTGGTTCCTGGCGTCATCGTGAAGCGCAGGTACGCGCTCCGGTCGGTGGCGACGCTCGCTGTCTTGCTGCTCGCCGCATTCACCTACCCCGGCGCTGTGCTCGTCTCGATGCTGGTCAGGTTGACCCCGCCGCCCACGGTCTCCTCGCCGGCGCCTCGAGGCGCACTGCCATGGCTGCACGTCGAGCATCCTCAGGGCGGTCTGCCATACATCGCCGACGACTTAGGGCGGATGGTGCTTCTGCACGGCGCCATCCCGGGCGGGCTGATCGACTTCTGGAACGACAGCGACCCGTCTCGCGCAGATCCTCCCCCCTACTACCCCACCGACCCCGGCGCGTACGACGGCCAATGTCCCGCCAACAGCGGCTACATGCCTGTGCCGCCTCTATGCCAGGACGACATAGCCACGATGGCCGCGCTCGGTTTCAACTCCATGCGGTTGCCCTTGTCGTGGAGCTTGCTGGAACCCGAACGCGGCCGATTCAACCACCAGTACCTCGATCGTGTCGCCCAGGTCGTGGGATGGGCACGTGCGCAGGGCATCTACGTGATCATCGACATGCACCAGAACGCCTACTCGCGCTACGTCGGCAGACCCTCGACGCCCGCCTTGCCTGGGGGCGAGGTGCCGAACTTGCGCTACTACACGGGCGCGCCCGCGTGGGCCACGCTCACGGACGGTTTCCCGTCGACGACATACCTCGGGCAGCGGGAGGTCAACCCCGCCGTCCTCGAGGCGAACAGCAACTTCTGGTACGACCGCAGCGGAATCCAGGACGAATACATCGCCGCCGTCGCCTTCGTCGCCAGGAGGTTCAAAGACGACAGCACCGTCGCAGGCTACAGCCTCTTCAACGAGCCGCTCCCGGGCTGGAACCTGCCTCCGGGCTTCGAGGATCTCCTTCTCTTCCCCTTCTATCGCCGCGCGATCGATGCCATCACAGGCGTTCACGACGGTTTGCCATGCTGGACCGGCCTCTATATGCCGGCCGTATGCGGCTATCCCGACCTCGGCGTGCGCGACCAGCGCCATCTCGTGTTTCTGGACACCGGCTTGCTCCGCCACGTGATGGACTTTCCGACACACCTCGGCCTGCCGGTGAGCTCGTACCCGAATGTGGTTCTGTCGCTTCATGCGTATACGCATGTCTTCTCGCTGGACCACCTGCTCAAGCTCGACCCGAATAGCTATCCGTGGGGTGGCTACGACCAGACCTACGCGCTTGCCGAGCGGGAGGCGAAAGCGATCAATGCAGCCCTTTTCGTGGGTGAGTTCGGAGACTTCCCATCAGACGATCCGCGAATCCTGGCCAACGAACTGCTCGAGCAGGAGCAGCATCGGCTCGGGTTTGCGTTCTGGACGTGGGCCGAGAATTGCGGTGGCAATAGCGCGTGGGGCGTCTACGACGGCATCGACTGCAATCAAGGAGTCCCGGCCACCAATACTCAGCACGGCTGCTTGAGGGCTGAGCGCGAAAGCCTGCTGGCGCGCGTGTACCCGCGCGAATCGGCCGATCCGAACCTGGCCTATCACTATGACTCCAGCACCGGCGCATTCTCGCTCCAGGCGCATGGACGGGCTGGCGACGCGCCCACGGTCGTGTACGTGCCCCGAGAAGCCACCGGAGATGTGAGCACGACAGGCGCCGCCAGCGAATCGGAGTCGACCGATAACTACGGGGGCAGGACACTGACCGTGTCACCGACCGGGGGCGCTTTCTCAATCGCAGTCGCTCCCGCACCCCCGTCCTTGACGGCCTGCATTTAAGCTACGGTTAAACATGCGGCCTTGCCGGCCGCTGGGGTTCCAATCACCGTCCATTGGAGTGAGGAGGTTGGTAGTGGGGCAAACCTATATACGTCGCGTCGCGCGATTCGTCGTGGGCTCCGTCGCCACACTTGGTGTGGCGCTGGCGGGACCCGCATCGGCGGCGCCCGCCGCCGTCGCGGTGTTTCATCCGACCGTCGCCGACTACATACAGCTGAACACGTCGAACACGCCGCCTAGCGAGGCACAGTGCATGAGCGTCGGTCGCACATGTTTCACGCCTCAGGCCATCCAGTCCGCTTACAACCTCTCCCCGTTGTACGCCGCAGGCCACAACGGGAAGGGAATGACGATCGCGATCGTCGACTCCTACGGCAGCGACACGATCGCGCACGACCTGCATGTCTTCAACCAGGCGTTCGGGCTCCAGTCCATGTGCGGCGAAGAGGGCGTGACCTGCGCCGCAGGCATGCCGACCTTCAGCGTCCTGCACGTACAGGGCTCGCCGGCGACCAAGGCCCCACCCCCGACTTCCAAGGGGACTGGACAGGAGAACAAGAGCGCGTGGGCCCTCGAGGTGTCGCTCGACGTTGAGACGTCTCACGCGATCGCTCCCATGGCCAACATCCTGCTGGTCGCGACCCCGACCGCCGAGACCCTCGGCGTGCAGGGTTTCCCGGACATGATGAACGCCGAGCAGTACGTGATCGACCACCACCTCGCCAACGTCATCTCACAGAGTTTCGCCTCGGCCGAAGAAGGTTTCAGCAGCTTCAATGCTCTCCTGAACCTGCGCTTCGCGTACATCTCGGCCGCCCAGAACGGCGTTACGGTGCTCGGCTCGTCGGGCGACGGCGGCACCGCCAACATCAAGAAGACCCCCGTCCACGTGGGTGGATCTTTGATTCCTTTCCCGACGGTCGAATGGCCGGCCAGTGACCCGCTGGTCACCGGCGTCGGGGGCACGTACCTGTGCACCGACCCGCAGGCGACGGCGAGCCAGCCCCGCACTCTGTTCGCCGGCCCGGTCTTCAGGTGCAATGCAAACCCGACGCAAACCGAGGTCGGCTGGACCTTCAGCGGCGGCGGCTTCAGTCATGTCTTCTCGAGGCCCGGCTACCAGGACGCGCTGCCCGCAGGAAGCACCGCGATCCCGTCTTCCACACGCGGCGTCCCTGACATCGGGTTCCAGGCCAGCGCCGGCACCGGCGCCCTGGTCTTCATCAGCCTTCCCAACGATGGGTCGAGCGGCCTCTTCTGTGGGGCGACGCCCTGCAGCACCGGCTGGTTCGACATCGGCGGCACCTCGCTCAGCTGCCCGCAGTGGGCAGGCCTGGTCGCCATCGCCGACCAGATCAACGGCGGCGGGCTCGGCCTCATCAACCCCGCGCTGTACAAGCTCGGGGCGGACCCGACCCGTTACGCGAACGACTTCTTCGACGTGACCACCGGCAACAACACAGCCGACCCGACCGTCCCCGGCTACCCGGCCACACCCGGCTGGGATCCCATCACGGGCCTCGGGACACCCAACGCGGCCAACCTGGTCCCCGACCTGGTGGCGGCGGCGCACGGCCACTGATCGAATCTGACCAACCAGACGCCAAGGCCGGCCCGATCTGGGCCGGCCTTTCTTATTTCCGTTTTTGGGCCTGGCTTGGGCTAATCTGGATGCGGAAAGGGTGGGACACGGTGGGGTAGTGTCGAACGGCACGCCCGCCTCGGTTCGCGATCGCGTGGCGGAGGCGGATAAGCCCGCGACCAACGGGCACGCGGAGGCGCGCCCCGCCACGAATGGTGTCGCACCGCCGGCCACGAAGCCGGCCGCCGCCGTTCGCATCTCACACGTAACCAAGCGCTTCGGGCGCAGCGCCGTTTTCTCCGACATCAGCTTCAGCGTGGCGCGCGGCGAGCTCGTCGAGATCACGGGTCCGAGCGGCGCCGGCAAGACCACGCTCCTTCGCCTCATCCACGGCCAGCTCCGCCCCACCCGCGGCGAGGTCTGGGTTGGCAGGCGAGGCCTTCACAGATGGTGGCGGCGCGGCCTGGGCCGAATCCGGCGCGAGGTCGCCTTCATCTATCAAGAGCAGCGCCTGCTGCCGCGATTGAACGCGCTCGAAAACCTCGTCTACGCCCTCATGCTCGTGGATCCGTCCCTGCCCTACAGTCGCATTCGCCGCCGCGCGCTCGAGGGTCTCGAGGCGTTCGGGCTGGCCGGCCGGCGCAAGGCGTACCCGAGCCAGATGTCCGCCGGCGAAAGGCAGCGCGTAACAGTGGCGCGAGCGCTCGCGAGCCGCCCCCGAGTCATCCTGGCGGACGAGCCGCTCGCCGCGATCGACGACCAGAACGCCAGGCTCGTCAAGCGCATGCTCGAGGAGGCGGCCGCGGCCGGCACCACGGTGATCGTCGCCACGCACAAGCCGACATTCCAGGCGAACCGGGTGCTTCGCCTACCCGCCGGCGAGCTGCTCGTCCGTCGCGATGTCTTGAAGGAGGCGAACGGCGGCGCCCAGCCGCTGTGGCGCCGGCTCTTGCCGCAGAACGGGAACGGCCATAACGGCAACGGCCATAACGGCAACGGCCACAACGGCGGCAACGGCCACAACGGCGCCAACGGCCACAACAGCGTCAACGGTCGCAGCGGGCACGTCGCCGCAGCGTCCACTGGTCTCAACGGACAGGCCACACGCAATGGCCAGAACGGACACGGACCGAAGGTTCGTCGCGGGCAGGCCCGCACCACGCTCCCGTGGTGGCGGCGCTTCGTGGCGCTGGTTGGGAACAGCTTCCGGCTGGTCGTCCTCGGCGGCCTGCGAAGCTGGCGTCGAGACCTCCGGCTCACGGCCCCAGGTCTCGGTTCGATGGCGATGCTGCTGGTGCTGATCGGGGTGCTGGCGATGGTCGGCCTCGCCGTCGCCAACGTGGCCGCATACGAAGCCTCCCAGGCCTCGGTCGTGCGCGTGTACCTTGCCGCCGACGCGACCGACGGTGCGGTGAGCGCACTCCAGGCGCGCCTTGCCTCCGACCCACGCATCGCCTCGGTGACATACATGAGCGCCGAGCAGGCGCTGCAGGAGGCCAACAGCCGCCCGGGCCTCGAGTCGTTGGGCAGCCTGAGCTCCTCGAACCCATTCCCGGCGAGCTTTGACGTGACTGTGCGATCCGTGAACCAGGTGGCGGCCGTCGCCTCGTCGGTGGTCGGCGACCCCGCCGTCGATGCCACGTATCCAACCTCCTATGACCCGGACACCTACTCGCGGCTGCGCCACCTGGCGATCGTCATCGGCGCGGTCGGCGCCGGGCTGCTGTTGGTCTTCGCCGTCGTCGCCTACGCGGTGAGCGCCAACTCGGTGCGCGCGGTCGCCGTCGCTCGCAAGGACGAAGTCATGATCACGCGACTCCTCGGAGCGCGCGGATGGATGCTGCGCGGACCGTTCGTGATGGAGGGGCTGATGACGGGCGCACTGGCCGGGGCTCTCGCGGGCGCCATCGCGGGAGGCGCGTGGCTGCTGGCTTCACGCTTCGCCACCGCCACGTATGCCCAGGTTCTTCCCGGTGTGGGTCTCACCTCGATTCGCTACGTCGTCGCCGCGGTCATCGTCGCCGGCCTCTTGCTCGGCGCGCTCACGGCGACGTTGGGCTTTCGCCGGTATCGCGTATGAGACGTTCGGTCGCGGGCATCGCGGTCGCCGGCTTGCTCCTGTCGCTCCTACTCTCCCACGCGCGCGTCGTGTACTCCACGTGCGGATCGTCTAACCCGGGGCGAACCACAGCAGCCTCGGGCGCCGCGCTCAGCCCCAACGGAGTCTGTCCTGCGGCCGGCGCCGAGGAGACCATCTACGAGCAGCTGGCAGCTCGGTTGGGCGGAGAGCTAGCCCAGGCGCTTACCACCCAGGAACGCTTGAACACCGCGCTCGACCAAACGGCGGTGAGCGAGCAGGTCGTTTTCGACCAGATCACCCAGGAAGAGGCCACCCTGGCCGACCTCGAAGACCAGGTGGCTCAGCTGGACGTTCAGATCCAGGACACCCAGGACCGCATCGACGTCGAGCGTGCGCAGATCGCTGCCATGGCGCGCGCCGCTTACCGCCAACCGCGTTCGCTGCTCCAGGTCATCGCCCGCGCGGGCAGTCTTCATGAAGCGCTTGTGTCGACCGTTGATCTCGTCGTCGCCGGGGACCGCGCGCACGCGCTGCAGTCGCGTCTGGAGGCGGACCTCATGAAGCTGCAGGCAGACCGAACCGCGCGGCTTGCCGACCTGGACCGTGAGGGCGGCATAAGAGATGTGCTCGTCGGCAGCATGAACGAGCTCGACGACCTCATGGCGACCCAGGACGACATCAGCGTCCAGCTCGACGACCTGATCGCCCAGATCCAGGACGCCCAGAGCCAGCTACTGAGCCAGCCGGCGGACGTCACCGCCGCGTTGGCGACACTGCTCGAGCAGCAGGAGCAGGACCTCATCGCCAAGGCGAATCAAGCCGCTTGGGACCAGGCCCAGGTCGGCGCCGGGCTGGCGCTCGCGATGCGGGAGCTGCCACCGGGCACGAACCTGTCGCCGCTGGTCCTCTCCTGGCCGATGATCGGCGCTCGCATCACCCAGCCATTCGGGCCCTCCAACCTCGCGCTCGAGCCCAGCCTGGGCCCGTATCCCCACTTCCACACCGGCATCGACCTCGCCGCCCCCCTCGGCACCCCGGTGCTGGCAGCCGCCGACGGGATCGTCGTGGCCGTGGCTCACACTTCCGTCGGCTATGGGAACTACGTGATGATCGCGCATGGCGGCGGCGTCATCACCCTGTACGCCCACCTCTTGGAGACTGACGTCAGCGTCGGCGACAGAGTGGGACGAGGCAAAAAGATCGGTCTCGAGGGTTCGTCCGGCCTGTCGACCGGACCCCACCTGCACTTCGAGGTGCGCATCAACGACCAGGTGGTCGACCCGATGCGCTTCCTGACCCCCGCGACGCCGCCGTGAGTGCTCGCTCTTTAGGCACCAAGGCGATCACCCGCTGCTTCGCAGGAGATTCGAGTCGGCGGTAGAGGTTGCCCGCGCGCAACTCGACCCGGCAGAATACGCGCATGCTGCAGCACGCTGAACTGACCGGCCTCGAGGATAGCCTCGACCACATCCGCAAGGCACCCGCTGACGGCGGGACCGTGGAGTTGATCGCCCGCCGGCCCGCGGTGGACGAGCGCGAGGTCTTGACCGAGGCGTATCTCGACGCCCACGACGGGCTCGAGGGCGACACCTGGCGCGCTCGTGGCAGCAGCCGTACCGTCGACGGCGGTCCGAATCCGGAGGCGCAGCTCACCCTGATGAACGCGAGGGCAGCTGCCGCCATCGCCGGTGAGCGCGAGCGCTGGGCCCTTGCCGGCGACCAGCTGTATGTCGACTTCGACATCAGCTGCGCCAACCTGCCCCCAGGCAGCCGGGTTCAGATCGGTTCCGCGGTGATCGAGTTCAGCGAGTCGCCGCACACCGGCTGCGCCAAGTTCTCGGCGCGCTTCGGCAACGATGCGTTGAGATTCGTCAACTCTCCGACCGGGCGCGAGCTTCGCCTGCGGGGGGCCAACTGCCGGGTCGTGAAGGCCGGCATCGTGCGCGCGGGCGACGCGATCAAGAAGCTGCCCAGCTAACACCGCGCGTTCAAAAAACGGACTGGTGCCCTCGGAGGGAATCGAACCCCCGACCTTGACGTTAGGACCGTCCTGCTCTATCCCCTGAGCTACGAGGGCGACACCAGCGCCCCTGAGCTATGAGGGGCGACACCAGAAGTCTAGGTAGAGAGCGCCCTGCGCGCGCCCGGCGCCCCTGAGCTACGAGGGCGACTCACGAAATTTGGTAAGAACGGTCGATACTGGGGAATCCGCAAGCTGGCCGGCCTTCTGATGCTCGTCGGCCTCGTGGCTGCCTGCAGCCCGAACGCCCGCTGGCACCCGGCCGAGCCGATCGTCCCCAGCAACCACTCGCTCGACGCGCAGGTGACCGCGCTCATGGGCGAAAGATGGTTCGGCGTCCCCAGCCTCTGGGTGCCCCCACCGATCCCATCGACGGAGACCGATTTCTTCGACCTGACCGGTTACACCCAGCGCGCGCTGATCAACAGCCTCAACACCTCGGATATCTGCGCCAAGAACGGTGGCTGCACGCCGGATCCGGCGGTCCCCAATGGGGTGGCGTGGGGACTCGAAGGCGAGAAGTCGTTCAGCTATTACTGCTACTCGCCTCGTACCACTCCCGTTCCTTTCAACGTCTTCGTTCTCCTGCCAAGGTGGTCGCCCTTTCGGGGCAGCGTCACCGTGGATCTGGTGATCAGGTGGAATGCGCTCGAGAAGATGATCTACACGCACGAGGCCGGGCATGCCGCGATCACAAACCAGGACCTGGCCGACCTCGGGGTCCAGGCGAACCAGCTCCCCAGCTGCCAGGCCGTCATCGACTTTTGGGACAACACCGCCACCTACAGCAAGCTTCAGGCCGACCAGGCCGCCTACCATGCCCGGCTGCATGCCGACTGCCGGCCCGAGATCGGGTGCGCACCCCCGGGCTGGATGGGCTGGTGAAAGTCCTTCGCCGGGCGTAACTTCTCAGCGCCTTCCCAGGTTCCTCACAGTGAGGACTGAGAAGGTAGGCTCAACCTGATGACCATGGAAGGCACGAAACCGGCCGAAGCCCGAATCCGGGCTCGCGACAGGGCCTTGGCTCTGCTCAACAACATCACCACCTATGTCGCCTTCGCCGGGATTGCGGGCGTCGGCATCTTCGGCACGGTCAGCGCCCTCACCATCCCCGGCGTCTCCGCCTCGCCGTCGTCCGGGGCCACGGCGAGCGCCACCACCTCCAACGCGTCAGATTCGACCTCATCCGATTCCAGCTCGTCCAGCTCGTCCTCGAGCGGACTGTCGTCATCATCTGGGTCGGTCAGCTCCTCATCGAGCTCGGGCGTCGCCGTCTCCGGCGGCTCCTAGCCGCCTCCGTCCGTGAGCGACATAGTCCTCTGGTACACCACCAGGGGCGCCGGCGCGGTGTCGATGATCCTGCTGAGCGCGGTCGTCATCCTCGGGGTGCTTTCGTCCCTTCGTTTTCAAAGCGCCGGATGGCCTCGGTTTCTCACCCCGGCCCTGCACCGCAACCTGGCGCTGATGACCCTGGTCTTCCTTGGCCTGCACATCGTCACCGCGGTGGTCGATCCTTTCACCCACCTCGGCTGGCTCACGGTGGTCGTTCCCTTCTCGTCTTACTACCGGACGTTCTGGCTCGGCCTCGGCACGATCGCATTCGAGCTGCTGGCCGCGATCGTGGTGACGAGCCTTCTCCGCGGACTCATCGGGCAGGCGGCCTGGCGCGCGATCCATTGGCTCACGTACGCGTCGTGGCCCGTCGCCGTTCTCCACAGTTTCGGCACCGGGACGGATGCCCTGTCCGGCTGGTTCATGGTGCTGTCGATCGTCTGCGTGGGCTCGGTCACGATGGCCATCGTCTACCGGATCCTGGTCCCTTCAACTGATCCACTCGCGGCGGCACGCGGCGAGTTTCGCTCAGGCGTCTCGAGGAAGCCAGACCAGTGAGCGGCCTTCGCCTGCTGGCGGGTCCAGACCTCAGGTCCGGTGCCGAGTCCTTCGCCGATCACACCCGAAGGCTGGGGGCGCCGGCGCTGGGCGGGCGGCCACTCATCGAGACGTTGGTGCGCAGTGGCGTCGGCGGCCGGGGCGGCGCCTCCTTCCCGGCCGGCGTCAAATGGCGCGCCGTGGCAGCATCCAAAGGGCCGGCGGTGGTGATCGCCAACGGCGCCGAGGGCGAACCCCAAAGCCACAAAGACCGCCTCCTGATGGCAACCCGTCCCCACCTCATCCTCGACGGCGCGTTCCTCGCCGCCCGCACGCTGCATGCCGCTCAGGTCTTCATCTACGTCGGCGAGGAGCACAAGACCGCATGGGCCGCAATAGCCCGCGCCCTGGCGGAGCGACCGGCGGCGGAGCGTCGCATCGCGCGCATGGCAGGCGCGCCCAATCGATACGTCGCCGGCGAATCGAGCGCCGCGGTCCATCTCGTCGACGCGGGAGTGGCCACACCCACCACCACTCCGCCGTACCCGCGCGAGCGAGGCGTCGCGGCCGTCCCCACGCTCGTCCAGAACGTCGAGACCCTCGCGCACATCGCATTGATCGCCAGGTACGGCGACGCGTGGTACCGCTCGGCCGGCCGCCGGGGCGCCACCGGTACGGTCCTGCTCACGATGGCTGCCGGCGTCAAGAGTCCTGGCGTGCTCGAGGTCGAGGCCGGCACAACGATCGAAGAAGCCGTGGCCGCGGCGGGTGGTGTCTCGGAGCCGGCGGGCGCAGTGCTGCTTGGCGGCTATTTCGGCGTCTGGATCCCGGCCGCGCAAGCGTGGGAGGTGCCACTCGACGGAGAAGCATTGCGAGGCCGCGGTATGACTCTCGGCTGCGGCGTGATCGGAGTGCAGCCCGCCGCCAGGTGCGGTGTTTGCGACACCGCGCGCATCATGCGTTACCTCGCGGAGGAGAGCTCGGCGCAGTGTGGGCCTTGCTTCTTCGGCCTGCGCGCCCTGTCGGATGCGTGCAGCCGGGTCGCCGAGCGCGGTACCAACCGCGATGACCTCGCGCGTCTGAAGAAGTGGGCCGCCGAAGTGCCCGGTCGCGGCGCTTGCAAGCACCCGGACGGGGCCGTGATGTTCCTCCGCTCCGCTCTCTCAACTTTCTCGGACCAGTTCACCTCCCACCCTGCCCACTGGAGGCAGCAACCGGCGTGAGAACAGAACTCAAGATGACCATCGACCGCATCAAGTGCGACGGCCACGGCCTCTGCGCCGAGCTGCTGCCCGAGCTCATCCGCCTCGACGATTGGGGCTACCCGATCATCGCGGCGGGCCCGATCCCGCAAGGGCTCGCCCCGATCGCGCAGCGCGCGGTCGACACGTGCCCGGTCCTGGCCCTGGCGCTTCGACGCACCCCGGTGTCGAAATGAGCATCACCCTGCTCGGCATCGTCGACGACCGCGCGTTGGGCACCTCGATGCGGCTGGTCGTCACGCGGCCTGACCAGCTGGCGGCCGCCAAGAGCGCTGCCGATCGGGTGATCAAGGAGATCGATGAGGCCGCGAGCAGGTTCCGCGCCGACAGCGAGCTGAGCCGAGTCAACCGAGAGCCTGGGCGGCCGATCCACGTCAGCCCTCCGCTGGCGCGTGCAATTGCGGCCGGCCTCAGGGGCGCGCGCCTGACGAATGGAGCGGTCGATCCGACGGTGGGATCGGCGGTCAGGCTTGCCGGGTACGACCGAGATTTCGCCTCGATCCTCGCCGACGGCCCGCCCATTTCCCTGTCGGTCAGCCAGGTTCCCGGCTGGCAGGCCATCCAGCTCGACGAGGCCGCGCGCACGGTGCGGATTCCGCCGGGCGTCGAGATCGACCTCGGGGCCACCGCCAAAGCCCTGGCCGCGGACCTGGCCGCCGCAGCCGCGCACGAGGCGCTCGGCGGGGGCGGCGCGCTCATCAGCCTTGGCGGCGACATTGCCGTCGCTGGCGACCCGCCGCCGGAAGGATGGGCGGTGCAGACAAGCGAGGACAGCAACGCTCGCATCGACGACGGTGAAGAGACGATCAGCATCCAGTCCGGCGGTGTCGCCACGTCGAGCACCACCGTGCGCCGGTGGACTCGAGGCGGCATCGTTCTCCATCACATCATCGACCCGGCGACGGGACTGCCGGCCGCGGGCCCATGGCGAACGGCCAGCATTGTCGCGGGCACGTGCGTCGACGCCAACATCGCAGCCACCGCCGCCATCGTGATGGGCAACTCGGCGATCGAGTGGCTGACGGCTAACGGGTTGCCCGCCCGACTGGTCGACCGCGACGGAATCGTCCATCGTATCTGCGGCTGGCCGGCGCCGTCGCGCCAATCCAACTCATAGGCCCGCCCCAGTAACTTCTCAGCAAACTCACAGGATTCCGAGTCAGCATTGGCACCGTGAGCACCAACGGGAGCCGCCGGCAGGGCCGGCCGGCGAGCGGAGCGCGCGTCCTGGTCGTCGATGACGAACCGAACATCACCGAGCTCCTTGGGATGGCGCTGCGCTACGAGGGCTTCACGGTCCAGACGGCCGCCACGGGCCGCGCTGCGCTGGCCGCTGTGACCCAGTTCTCACCCGCCCTCGTGATCCTCGACGTCATGCTCCCCGACATCGACGGCATGGAGGTGCTGAAACGCCTGAACGCCGGAGGCCACAAGGTGCCCATCATCTTCCTGACCGCAAAGGACGCCACCGAGGACAAGGTGCACGGCCTGACCATCGGCGGCGACGACTACGTCACCAAGCCGTTCAGCATCGAGGAGCTCATGGCCCGCGTCCGCGTCGTCCTGCGACGGCATGGAAGCGGCGGACCCGAGAGCGGGAAGCTGACCCTGGCCGACCTCGAGCTGGACGACGAAGCGCACGAGGTGCGTCGCGGTCCACACGTCATCGAGCTGACGACGACCGAGTACCGCCTGCTCCGCTACCTGCTGATCAACTCCGGCCGGGTGCTGACCCGCACCCAGATCCTGGACCACGTGTGGCACTACGACTTCGGCGGCGACGCGAGCGTGCTCGAGACGTACATCAGCTACCTGCGCCGTAAGGTCGATCGCTTCAAGCCGCCTTTGATCCAGACGGTGCGCGGCGTTGGGTACGTCCTCCGCGCCCCACGTAGTTAACGACCATGACGCAGTCACTGCGCGGGCGGCTCCTCATCGGGGTCATCTCGCTGGTCGTCATCGGGCTTCTGATCCTGGACGTCGCGACATACACGTCGCTGCAACGATTCCTCACCAGCCGCGTCGATGACCAACTCCTTGGTTCACACAACACCGCCATCAGCGTGCTTGGCGGTCCCAGCGAGGGCCCTGGACCCCAGACAGGCGGTGGACTGCCCGAGGACACGATCGTCGAACTGGTATCACCCGGCGGCACGATCTTGCTCGCCAAGAGGCTACAGTTCGCAGCCTCGACGTCGCAGGCCCTGCCCAAGCTTCCGTCAACTCTGCCCTCGGCAAAGGAAACAAACCCCTCCCTGTCCACCCTTGCCGGAACAGGCGGCGTGTCGCAATACCGCGCGGCCATATGGCAGGAGGACCTCTTCCAGGGCGACACAGTGGTCCTTGCAATTCCGCTCACTGACGTCGCGTCGACTCTCAACCATCTGTTGCAGCTCGAGCTGTTGATCAGCCTCGGCGTGGTGGCGGCGATGGCGATCCTCGCTTTCTTGATCATCCGGATCAGCCTTCGTCCCCTGGAGAGGATGGGCGTGGTCGCGCAGGACATCGCGGCGGGCGACTTGAGCCGGCGTGTTGAACCTGCGACCGGCAAAACCGAGATCGGCCGGCTTGGCCTGGCGCTGAACGGGATGTTGAACCAGATAGAGTCCGCCTTCGCCGAGCGCACCGCTTCCAATCGCCGCCTGCGTCGCTTCGTGGCCGACGCGTCACACGAGCTGCGGACGCCCCTTACATCCATCCGCGGCTATTCGGAGATGCTGCGACGCGGCGCGGCCGAATCGCCGACCGACGCGGAGCTGGCGCGGCGGCGGATCGAAGAAGAGGCGATCCGAATGACCGGCCTGGTCGATGACATGCTCGTCCTCGCGCGCGTCGACCAGGGCCGGCCGCTCGAGCAAGAGCCGGTGGACCTGCAAGCCATCGCCATCGACGCGGCCGCAGACGCACGCGCCGTCGCACCCCAGCGCGACATCAATCTCACGTCCTCAGGGCGGGTCGTCGTGAATGGCGACGACACGCGGCTCCGCCAGGTCCTGGGCAACCTCGTCCGCAACGCCCTTGTGCATACCCCACCGCAGACGCCCATCGACATCGGCCTCTCAACGGAGGACAGCGTGGCCAGGCTGTCGGTCGCCGACCACGGGCCCGGACTCGCCGCCGACGACGTGGATCGGATCTTCGAACCCTTCTACCGCGCCGACCCCAGCCGCAGCCGCGACAGCGGCGGCGCCGGCTTGGGGCTGTCGATCGTGAGCGCGGTCGTGACCGCGCATGGAGGGCACGTGAAGGTGCACGAAACCGAGGGCGGCGGAGCCACGTTCGAGGTCGAGCTACCCCTGGCGGGAACGTAAAAAAGGAGCGGCCCGGCCCCACCCCGAGGCCGGACCGCGTCGAAATGTTTAACCGCGGTTGCGGTTCAAGCAGCCGGTGGCGCTGTGCGCCGGGCAGCTGGCCGCGATCGTGTCAACGATCGCTCCGGCCAGGAGGTCTCGACCCGCTGGCGACGGGTGAATGTCGCAGGTACCGCCACCGGTTGGAATCCGGAGGCCCGCTGTGCACGAGTTTCCGCCCACGGCCAGGGACTGTTGCTTCCAGGCATTGAAGCCAGAC
Source organism: Candidatus Dormiibacterota bacterium (assembly GCA_036390825.1). Taxonomy (GTDB): domain Bacteria; phylum Chloroflexota; class Dormibacteria; order CF-121; family CF-121; genus CF-13. The sequence goes on from DASWBA010000101.1 coordinate 19,286, forward strand.
GCCACGAGCACGCGGTCGGAGTGCGCTGCCGCCGTCTCCATCGCCCCGTTGAGCAGGCCGGACACGAATAGACCCGCCGGGTCGCTGTAGTCGAGCGCGTAGTAGGTCATGGCCACGATCAAACCCGAGTAACCGGTGCCGCGGATCGCGGCGAAGATCTTCTCCAGATTTTGTACTGCGCAGCCGGTGCTGCTGAAATAGGCCACGAAATCAGGCGTGTAGCAGCCCGAGGGCGGCCAGAAGTCAGTGCTCGGCCCACTGGTCAGCCGGAAAAAGTCATTGGCGTCGAGGTTGAGCGTGACCAGCCGCGTGCGCGGGTTGGCTTTGAGGTAGTTGACCGCGAATGAAAGCTGCGTCCCCGTGTATGAAGTGTGCAGGGGCCAGTTGGCCCGATAGAACCGACAGACGTTGTCCAATCCGTGCGCGTCGATGAAGCCGCCGGTGGCCTCGCCCGAGCAGGCCGCGTTGACGTCCTCGATGTTCAGACGCTGAGCCACGATCTCCGGATAGCCGGTGAAGTTGTTGGCGTTTCTGGGGTCGACCAGCGGGTTGAAGCCGAAAGCCACCGAGTCGCCCAGGGCCAGGTAACCGTGCCCTTCGCTCGAGGCTTGCGCAGGCGTAGCGCCCAGCGAGAACAGAGCGACCGCAGAGACCAGTGCAAGCAGCCGAACCCTCATCCTGTCCACCTCCAACCAACCGGCGCTGGGCTGCAGCGCTCCTTCGACGGGGAGTCTAAATCCGGACGGCCGGTCGCGCCACTATCGATTTAAGCCGCCCGATCAGGCCGGCCTGAAGGCGATGACGTCCCCGCGTGTGTCGCCGACCAGGACCATGTCGCCGCTGATCGACGGGCCGCTGAAGACCGCCGAATGCAGGTCGTGGGTCCACAGCACGGTGCCGTCCCTGCTGGAGAGCGCCGTCAGCCCGCCCATGTTCGGGTCGCCGAACACGTCGCCGGTGCCGAACACCAGGACGCCGTTGCCGATCGCGGGCGCGGAGTAGATGGGCAGGTGAGTGGGGTTGGTCCACCGGGCTTTGCCTCCGGCGGAGTCGAGCGCGAACATGCCGGACGGCTCGCCGGCGGAGGGGATGTACAAAAACGTGCCGTCGTATGCGGGCGACGCGAGCAGACCGTGGACGGCGCTGCCGCTGACGAGGTCCCGCGACCACACCACCGAACCCGTCGCGGCGTCGAGCACCTTGAACACGCCGGCGTCGGATCCGACGGCGATTTCCTCATGGCCGCCGGCCGAAAGCACGATCGGGGTGGCGCCGACGTCGACGTCGCGGCCCGCGTCCGGGTGAAAGCTCGTCATCCACAGACGCCGGCCGGTGGCGACCTCGAACGCGAGCACGCCATCGTCGGGATTGCCCAGACCGACATATCCATGCCCGGCCGCATCGATCGCGGGTGTCGACCAGATGCCGTCGCCCGCGAGGCAGCCCGCGCGCGCGGCCACGCCCGCGCACAGCTCCCACAGCATGCTCCCGGTGGCGAGATCGAACGCGACGACCACGCCCTCCTCGAGCGGATTGTCGCCGTATTGGGAGCCGACGCCGGCGAGCACGAGCTGGCCGTAAACGGTTGGCGACGACCAGATCGCAGGCCTGAAGCCAGGCGCCAGGGCGTCCCAGAGTCTTGCGCCCCCCACCAGGTCGAGCGCGTATATGTGCCCGGTCAGGCTGCCGACGATCACGCGCCCGCCATCGATGGTGGGCGAGGCCGAGATGGCGCCCAGGCCGTCGACCTGCCAGATCCTGGCCCCGCTGCTCGCCCGATAGGCGGCAACCACCCCTCCCCCGCTTGCGGCGACGACCACTCCACCGGCGACGGCCGGAGTCCCGTTCACGGCGCCGCTCATCTCCACCTGCCACGCCGCCTTCAGATGCCTGGCGGCGTCGGCGCCGAGCGTGGCCGCGGGCGGGTGGCCGTCGCGCGCCAGATCGCCGCGGTACATCGGCCAATCCCCACCCGCAGCCGGCGGCGGCGACGCCACGGGACCGCCGCCGCACGAGATGAGCACCAAGACGAATAAGGCGGCCCCGTGCCGCCGCAATCTAATCGCCGCCAAGCACTGCCGGCGACCCCGCCGGTTGCGATTCGCCGGCACCGACCCATCGATGGAACATCGCCAGCGGACGTGGAGCCCACCAGTTGGCGCGGCCCAGGATTCGCATCACCGAAGGGACGATGAGGATTCGGACGATCGTGGCGTCGATGGCGATCGCGATGGCGAGGCCGATGCCGATGGCTTTGATGATCACGACGTCGGCATTGCCGAACGCGAGGAACACGGCGATCATGATCAAAGCGGCTCCGGTGATCAGGCGCCCGCTCTTCTCCAGGCCCAACGCCACGCCTGCCTGGTTGTCCCCCGTCCGCCTGTACTCCTCCTGGATCCGGCTGATCAAGAGCACCTCGTAGTCCATCGACATGCCGAAGACGATGCTGAAGAGGATGACCGGGATGCTGGGATCGATCGACTGAGGTGTGAAGTGGAGCAGGCCGCTCAGGTGGCCCTCTTGAAAAACCCACACCATGGCGCCGAACGAAGCCGAGATCGAGAACAGGTTGGTGAGCACTGCTTTCAAGGGCAGCACCACCGAACCCGTGAGCAGGAAGAGGACGACGTAGGTGATGAGGATCACCGACGCGACCGCGACCGGCGTCCGCTGCAGGATGAAGTTCACGATGTCGAGGTCGAAGGCAGTGCCGCCGGTGGCGAGCACCTGTCCGTCCGGAACCTGCGCTGCTCGCACGGCTTTCACGATCGCTCGGGCGTCGTCGCTCGTGTACTGCTTGTTGGTCGTGATGTTGAGCACCGTCAGGTGCGGTCCGGCTCCGCTGGTCAGGGCCTGCTGCATGGGCGCCGGCAGCTGCGCGGCCGGGCCCGCATACAGGCGCTGGTAGTCCGCTTTGGTGAGGCCGGGATCGAGGTCGACGATGCTCGTGACGCCGAGCACGTTCGGCAGCGCGGCAAATTGCCGGCTCAGGTCGTAGATCGCGCCCACGTGGTCGGGGGTGAGCGGGCTGCCGCCCGGGTAGTAGACCACGGCGGTGATCGTGGTCTGGTCCTGCCCGGGGAAGTCGCGGACGAGGGTGTCGTACCCCTCTCGCGCCTGATTTCCGGGAGGTAGCTGGTCGACGTCGCCATTGGCCATGCGCAGCTGCAGGAACGGCGTCCCCGCAACCACGAGGAGCGTGAGGGCGGGGACGAGGACTACAAACGGCCGGCGCATCACCCAAACCGCCATCGAATGCCACGCGCCGGAGCCTGAGGGCCGGCGCCTCCCGAGCAACGGCAGCCTCGCCTTCAACCAGGCCGGCCACCAGTCCACCCGGTCGCCGAGCAGGGACAGGATCGCGGGCCGGAAGGTGAGGCCATAAAAGACGGCGATCGCGACCACGATGGTGCCGGCGGCGCCCATCGAGGCGAGGAAAGTGCCCTGGAAAAAGAGCATGGCCGAAAGCCCGACCGCGACGGTGATGCCCGAAAACGTGATCGCGCGCCCGGCCGTTGACAGCGCGATCGCGATGGCATCCTCGCGACTCGTGCCTGCGGCGAGCTCGTCACGGAAGCGGTTGACGATGAACAGCGAATAGTCGATGGCGACGGCCAGGCCGATCAGCGTGATGATGTTGATCGCGTATTGGGATACGTCGGTGAACCGCGCGAGGATGAGGGTGCCGCCGATTCCGCCGACGATCGCAAGCACACCGACACCCAGCGGAAGGAGGGCCGCGATCATCGACGCGAAGATGATCACGAGCATGAGGAGCGTGATCGGGAGGGCCAGGAACTCGGCGCGCTGCAGGTCCGATTCCAGGGTCTTGTTGAAGGCGAGATTGATCGGAACGTTCCCGGTCGCGACCACGGTCAGCGCACCGGGATGGACCTCGGCGACGACCGAATTGATGTAGCCCTGAGCCGTGATGCTGTTGTCTTTGAGGTTCACGAACACGAGCGCTTCGTGCTGGTTGCGGGAGATGTAGCTCGACTGTGCCGCTGGGGGAACCGAGTACGGCGTGTTGACGCCGGTCACTCGCGGGTCGCTCGCAAGCGGTGCCACCGCCTGCTCCACCGCCGACCGGAACTCGGGGTCGGTGACGTTGAGCGTCGGGCTGCTGAAAATCAGGATGAATCCCGATCCACTGGCCGCCTTTTGGGGGTGGATCTCGCTGTTGATCAGCTTCTGGGCCTGGCCGGCCGCCAGGTCGGCGCCGAACCCGCCGTTTCCCGCCAGCGTGCCGCCGGAGAGGAGGCCGGCGATCGAGAGCCCGAGCAGCAGCGCGGAGACCACCAGCGTGGCCCATCTGAATCGGTAGACGAATCGGCCCCAGCGCGCGAACACCGCTGAAAGATACAGGCCGAGGCAACACATTCCGACGACCGAACGGCGCCGTTACTGGGCTATTTCAGCTTCCATTGGATGCTGGCCAGCACCGGCTTCGCATCGTTCATGAACGCGCTCATCCTCGACTGCAAGGTGAACAGGATGACGCCGTAGCCGATGCTGCCGCTGGAGTTGGCGCCGGCCCAGAGGCTGAACTCGCCGGGGAAGCTCTGGCCGCCGGCCGTCGCCGTGAAGCACATCTGCCACCAGATGCCCGAGACCCCGCCGACGGAGCCGTTCGTTGTGGTGCTGCCCGGGCAGGTCCTCGTGTCGGGGAACTTGGCCGTGAGCTGCTTGTCGAGATCGTCCTTGATCTGCTGTGCGGTCTGGGTGGGATTGTCGGCTCCGCTGCTGATCACGACCGAGCCGTCCCCGGTCGGATTCGTCACGGTGATGGTCGGGTCGCTGTTCGTCGCCGCCCAGCCCGGCGGCAATGTCACCGTCTCGGCCGATGTCGAAGCCGTCGAGGATCCCGCGGGAGGCGACGCCGTCTGGATCGGACTTGGCGTGCCGGCCGGCGAAGGACTTGGCAAGACATCCGAGCTCGCCTGATTGTTCCTGGCGTTGAGAAACGCGTACGCCGTCCCGCAGCCGGCCATGATCACGACCAGGCCGAGGACCGCGCTGATGATCAGCACCCATGGCGTGCGGTGGACCGGCGCCTGATAGGCACCGGCGGCGGGCGCGTAGTACGGGCTTTGATAGGTGGGCGGCGGCAGGTTGGGCGGCGGGCCCATGATCACGCCTGGCGCACCGGGCGGCGGACCTACAGGCGGCGGGCCGACCGGAGGTGGTCCAACCGGAGGCGGACCAAAGGGCGGCGGCCCGACCGACGGTGGTCCAAAGGGCGGCGGCCCCACCGGGCGTGGCGCGACCGCAGCCAGCGGGGATCCGCACGCCTGGCAGAACGAGTTGCCGTCGGGATTCTGCGTCCCGCATCGCGCGCAGGTCAGCGCCATCTACTTGGCCTTCGTCGCTAGGGCGGCGGGCTCGGCCCGGGGCTTGCGGCTCCGCCGCACTGCGCCTGGGACCGCGCTGAGCGCCATGCCGCAGTTCGGGCAGAAACCTGAAGCGACGATGTGCATGTGGCAGTTCGGGCACACCGTCTCCGCAAATCCCATGTGCGCCGCCTCCTCGAGCAAGGAGTAGTGGAGCAGGTAGCGGATGTAGATCAGGAGCAGCCCGTCAACGGTCGCCTGCCAGATGAGGATGAACAGCGGGTTGATCGCTGCATCCTTCATCACGACGGTTCCGGCGGAAAACCCGATGTGGGCGAGCACGGCCACCGCCACGCCTCCCAGCTCGCGGCCGGCCAGCCGCCCGCGCCGGAATCGCCAGATCGTCGCGACGATCATCCCGGTCGCGCTGCCTTGAAGAACGGGTTGAAACACCGCCAGCGTCGCCAGGTCATAGATCCAGTTGCCAGGCGCAACATGCGCCGGCAGGCTCGTGAGCGTGGCCGAGAATCCGATCAGCGTCTCGGCGAGGCTGAAACCCAGGCCCGCCGCCACCCCGAACACGAGCCCGTCGACCGTCTCAGGGAAATCGGCTCGATTGGGCAGGAAGAACGCCGGGATCGGCTTGAGAGCCTCCTGGATCAGGGGCACGACCAGGCCGAGGATCAGCACCGCGCCGATGCCGACGCCCGCTCCGGTCAGGGGGTTGGGCGCGTACTGGAACGGGTTGTAGATCAGCCGCTCGAAGAGCGTGACCACGATGCCGACCACGACCCCGCCGCCGATCGTGAAGCCGAGCACGAGCGCCGGCTCGTCGCGATAAACCTGGGCCTCGTACAGGTAGATCAGGTAGAGGACGGGAACCAGGAAGGCCGAGACCAGGATCGCCGCGGTGATCAGTCCCGCCACATAAAGGATGAGGACGCCCGCCAGGCCGGCGATGAAAGCCCAGCGGAACTCGTGGATCTTGTTGTGGCCCAGGTGCGGGAAAAGTGTGGTGAAGATCGCGGGATGGGCTACGTGCTCCCCGGGGTGGGCGGCGTAGCGGTACTCACGCGACTTGGCATTGCCGGACTCGTTAGTCGTGCCCTGGTGGGCTCCGCAGCGCGTGCAGAAGACTCCGTCGGGGACTTCCTGGGCGCAATGGTCGCACCGCACGGTCGGAAAGGATAGGCGGCCCCCCCGCCTTTATCCCGCGCTTAGGTCAGGTGGCGGTCCCGGCCTCGGCAGGCAGGGGTCCCCGCGCACTCACGGCGTAGCCGCCGAGTTCGTGGGGTTTTCTGCGGGCACCCAGCCACGGATGAAGTGGCAGGAATAGTGGCCCTCGTGCTTGTCGAAGTAGCGCTGGTGGTATTCCTCGGCCTTCCAGAAGTGGGTGGCCGGCACGATCTCGGTCACGATCGGCTTCTTGAAGTAACGCTGCGCCTGTGCGGCCGACCGGCGCGCCGCCGCCTCCTGCTCCGGGTTGTGGAAGAAGATCGCCGAGCGGTACTGATGGCCGTGGTCGGGTCCCTGGTAGTTGAGCGTGGTGGGGTCGTGCATGTTCCAGAACGCGTTCAGCAGCTCGTCATACGTGACCTTGCTCGGGTCGTAGGTGACCTCGACCGCCTCCGCATGGCCGGTCCGGCCTGAGCAAACCTGCTCGTAGGTCGGATTGTCGCGAGAGCCGCCGGTGTAGCCGGACACGGCGTCGATGACGCCCGGAATCTCGTTGAAGAGGTGCTCGACGCCCCAGAAACATCCGCCCGCGAAAGTTGCCTTTTCCATTACGTCCTCAGAATACGCGCGGTGGTCGACATTCATTCCAAGCCTGCCACGCCCCTCCCGGCTGGCTCCTCCCGCGCCTGCGGCGCGGGGACCCCAGCGGAATTGCCGACCTCCCCACGGCGTGGGGAGGCCCGGCCATGATCGAGCCGGAGCCCGAAAAGCGACGCGAATGGTGGCGCCTCGCGACCCTCGACATCACGCCTTTTCGGCGGCATCGCGACTTCCGGCTGCTGTTCGTCGGGAGACTCGTGTCGTTCTTCGGCACGATGATCACGTTCGTCGCCGTCCCTTACCAGGTGTACCAGCTGTCGCACAGCACGCTGCTGGTCGGTTTGCTGGGGCTGGTCGAGCTGGCGGCGCTGCTGGTGTTCGCGATGCTGGGCGGGGCGCTGGCAGATGCCGCCGATCGCCGGACCATGGTCCTCCTCAGCGAGGCGGGCCTCATGGCCGGCAGCGTGCTCATGGCCGGCAACGCGCTGCTCCCCCACCCCACTCTGTGGCTGATCTTCGGGGTGACGCTGCTCTGGGGAGCGCTGGATGCGATGCAGCGCCCCTCGCTCGACGCACTGTTGCCCCGGCTCGTGGAGCGGGACGAGCTGCCCGCGGCGGCGGCATTGATGAGCCTGCGCGGCACGGTCGGAATGATCGCCGGGCCGGCTCTCGGAGGCGTGCTGATCACCATCGTCGGTCTGCCCGCTACGTACATGGTGGACGTGGCGACGTTCGTCGTCGGCCTGATCTGCCTTTCCCTGATGAAGGCGGTGCCGCCGCCAGTCGATGCGGAGCGCCCGAGCGTGCGGAGAGTGCTCGAAGGCCTTCGCTACGCGCGCAGCCGGCCGGAGCTGATCGGGACGTATGTCGTCGACATCGTCGCCATGACGTTCGGCATGCCCATGGCCCTGTTCCCCGCCATCGCCCAGGGACTGGGTGGGCCCAGCGTGCTGGGCCTTCTGTACGCGGCGCCGGCGGTCGGCTCGTTCGTGTTCTTCGCCACCAGCGGCTGGGCCCGGCACGTTCACCGGCACGGGATGGGGGTGGTCGTCGCCGCGACGTTGTGGGGGCTGGCGATCATCGGCTTCGGGCTCGCGCCCGGCCTGGTGGTGGCGCTGTTCTTTCTCGCGCTCGCCGGCGCGGCCGACGCCATGAGCGGCCTCTACCGCCAGCTCATCTGGACCCAGACGATCCCGGATTCGCTGCGCGGGCGTCTGGCGTCGATCGAGCTGCTGAGCTTCTCGATCGGTCCGACGCTGGGCAACTTCGAAGCCGGCGTCGTGGCCTCGATCTTCAATGTGCGCGCGTCGGTTCTTTCCGGAGGCATCCTGACCGTCGTCGGGTGCGTGCTCTGCGCGGTCGCCCTGCCCGCGTTTCGGCAGTACGACGAGCGCGTGTGGCGCGCCACGCAGACGGTCTAGGGACTAACCGAGTCCTGCGGGCAGCATCGTGGCCACGATGCCGTGTGCGTTCACCGGGGTCACCTGGTTGGAGCTGGTGTCGACCACGCTGGGCGTCCCATCGGCTTGCTGGTAAAAACCCGTGACCAGATGAGCGCTGTCGAACCATCCGACCCAGTCGACGGCGGTCACGTTGACTGGTAGGACCGTTGTCTCGCCACCCTGATACCAGAGCACCAGCTTGCCGTCGGAACCAGGCGAATCGCAGCAAGCCGCGATGACCCGGCCGTCAGGCGACACGGAACCCGACGCGCTGTAGGAGCCGTAGTCCTGCGGGTTGTTCCAGAACAGCGGCTGACCGCTCCAATCCACGGCGTCGCCCTGCACCACGGCCGTTCCAACCTTGTTTGGAAGTCCGCTCGCGCCGCCGCCGCTGATGATGGCCTCGCGTTGAGCGGTGGCGGGGTTGATCACGTGGTAGTTGATGCCGCCATAAGGGTTGGGGCCGTATGGGTACCGGGCCAGGTCCCGGCCGGAGTAGTTGAAGCTCGCCATCTTGCTGTTGAAGGGGGTCCCGGAGGGTCCGAGGTAAGCCACCACGAGCTGTCCCGCATGCCACCCCGCCGGCCACACGTATTTGCTGGTCGATGTGAAGATCACCGAATGGTTCGCTCCACCGAGGTCCTCCACATACAGGGTGAGCGCGACCGGGTTGACCGAATAGTCCAACAGCGCCACCGCAATCCGCGCGTCGTCCGGCGTCACTGCGAAGGCGGCGTGCACGGTCGCGCTGCCTGGCACCGACGTCACCAGGCCTGAGGTGCCGTCCGCCTTGAGGTAGCGGATCTCGCTGTCGCCGTCCAGGTAGTAAAGGCGCGAGTTGGAAGCACTGACGTACGGGAGCTCGGACGCGTCGGCGATCACCGTCCGCTTCTGGGCATGCGCCCTGGCCACAATGCGACCGTCGACCGCGACGAGCGCGATGTCGTAGGCATTGCCGCCGGCGAAGAGGTCGACCATGACGGCAAGAGTCGAGGATTGCGGGGCCGGAGTTGGCTTTTTGGCCGCACCCGCTCCGCCGATCTGTGCCGATGGCGACGCGGCCGCCTGCGGCGACTGCGAGCTGGTGGCCTGCGCCGGAAAGCTGGATGGTGACGTTTGGGAGACCGCAGTCGCAGCCCCGCACGCGGCGACGACCAGGAGCGCGAGCGCCGGGAGTGCCTTCATCGCTACTTCAACGAGCAGCGGAGGACCGAGTTACGATCTGCGAGGCCATGAGCACGGAGCAGCTGTTGGTGGGGTTGGGCGTCGTGACGGCGCTCCTGGCTTTGTGGGCGGCGATCTTCGCGACCCGGGCCGACATGGCCGCGCGCAACGCGAGCGCCGAGGCCAAGAAGCGCTGGGACGACAGCACCCGGCCCACTCCCCACTTCACCTTCACGTCGGCGCCCTCGCCTGGTCAGCCGATCGAGTTGGACGTCGAGAACCTGGGCGGGGCCATGGTCGCGGGCGCGGTCATCGTTCAGCATGGCGACGACCTGTTCGCGGGCGAGCTGAGCCTGCCGGAAAAGGCGCCGGCGCGGCGGATCGTCCTGCCCCCGGTCTTGAAGGCCTGGCAGAGATCGGGCCAGCCGCGCTGCCTGCTGCTCGCCGGCCGCGACGTCAGCGGCCGCACCTGGGACTTCGTCGACGACACCAAGATCATCAAGGACCCGCGGAAGTGGCTCGGTGGTCAGCTGCGCGAGCTGCGCCTCCAGGGCGTGGTCGACTTTCCCGGGCT
>DASWBA010000102.1:0-3393 GCA_036390825.1 Candidatus Dormiibacterota bacterium
TGAACCAGGCGCTCGACCTCGGGTACCGCCAGGTCCTGCTCGAACGCGGCAGCTTGTTGGCCATCATCGGACCCCTCGCCGGAGCCGCCCGCCGGGGGGTCGCCATCTTCGTCAACCTCGACGGCGTGGAAGGACTCGCGCCCGACAGTGCGGCCCTGGCCTTCCTAGCTACCGACCTGGGATTTTCAGGCGTGCTGTCGGTGAAACCCCATTTGCTCCAGGACGCCAGCCGCTTTCGGTTGCGGACCATCCAGCGCATCCACGCACTCGACTCGACAGGGCTGGAAACGGGACTTCATTCGCTCGTGTCCCCTGCGCCCTATGCGATCGCGATTGCTCCGGCGGTCGCCATCCCCCAGGTGATGCCGATCATCCGTTCGATCACCGACACACCGGTCTGGGGCACAGGGTTCATCAGCTCCGCGGAGCAGGCCGGCGAGGCCCTTCGGGCGGGCGCCGCCGTAGTCGCCAGCGCCCGCCTCGAGGTCTGGCGCGACTTCAGCCGCACACCGGTGTCCTAAACCGACCCTTCGTCCCGATGGGCGATTGACACGACCGTATTCGTGTGGTATGAACAACCCTGCAGGCGACTGGCGGGACACTGAAGGGAAAAGTCCTGACCTATGCGCTCCAAATGGAGCGTGCAGGTGAGGACTTTTTTATTGCAGCCAGAAGGAGGTGCAACCAGGGCCGAGACCGTCATCAAAGGCGTCATCGCGCGATATTCGGTCAACGGCGTTCGGTCATAAGAGAGGAGGAGAAGAATGGCGGTATCCGAAAGCTGGATTAAGAAATACCTGGCCGATGCGCTGGGAACATTCGTTCTGGTTTTTCTCGGCGACAGCTTCGTCGCCTTCGCGGTCGCGGGCGCCGGCGGGAACGGATTCAAGGCCGGCCTGCTGGCAGCGGGATTTTTCTGGGGCTTCGCGGTCACCCTCGGCATCTACTCGTGCGGCGCGGTTTCCGGGGCGCATCTGAACCCTGCCGTTACGCTGGCCCTCGCCTGGCGCCGCGGTTTCCCCTGGTCGAAAGTCCCGGGGTACATCGCCGCCCAGCTCGTTGGGGCGTTCTTGGCAGCCGTGGCCGTCTCTTTCGTTTGGAACGGGATCATCGTCGCCTACGAGAATGTCAACAAGATCTCGCGTGGCGCCGATAGCGGCGTGAACAGCGGGCTCATCTTCTGGGCGAACTGGCCCCACCCGGGGCTCGTCGGGTGGGCGGGCCATCCGGCGCTCCAGGGCGGCACCGATTACCTGACGCAGGATCCCTGGTGGCGAGGCGCCGGAACCGAGATCATCATCACCGCGATCCTGGTGATCTGCATCCTCGGCATCGTCGAGGACCGCATGCCGTCGGCGGCCAACCTGGCGCCGATCGCGATCGGCTTCGTCGTGGCCGCTCTTGTCGGCCTGTTTGCCCCGATCGAAATGGCGTCCTTGAACCCGGCGCGTGACCTCGGGCCGCGGATCTGGGGGCTGTTCATCGGGTACGGCTCGAACGCGATCCCGGGTCAGAACTTCAACCTCTGGATTACAACCGGGATGCCACTCATCGGCGGACCTCTCGGCGCGTGGATCTACGACTTTTTCGTCCACCAGCACCTGCCGGCTCCCGTTGGTCCCGACACCGTTCAGGTCGCGGAATCGGCGCGGGCGCGAGCATAGGAGAACGTGTCTCGGCGGCTCAAGCGACAACTCGGTAAGGCCCCGGGCGGGCGAGGGATCGAACCCTCGCCCCGCCCTCGGGCGGTTGCTCGCACACGCATGCAGCGGCTGAATCGCATCCTGCTCATCGGCGGTGGCGGCCTGGCCGTCGGCGCCGTGCTGCTGGCCCTGCTGACGCCGCCCTTTAATCCGGGAAAGCTGGGCCTGAACCTGGCGGCGATCGGGCTGGGGCTCCTGATGGGGAAGGGACTCGGGATGTTCATGTTCCGACGCATGTTGCCGACAGCACGTAACAAGTAAGAGGAGGCAGCGATGGCAGAAGCGGCAGTAACAACCAGACTCAAGAAGCTGATCAATACGCCAGAGACTGAGGTCAAGGACGCCATGGCCGGGATGGCCGCGGCCCACTCCGATCTGATCCGGGTGGAGTACGACCCGAACGTGATCATTCGCAAGGACGCACCCAGGAAGGGTAAGGTCGGCTTGGTCTCGGGGGGTGGCAGCGGTCACGAGCCGATGCACGGCGGGTTCGTCGGGCTGGGCATGCTCGACGCGGCCTGTCCGGGCGCGGTGTTCACCTCGCCGACACCCGACCAGATGGCGGCGGCGACGAAGGCGGTGGACGGTGGCGTCGGTGTGCTGCACATCGTGAAGAACTACACGGGCGACATCCTGAACTTCGAAATGGCGGCGGAGCTGGCCCGAGGGGAGGGCGCCAAAGTCAACGCGGTCGTCACCAATGACGACGTAGCCGTCCAGGACAGCCTCTACACGGCGGGACGTCGCGGTGTGGGCATCACGGTGCTGCTCGAGAAGATCGCGGGCGGCGCGGCGGAAGCCGGCGCCGACCTCGACGCGGTGACCGAGCTGGCGAAGAAGGTCAATGCCAACGGGCGGAGCATGGGGATGGCGCTCACCTCGTGCATCGTGCCGGCAGCCGGCAAGGTGACGTTCGAGATCGCCGACGATGAGATGGAATTGGGGATCGGTATCCATGGCGAGCCCGGACGGGAACGGACCAAGCTGAAATCGGCCGACGAGATCGCCGAGATCCTGACCATGGCCGTCGTCAACGACATCCCGTACAAGAGCGGCGATGAGGTCCTCGCCTTCGTCAACGGCATGGGCGGGACGCCGCTGATCGAGCTCTACGTCGTCTTCAACGCGGTCCACCGGTACCTGACCGGCAAGGGCATCAAGGTGACGCGCTCGCTCGTCGGCAACTACATCACCTCACTCGAGATGGCCGGCACCTCGGTAACGCTGCTCAAGCTCGACGCCGAGACGACAAAATTCTGGGATGCGCCGGTGCACACCCCGGCCCTTCGCTGGAAGGTCTGACACTAGTGGCGGTGACCAGCGCGCAGATCCTCGTCTGGCTCGAGCGCTATGCCGGCGTGATCGCCGAGCAGAAGCGGTACCTGACCGACCTGGACTCCGCTATCGGCGATGCCGACCACGGGATCAATATGGACCGGGGCTTCCAGACCGTGCTGGTGAAGCTCGCCCCGGTCCGCGACAAGGACGCCGGCACGTTGCTCAAGACCACCGGTATGGCACTGGTCGGCTCCGTAGGCGGCGCGGGCGGGCCGCTGTACGGCACCTTCTTCCTGCGAGCCGGCGCGGCGCTCGATGGAAAATCTGAAGTCTCCGACCGCGACCTCGTCGGCGCCCTCGAGGCGGGGCTGAAGGGTGTGGTGGAGCGGGGCAAAGCGAACCCCAACGACAA
>DASWBA010000103.1:0-10266 GCA_036390825.1 Candidatus Dormiibacterota bacterium
CTTCGACGCCGAGTTCGAGCGCACACGTCCGCGGCCCGGCCTGCGTGGCCGTGTGATCGCGAACGCCGTCGCCACCCCTCGTATCCGTCAGCGCTCCTGGCTGACGCCCAGGAGTTTCGCCCTGGTGGGCGCCGCTGCGGCTGTGCTCGTCGTGGCCGGCATCGGCCTCCGCTTCGCCATCCAAAGCCCCCCGGTAGCGATAAAGCCAACGCCCTCGCCCGCGCCCCTTGTCTTCGGCAAGCTCCCCGCACCCGGGTTCCACATCGCGCAGGGATTTGGTGGAGGGGGTGGTGCGGTGGTGACAGCTCCTTACTTCGGGCCAGCCACGATGACCTGGTCCGGACAACTCCCCACGCTGCCGGCCTCGGCCCCGGTCTATCGGTTCTCACTGCCGACCCTGGCCGATGCCGATGCGTTCGCCGCGCGGCTGGGGGCCACGCTTACGTCGCCTGGCTCGGGCAAGGAGCCGCGTAGCTATCGGTTGCCCGGATTCAATCTCGACGTCTCGATGAATGATCCCCTCGCCGGCGAGCCGACCTACATCTTGAATAGCAAGGCGCCATTGGGCCGAAACCTGCCGTTCACCGAGGACGCAGCCCATCAGGCCGCGGACACCGAGCTCGCCAGGCGGGGCTTGACCCCGCCATGGAAGGCGAGTGTCCAGGTGTCGAAGTTGCAGGGATACCCGGGCGGCCCGGTGATCTTCACCGTGCTCTATCAGCGTGTTATTGCGCTGGGAGGTGGAGCTCAGGGTCTGGAAGTCGACGGTAATGGCAATCCGTCTGGGCTCCAGGTTGACGTGGACACCAGCGGCCACGCGGTGCGCATCGCCGGCATCCTTCGCGATACCGGACCCGCCGCGCAGTCGGCGGCCTATCCAGTGCGGACGGCCTCGGCGGCCGTCCCCGCCGCCGTCGCTGCCACGCCCCTGGTGAGCGACTCCGGTCCGGTGCCGACGGTCACACTCAACAAGGTCACGCTCGTGTACATGTCGGTCGTCTCAGGCGACCACGGCTACCTCGAGCCCGCCTATTTGTTCACTGGGACGTTCGATCGTGGGGGCTATCCCTACGAGAAGCGCGTTTCGGTCCCCGCCCTGGCGCTGCGCGCCCTGGGACCCTAGCTCCCTCCCCCGCTGGCGGGGGAGGGTCGGGGTGGGGGCTTGCGACTCACCCCTTTGCGGCGGCCGGATCGGTCTGGCTTGGCTGATTCCTCCAGCGACGGCAGCGGTCGCGCCGACCGGTCCATCGTGGCCCAGGGATCCCCACGTCCGGCGAGCCATTTGGAAATGTTCCGGACGGTGACGCCATCGGGGCGGAGGTCACTCCGTTCGACATCGGACCAGGGGATCGGCACCGCGATCGGCGCTCCGGCCTTCGCTCGCACGGCGTAGGGCGCGACCGCGGTCTGCGCATACGCATTGCGGTTGACATCGAGGAACAGGCGGCCCTCGCGCTTCAGTTTGGTGAACTCAGTCGTCAAGTGATGGGGGTCGCTGGCGGCCAGTCGCTGCGCGAAGGCATCGGCAAAGAGGTGGACCTCCTCAAAACTCGGACCAACGGTGATGGGCGTAATCACGTGCAGACCGCGGGAGCCCGTCGTCTTCACGAAGGGGACGAGCTTCAGCTCCTCGAGCATTTCCTTCACCTTGAGGGCGGTCCTGCGCACGAGCCCAAAGTCCTCGTCTGCGGGGTCGAGATCGAACATCATCTGGTCGGGTTGCCCGATCGCCTGGATCCGAGACAGCCAGACGTGGGCTGTGACCATGTTGTAGTTCGCGAGGTAGACCAGGGTCGCCGCATCGTTGATCATGACGTGCGTAATGGTGCCGCCCCGCTGGAGATCGACGGTGGCACGCGGAATCCACTTTGGAAAAGAATCAGGTACCCGCTTCTGCTGAATGGGGTGGTATTGGATTCCACCGGGGAAACGATTCATGTGCAGCGGACGGTCGCGAACGTAGGGAATCATCCGCCCCGCGATCTGTAGGTAGTACTCGGCGAGCTCGCCCTTGGTGATCCCGTCAGCAGGGAAGAGGACCTTGTCGGGATGGGTAATGGTGATCGAGTGCCCGTCAACGAGGGGAATAGTTGATCTCTCCCTCAACACCCTCCCCCGCTTGCGGGGGAGGGTCGGGGTGGGGGCTTGCAACCCCAGCGCCTTCGAGCACGGCGGTCACGAAATCGGGCTCGGGGAGCGCGCCGACAAACGCCGCCCGCCGATTGATCACCGTGTGCGGGACGCCACGGACTCGGAACTGGTTGGAGAGTTGCGGGAACTCGTTCGCCTCGACGCAGATCGCCTTGATTTGCGGTGACGCGAGCGCCATCCGGTTAGCCAGGCTCACGGCCCGGGGACAGTAGGGTCAAGTCGGCGTCGCAAAGACCATGACCTCTGCCGGCTCGGTCAACATGGCCAGTGCCGTCACGCTTTCCTCGCTCAGGCCATGCTCCAGCCGCGAGACCCGCTCGACGGCGTCGATCAGCGCCGGGAACTCGGTACCGGTCGGGAGCCCCTGGAACCGGATGCGTCCGGGCTCGGAGTTCGAGCCGATGGCGATGGTGGGAACGTCGTCGACGCCGTCGATCTCCACCCGGGCCGCGTCACGGGAGACGTCGACGACTTCCAGGGTGATCTTCTCCGGGGCAGCGTCGCGCAACAGCTCGGCCATCTGGCGAGCGTCCTCGCAGGTGGGGCAGCCGAGCCCGGCCGGGAGGATCAGACGGGACGAGCCAGGGCGCGTGTAGAGCGTCAGATGGACCGGGCCGGTGAGCACCGTGTCGAAGCGGTCGTTGAGCTGCTGGCGAACCGGCTCAGGGATGAGGGCCATATAGAAGGTAATACCAGACGGGCCTTCCGATGAAGCGGCCTATCCGTCAACGATGGTGTACGCCCGCACCGGAAACGTGGCGCCGCCCACCCAGGCAATCGGGACGGCATGAAGTCGTGCGCCACTCGCTGGGAGTGCTTGCAGGTTCGTCATGTGCTCGCAGATTGGGATGCCGGCCGCGAGTAGACGAGTATGGGCCGGCCGCGACGGATCACCCGTGTCGTCGATGTTGAGCGAGTCGATGCCAACGAAGGCGGGTTGCTTTAAGACGAGGAGTTCGGCCGCGTCCGCTGTCAAGAACGGGTTGTCCGTGAAATAGGCGGGAGTGCCCCAGTGTTTCGAGAAATCAGTCCGAACCAGGATTGCCGAACCGGTAAGGTCGAACGCGCGGAACGCGTCGGCACCGACGGCGCGACCGGCCCTGGTTGCGTCGATGACGACGGTTGGCAGGTTGGCGAGTCGCTCGAGGGGAAGGCCGGAGAGGTCGACGCCGTCGCGATACCGATGCCGCGGAGAATCGACATAGGTTCCGGTGTTGCCGCACAGGTGGAGGCTCGCGATATAGAACTCGGCCTGGTTCTGATAACGCTCATGAGAGGCGTCGTAATCGAGCAATACCTCGACCTTTGGCTCCGGCAACCCGGGGTAGGTCTTCATGCCGGCGACGATCTGGTGGCTCAGCTCGACAAAGCGCTGCATCGTCAGGATCTTCGTACCATAAGTGCCGTCTTCCGCAACGCCTCACCGTTACAGTCGCAGTCTTCAGATGTTTCTGCTGATCGCGATTCTGGTTGGATTGGCCGCTGGCTTAATCTTCGGTGGCCGCCCCGGCCATCTTGCCGGGTTGCATCTTCGCTGGCCCGGCCTGATCTTTCTTGCGCTCGTGATGCAGGTCGCGATTTTTACGAGCTGGTTGCCAGTACCGCCGTCACTCGTGCCTATCCTCTACGTGCTCTCGGACGTCATCGCGCTGGTCTGGCTTGGCCGAAATATCCGCATCGACGGAATCGCGTGCGTCGCGCTGGGGTCGGTCAGCAACCTGGCGGCAATACTGGCCAACGGCGGGCGGATGCCGGTTGATGGCATCTTGCTTGCGCAGGCGCGCGGCGCGGCGGCCGAGACCGCGGTCGCGTTGGGTCATTCGGCAACGAATAGCGTGATCGCGACCGGCCAGATGCGGCTCCCCTGGCTCACCGACCGGTTCCTGCTGGCGCCCCCGTTCCCATTCCCGACGGTCTTAAGCATCGGCGACCTGCTGATCGGCGCGGGCGTCGCCTGGCTAATCGCCGCCGGAATGCGGCCGCCGACTCGGGTCGCGGCGGCTCCGCCGAATGCGAGCCTCGCCGCGTAACGATCGTTAGGTTTTTCGTAACCGGTTTGTAATGTGGCTCTGCTTTACTGGGTGAACCGCCGACCGCAAATCTCAGGAGGTGACCCACACATGCGCTGGCTGATTCTGCTCGGGTCGCTGATCAGCGCCCTCCTCACGTTAGGAGCCGGCACTCGCTGGTAATCACTCTTTAGCGAATCGGGCTGGCCATCGGCCGGCCCGATTTTTCGTGTATTCGGCGCAATCTCACCCGCGACGGTTCGTTGCACCCGCGAACGAGGCTTCGAATGACCTACCGAGACCTGAACCGCCGCACCCGTCTGGTCCTGGCGACCATCTGGGCGAGTGGGCTGACCTGCATCCTGCTGACCGCACTCCGGCCGTACGGCGGCGGCACGCTGTCGCGATTCGCCATTCCGCTGGCCGTCTTCATCATCTTGACGACGGTCGCCGAGCTCTTTCCGGTTTCCTTCGAGCTGGGCCGGTACGAAATCACGGTCTCGACGGTGTTCCTGGTCGGTTCCATCCTTGTCTTCCGCCAGGTCCCGCAATTCGCGGTCCTGACGGCCCTGGTCGCCGCGCTGACCGCCAATGTCCTGGCACGCAAACCCTGGTTCAAGGTCTGCACCAACGTGGCACTCGCCGTCACCGCCGTGACCTTGAGCTCGATCGCATTCGGTCTGATCGGCGCCAGCAACCTGCCGCACCTGGTGGCGGCGACGATCGCGCTGCTGCTGGTCTATTTCGTGATGGATACGGTTCCCATGACCTGGCTGCTGTCGGCGATCGAAAGCCGCCCATTCCGCGTGACCTACGTCAACAACTACCAGGGTGTCGTACTCGAGCACTTCGGCATCGAGGTGTTCGGCGTGCTGCTCGCCGTGATCTGGAGCGTCTCACCCTGGCTCACGCCGCTGCTGGTGCTGCCCATCGTGATCATGCACCAGGCCTACTTCCAGGCGGAGCGGCTGCGCACCGAGAGCATCACCGCCCTGGAAGCGATGGCCGACCTGATCGAAAACCGCGACGTCTACACCCACGACCATACCGAGTCGGTCTCGGCATGGTCGCGCCGGCTCGCCGAGAGGATGGGGCTCGACGCCCGGGAGGTGTGGAAGGTGGCGGTCGCGGGTCGCCTCCATGACCTGGGCAAGGTCGCGGTCAGCGATTCCATCTTGCTGAAGCCGGGCAAGTTGACCGTCGATGAAATGCGCCAGATGCACGAACACTGCCGGGTTGGCTACGACGTCCTCGCCAGGTTCTCCAACCTGCAGGGGGTGGCGCGCCTGATCCGGGCCCACCACGAGCGCTATGACGGCGGCGGCTACCCCGACCGTCTGGCCGGCAACGACATCCCACTGGGCGCCGCCATCATCGCCATCGCCGATGCCTTCGATGCCATGACAACCAACCGGCCCTACCGAAAGGGGATGCCGGTCCAAGCGGCGCTGGACATTCTGCGCCAGGGGCTTGGCCGCCAGTGGCACCCGATCGCGGGAGCGACCTTCATGGAACTCGTGCTGGAGGATGAGGCGAAGAAACCGGCGCGTCCGGAAGACCCGCACGAGATTCGCGGGCTGGCGAGTTAGCGGCCATGGCAATCGGGGGACGGCTCAGCGGGCTGCTTCGACACCCTGACTTCCTCAAGCTCTGGACGGGCCAATCGGTTTCTCTCTTCGGCTCGCAGGTCACCCGCCTGGCGCTACCCTTCACCGCCATCCTGACCCTGCACGCGACGCCAGGGCAGATGGGAATTCTCGGCGCCGTCCAGCTCGCGCCCTTCTTGCTGCTCGGGTTGTTCGTCGGGGTTTGGGTTGACCGGCTACATCGTCGACCGATCCTGATCGTCGCCGATATCGGGCGGGCCCTACTGCTCTCGGCCATTCCGGTGATGGCGCTGACCCACACGCTGCGCATCGAATACATGTATGCCGTGGGCTTCCTGCTGGGGACGTTCGAGCTCTTCTTCGACGTGGCGTATATGTCGTTCCTCCCGTCGCTGATCGAGCGCGAGCAGCTGGTCGATGGCAACAGCATGCTGCAGATGAGCGACTCCGTCGCCCAGGTCGCCGGCCCGGGCCTCGGCGGTGCGCTGGTCCAGCTGCTCACCGCTCCGCTCGCCATCCTGGTGGACGCGCTGACGTTTCTGGTGTCGGCGATCTCGATCGTCGCCATCGGCGCCCGTGAAGAGGCGGTGCAGGCGGATGAGCGGCGCAATGTGTGGAGTGAACTGCGGGAGGGCCTGAAGCTGGTGATCGGCAACCCGCTTCTCCGAGCCATCGGCGGCTGCACCGCCACCTTGAACCTCTCAGCCAACGCGCTCTTCACCGTCTACATGCTGTACTGCACCGGCACGCTGGGTCTGAAGCCGGCCGTCATTGGCGCCATCTTCGCGGTCGGCGGCCTGAGTACGGTCGCCGGGACGCTGCTCGCCAGCCGGGCGGCGACGCGATTCGGCGTCGGGCCGATGCTGATTGCCTCGCCGTTCGTCATCGGCCTCGCCAGCCTGCTCATCCCACTGGCTGGAGGACCGGCGCTGGTTGCGGTTCTGCTCCTCATCGCCGCCCAGGTCTTGTTCGGCATCGGCCGGCCGATCTTCGACATCAACCAGCTGAGCCTGCGCCAGGCGATCACGCCGGCACGCCTGCAGGGGCGCGTCAACGCCAGCATGCTCTTCATCATGTGGGGCGTGATTCCGATCGGATCGTTGCTCGGCGGGTTGCTGGGGACGACCATCGGGCTCCGCCCAACGCTTACGGTCGGCGCCGTGGGCATGTCGCTCGCGTTTATCTGGGTTCTGTTCTCACCCATCCGTGGGCTTCGCCGGCAACCGTCCGGCGTCACCCAGGAAGTCGCTTAGCTTCGCCGAAAAGACGGGGGTTGCGGGTTCCTGACGGCTCGCATAATGGCAGCAGGCACCCAGATGGCAACCATTCGTGAGGTGATGACCGAGCAGCTGGTCACGGTGGAGCCCTCAACCTCTGTTGCAGCGGCGGTCACCGTCATGGGCATGCGGGGAGTGGGCGCGGTGCTGGTGATGGAGAAGGGGGGACTCGAAGGCATCTTCACTGAGCGAGATCTCGTCCGAGCTCTATCCAACGACATTGGTGCATCCAGCCAGCCGGTCGTCCAATGGATGACCCGAAACCCCGTCACGGTGGGTCCCGACGCATCTGTTGAGGAAGCCCTGGAAACCATGCTGGCCGGGCACTTCCGCCACCTCCCGGTGATGGAAGGCGGGCGTTTGGTCGGAGTTGTGTCGATCCGTGATCTCTCGGAGGCCACCCTGCGCGAGTGATGCCAGCAGGTCCATCTCCGCGACCCTAAACTCGACCGGCGCTAGTCCCAAAAAGGGCGCATACTCGAACTAGAAACCGGCGGCCCAGGGGCCTCCTGGTAAACCAGGGCCCTACATGGGATGGATGTTCCTGAACCGTCGGTTTCACTCAGTCAGCCTTGCGAGCCACGGAATGCCGCGTGGGCAGGCTCGGCGAGGTCCATCCCCGCAATCTGGCGGAAAGTCAGGCCGTCACGTGATCCGAACTGTTCGTCGTGTTCGGACGTCTGTGGAGGTTCATTTGATGTACGCACGATTCACCGAAGTCACGATCGACCCGAAGAAACGAGAGCACGCCGAGATGATCGCCGCGTCGATCTTCACCGCTGCGAGACAGCAGAAGGGCTTCAAAGGCGTGAGTTTCTGCCTCGACTCCAAGGGAGAGGGCGTCTTCCTGAGCCTGTGGGATTCGAAGGAGGCGTTAGAGGCGAACGAGGCCAGCGGCTACTACAGGGAGCAGGTCGCCAAGTTGAAGGATGTCCTCACCAAGCCGACGACCCGGCACATGGCTGAGGTGAAGGCGCAGGAGGACACGCACAAGACTCCCAAGGCAGCTCGCCTGACCATTTCGGGGATACGCAAGGACGCCGAGGCGCAGGCCACCCAATTGGCGCGGGACGTGTCGCGCGCAGCCCGCAACGAGCCCGGGTTTGTTGCCTGGTACGGTGCGCTTACTGAAGACAGCAAGATGGCCGCCATCAGCTTCTGGGACTCAGAGGAGGCGATGAGGAAAAGCGAGAGCCGCTACCTCAAGGACGCGCTGGGCAAGCTGAAGGAGATCTCGACTGTCGAGGCGCAGCCGAAGCTTTACGAGGTCGTGGAGCACGAGATCCCGGCGGCCGCAGGCGTTCGGTAGACGTTCGTCAGCAAAGCGCAGGCCGGCCTCGGGCCGGCCTGCCGCGCCATAATCTCGTAGTGGCCGCCTTCGCCGTCGTGTTCGATGACAAGGCACGCCGCTGGCTCGACGAGCACCCCAATCGCGACGCGCTCGTCATCGCCTATAGCGACACCCACTGTTGTGGCGGAGCTCACATTCGTGACCTGCGGCTCCGTCGGAGCCGCCGAAGCAAAGACCAGTCCGCTCTGGTCGAGATCGGCGAGGTGACCGGCCGTCGGATCCTTCTCGACCCGAAAATCATGGCTCGCATGCCTCGGAGCATCCCGATCACCGTTGGTGGCCCCGGACCGTTGCGGGGCCTGCACCTGGACTTCTCTGCCGATGAGTGGGCACGACTGCTCTACGATTGAATAGAACGAACCACTGGCTAAATCAGCGCTGGCGGGCTCGTTGCATGAGATCCTCGATCGGCCGTAGATCGAATCGATGACGCCTGGCATCGTGCCCAGCGCACCCTCAAAAGCCGGGCCGCGACGTCGGCGTCGCTCGAGCTCCGACGGGTTGCACGATCTTCTCGTGCGCTCACGCCTTAGGCTTAAGCGTGCATCTTCACTTAAAGATGATCGCCTGGTTGCCGAAGTCCCGCCAGCTGACCTCGAAGGTTGCTTTCGATATCCAGTACTGCGTGCCGTGCAACGGATCGTTCACCCGGACCGAGTCCGCACTCTCTCCGGAGAGGGTTACGGAGTGCTCGTGCAGGCTGTAGGGGATCGACCTCCCATCCCACGCGGTCCAAGTGCCGACGCGGGGACGCACCCAGTTGGTTTCAACCCAGACCTGGACGGGATACCCGGCTTGGAGCGCAGCGTAGATGGCGCGCGCGGATAGACCGTCGCCACCGATGGCGCCGGGGACACCGTGGCTGCGCGCGATCGCCAGGATGACCGGGTAGTACACGCCGTAACCGGTCGCGTTGCTCTCTAGCCCGTCCACCAGGCCGACGAAATTCGTGTACGGGTCGCCCCACTGGAGAATGCTGCCGTCGGCGGCGAGAACGGCGGGACGCGTGTCGGGGTTTTCGAGAGCGAAGAGGGCCGCCTGCGTGTACTCGTGGCCAGCGGCGCTCAGCGCCATCTGGAGCGCGGCCGTCTCGCAGTCGAGGTTCATCAGCTGCGCCAGGACTGGTACCAGGGTGGTGTAGACCTGCGGTGGCGGACCTCCTGGTTTGACATCGGTGCCACCTTCATCTGGTGTGGTTGGTTCCGGCTTCTGCACCGGCGACGCGTAGATCGATGCTTCAGGTCCGCCGCCGGTCAGCATCTCGTCGTCCACCAGCAGACGGGTGGCAACGGGGAGGACGACCAGGTCAAGCTTCAGGAGGCCACCGTAGAGCTGGACGTGGGCGATTCCGCGTCCGCCTTTCACCTCTGCCGTGACCACGCGATCCGGCGACGGCTGATTGCAGCTGCAGAGAGTGATCTGGGCGGACACCAGCCGGGCGAGCAGGCGGTCGGTGATTGGGCACTTGGCCAGGTTGCCGTCGTAGCCGCAGTCATAGAAGGAGGTGCCGCCGGGCACCATTGGGAAGGCGGCCATGCCCGTTGCGATGACGCCGGCGGTGTCAACCACGGCCGTTGTTGGCGCCGGCGTGGCGCTGCTTGCCAGTGCCGGCGAGGTTGGCTGCGGATCGGTACCAGGCACAGCGCAGCCGGCAAGCAGGAACACTACGCCCGCGAGTAGAACCGGACCCCTCTTCGTCATTCGACGCCCCGATCAAAGTCTAGGAGGGTCGTCCATCACCGTTAGTTAGGCGCTTCCGCTAACGCTTGAAGCCCGACGCGCAGACCTTCGACGTAAGGCGTCGCTCCGAGTTGCTCGTACTCTCGCAAGCTGGCTTCCAAGATTGGCGCGCGCTGGTCCGAAGGTAAGGC
>DASWBA010000104.1:0-7728 GCA_036390825.1 Candidatus Dormiibacterota bacterium
GAACCTCGACCCGGCGACTTCGTGGGAAATCATCCAGCTGCTGCTGCAGATCAATGCCCGCGGGACCACCGTTTTGATGGCGACGCACAACCGGGAGATCGTCGACGTCATGCGGCGGCGCGTGGTCGCCATCGAGGCCGGCCAGATTGTCAGAGACGAAGATGCAGGAGGGTACCATGCACCGGCTCTGGAATCGCGTTGACTTCGCGTTCAGCAGCGCATGGCAGAACTTCTGGCGCAATGCAGCCGTCAGCATCGCCAGCGTGCTCATCGTTTGGGTCGTGCTGCTGGCGCTCGGCAGTTTGCTGCTCGTGCTCCACTCGCTTGACCAGATCGTGGCTCTCGAGAAGACCAAGGCGAGCGCCATCTCGGTCTACCTGTCGGATACGACGCCCCTCAGCAGTGCGATGGATTTCAAATTGCACCTCGAGAGTGACCCGAGAGTGACCGCCGTCACGTACGTTTCCAAGGACCAGGCGATGGCACGATTTCGCCAGCTGCCGGCGTTGGACCCGAGCGTGATCGACACCCTGGGCACCAACCCGCTGCCGGCCAGCCTCGACGTCACGGTCAAAGACATCCGTGACCTGGGCGCGATCGACCAGGAGGTCCGCAACTCGCCGCTGGTTGACAAGTCGCCGAGCACGAATTACGAGCCGAACGTCATCGACAAGATCATCCTGCTGGCTCGCGTCGCCGGCATCGCCGGCCTTGTCTTGATCATCGGCCTCACGGGACTGTCGGTCTTCATCATCATGCTCACCATCCGCACCGCCATCTATCTCCGCCGAAAGGAGATCGAGGTGATGAAGCTGGTCGGCGCCACCGACTGGTTCGTGCGCTGGCCTTTCATCGTCGAAGGCCTCTTCGTCGGCATAGTGGGCGCGGTGGTGGCGGTGCTGATCGTCGGCTTCGGCTACCGGCCGGCGGTTGTCAACCTGCAAAGCGTCCTGATCTTCGTGCCCCTCTCCTTCGACGAGTACTACCTGCGGCTGGTGCTCGCCGCGATGCTCGGCTTCGGGCTCCTGCTTGGCACTGTCGGGAGTTATCTCGGCGTCAGGCGGTTCCTCAAGCAGTGAGGCGCGCGCGCTTCCGCACGGCGCTGGCCATCGTGGTCCTGACCGCGGCCCTGCTGACCACGGTCTCGGACACGATCTACGACAAGCAGCACCAGTTGCAAGGGCTCAACGGGCAGATCGTGGCCACCAAAACCCAGATCGCCCAGCTCCTCGCCCAGGAACGGCAGCTCCAGGGCGAGATCGCTGCCTTCGATGCGCAGCTGCGAGCCGTGCAAGCGCAAATCGATCAGGAGACCGCCAAACTGGTGCTGCTGGCGCAGCAGGTCGACCAGGCCAAGGAGCAGCTGGCGCTCAAGGAAGCGGAGCTGGCGCAACATATCGCCGACTTTGGACGGCGGATGCGACTTATGTACAAGAGTGGCCAGGTCAGTGGCCTCGAGCTCATCTTCTCGGCCGCGAACTTCACCGACCTGATGAACCGCGTGGTCTTCTTCAATGTCATCGTTCGCGAAGACCGGCGCCAGCTCGCCGAGCTGCAGAAGGAGCGGGCCGCGATCGAGGCGATGAAAGCCGACCTCGAAGCCAAGAAGGCCGAGCAGGCGCGGGTCGTCAAGCAGGTCCAGGACCAGAAGGCGCAACTGCAGGCGGTGCGCGACCAGCGGGCGGCGCGTGAGCAGCAGATTGCGGCCATCGAGGCGCAGTTCCAGGGCTTGCTGGCCGACATGGAAGCGCAGCGGGCCGCCTTGCAGGCGCAGATCGCCTCCCTCATCCACGAAAGCTTCCGTGCCCGCTCGTCGGGCAAATGGAAGTGGCCCATCGACGGCGTCATCACGCAGGGCTTCGGCTGCACCAGCTATCCGTTCGAACCGTACGATGCCAGCTGCCCGACGCATCACTTCCACAGCGGGATCGACATCGCCACCGATTATGGAACCCCGGTGCACGCCTCGGACGGTGGCATCGTGCACAACTTCACCATGGGCTGCGCCTGGGGAGGCGGGCTCTGCGGTTATGGTCGTTACGTGGTGATCGTGCACGCCGGCGGCTTCACAACCCTCTACGGACATCTCTCCAGCTGGGCGGTTGGCGATGGGGTGCAAGTCGACAAGGACACCGTCATCGGCTACGAGGGATCAACCGGCAATTCCACCGGGCCCCACGTGCATTTCGAGATCGACCTGGCCGGCATGCCCGTTGACCCGCTCGCCTACCTGCCCGCCTCATGATCGATAACGCAGCCCCCAACCATCCCCCACACGGGGGGAGCGAATCCACGCCCGGTCGGAACGATAATCGAGTCGTGTCCCGGTTCAAGAGCATCGCCATCATGCTCGTGGTAGCGATCGGGGCGTTCTACGCCGGCAGCCTTGCCGAGTTTCAGTTGGGCGGCGATGCCCCCAACTGGGCGAAGACGCTGCTCTTCTACAGCCCACCCAAATCCAACATCGATTACCGTGCCCTCGACGAAGTCTTCACCACCATCCAGCAGCACTACGTGAAGCCCAATGCCGATGGCGTCAAGCTGACCGAGGGCGCCGCCGCCGGCATGGTCAGCGCGCTGGGCGACCAGTTCTCCCGGTACCTGACCCCCGCCGAGTACAGCTCCAACCAGACATTCCTCAACGGCCAGTTCGCCGGGATCGGTGCCTCGGTGCAGCAGAAGGGAGACCAGATCGTGATCGCCAGCGTTCTGCCCGGAACTCCGGCCGAGAAGGCCGGGCTGCACGTGGGAGACGTGATCACCGCCGTCGACGGCCAGAGCACCAAGGGATGGACGGCGGACATGGCGGTCAACGCCATCCGTGGCCAGGCGAATACCCAGGTAAAGATCGAGGTCAGCCGCAACGGCCAGACGATGAGCTTCAACCTGACGCGCCAGGAAATCAACGTACCGAGTGTCGCCACCCACATCTTCGACAAGCGCGTGCTCTACATCCGAATCTTCGAGTTCGGGAACCGGACGGCAACCGAGTTCGACAACGCCCTGAAGAACAACCTGAAGGGATCGGTGAACCTGGTATTGCTCGACCTGCGAGACAATCCGGGCGGCTACGTCGATGCCGCCAACGACGTCATCAGCGAGTTCGTGAGCAGTGGCCGGAGCACCATCCTGGTGGAGCGAGGCGGCAAGGAAGCGCCCAAGAACGTCACCGGCAACGGCCGCGCCTTCAGCAACAAGCTGGTAGTGCTGCTCAACGAGAACTCGGCGAGCGCGTCGGAGATCACGGCCGGCGCCATCAAAGACTACGGGCGGGGCCAGCTGGTGGGCGTCAAGTCTTTCGGCAAGGGGTCGGTCCAGGAAGATTTCCTCCTGCGCGACGGCGACCTGCACCTCACGATCGCCTACTGGTTGACGCCCAAACGCCACTCGATCGAAAAGACCGGGATCACCCCGGATAAGACCGTGACCCTGGCCAATGCCCAGGACGAATACGCCGTGGAGCAGTCGCCCAACGACTTTGCCAAGGACCTCCAGCTGACGGCGGCGCTGGCGATACTGGAGGCTTAGGAAACCCGCCGAAGGGTGGGTACAATCGTGACGTATGCCGGATGAGGCGTTCGACGTCGCCGTCATCGGCGGTGGTTCCGCCGGATATGTCGGCGCAATCCGAGGCGCCCAACTCGGGCTCAAAGTGGCGGTCATCGAGAAGGAGAAGGTGGGCGGGACCTGCCTGCACCGCGGCTGCATCCCGACCAAGTCGTTCCTGCATTCCTCCGAGCTCGCCCATCAGATTCACACCATGGGTGCGCTCGGCCTGAAGACGGACGGCTTCCAGGTCGACTGGCCGGTGGTGCTGAAACGCAAGCAGGCGGTGGTCGACCAACTCTGGCGCGGCACCGAGTTCCTGTTGAAGAAGAACAAGGTCACCGTGTTCAAGGGCGAGGGCATCATCGAGTCCGAGCACGCGGTGACGGTCAAGGACAGCGGCCAGGTGGTGAATGCCAAGAACCTGGTCGTGGCAACCGGGTCGCGGCCCAAGTCCCTGCCGGGCCTGAAGATGGACGGCGATCGCGTGATCAACAGCGACCACGCGGTCAACCTCGACAAGATGCCGCAATCGATCGTCATCGTCGGGGCGGGCGCGGTCGGGACCGAATTTGCCTGCGTCTACAACGGCTACGGGGCGGACGTGACCCTGGTCGAGTTCCTGCCGACGCTGCTGCCGCTCGAGGATGTCGACGTGGGGCAGCAACTGGCGAAAGTCCTCAGCAAGCGCGGCATCAAGGTGCTCACCGGCGCCCAGGTTCAGCCGGACACCTTCAAGCATTCGAATGGCAAGATGACGGTCGCGGTCAAGGCCGGCGCGGAGACGCAGACTATCGAAGCCGAGCGGATGCTGGTCGCGGTCGGTCGCGAAGGCATCACCGACGGTTTCGGGCTGGAGAAGCTGGACATCCAGCTGGAGAAGGGCTACATCAAGACCGACGAGCACTACCGGACCGGGCATCCCAACGTGTATGCCGCGGGCGACGTCATCGGCAACTTCCTGCTGGCGCACGTCGCCTATTACGAGGGCGAGCACATCATGGAGCTCATCGCGGGCAAGAACCCCAAGCCGCTGGACTACAACCGGGTCCCGCGTGCGACCTACAGTTACCCGCAGGTGGCAAGCCTCGGCCTGTCGGAAAAGCAGGCGCGCGACCAGGGACTCAACGTCAAGATCGGGAAATTCCCGCTGGTCGGGAATGCCAAGGCTGTGATCCTTGGTGAGACTGAAGGCTTCGTCAAGATCATCAGCGATGCCGACTCGGACGAACTGGTTGGCGTCTTCATCCTTGGCCCGAACGCTACCGAACTGATCGCCGAAACCGCCCTGGCCAAGCTCCTCGAATCGACGCCCTTCGAAATCGGGGCCAGCATCGCGCCCCATCCGACCGTTTCCGAATCCGTCAAGGAGGCAGCGTTGGCCGTCGACGGCGTCGCGATCCATATTTAAGCGATGGCCCTGAAGACCACCGAGGTCGAGGCCAAGGGCGGACCGAGCCGCCACCGGTCGCTCGGTTTGAGCGACGAGCAGGCGCTCCGCATCTACGAGGTCATGCGCCTCGCGCGCGCCGTTGATGAGCGCATGTGGTTGATCAACCGCCAGGGCCGGGCGCCGTTTGTCATCTCGTGCCAGGGACAGGAGGGCGCCCAGGTGGGAACGGCCGCCGCGTTGCGGCCGGGCCACGACTGGGTGGCGCCCTACTATCGCGACGCCGGCGTCGTGCTCTGGTTCGGCATGACGGCCCGCGACCAGATGCTGTCCTTTTTCGCCCGGCGCGAGGATCCGAACAGCGCCGGCCGGCAGATGCCGGGACATTTCGGCAGCTTCCGGCTGCACATCATCACCGGGGGTAGCCCAGTGGGCACCAAGCTGCCGCACGCCGCGGGTGTCGCGCTGGCGTCCAAGCAGCGCATGGAGGATGTCGTCACGGCGGCCTATTTCGGCGAAGGCGCCTCGAGCCAGGGCGATTGCCACGAGGCGATGAACTTTGCCGGCATCCACAAGCTGGCGGTGCTCTTCATTTGCGAGAACAACGGCTACGCGATCTCGGTGCCGCAGTCTCACCAGATGGCCATCCAGAACGTCGCCGACCGCGCCGCCGGCTATGGCTTCCCAGGGGTCGTGGTCGATGGCAACGACGTCCTGGCCTGTTACGAGGTGACGCGGCAAGCGGTCGAGCGGGCTCGGCGGGGCGAGGGGCCGACCCTGATCGAGGTCAAGACGTATCGGTTCACCGCGCACTCCAGCGACGACGACGACAAGCGCTACCGGAAGGCGGAAGAGGTGGCGAGCTGGCGGCAGAAGGATCCGATCCATCGCTACGCCACGTACCTGCGGGACGCCGGGACCCTGACGGATGCGGTCGAGGAGGAGATCACGGAGCGGATCACCCGGCAGGTCGACGAGGCAACCGAGTACGCGGAGCAGGCGCCGGACCCGACGCCGGACGACCTAGCCACGTTCGTCTACAAAGAGGAGCCGCCTGCCTGATGGCGGTCAAGACCGTCATCGAGGCGATTCGGGAGGGCATGGACGAGGAGATGGCACGTGACCCGAGCGTCTTCTTAATTGGAGAGGATGTCGGCAATCGCGGTGGCGTCTTCTTGGCCACCGACGGCCTCTACAAGAAATACGGCGAGCTTCGGGTGATCGACTCGCCGCTGGCCGAGTCCTGCATCGTCGGCGTGGCGATCGGCGCGGCCGTCAATGGGATGCGGCCGATCGCCGAGATCCAGTTCGCCGACTTCATCGCGCCAGCGTTCAACCAGATCGTCGAAGAGGCGGCGCGCTTCTGCTACCGCACGGCGGGGGACTTCAATCTCCCGATAGTGATCCGGGCTCCCTGGGGCGGGGGCGTCCACGGCGCTCTCTACCACTCGCAGAGCATCGAGGCGACGTTCGGGCACATCCCGGGCCTCAAAGTCGTCGCGCCCGGAACCCCCGCGGACGCCAAGGGGCTGCTGAAAGCGGCCGTCCGCGACCCGGATCCCGTCCTCTATCTCGAGCACAAGCGAACCTACCGTCTGGTCAAAGGTGAGGTGCCCACTGGCGATCACGTGGTGCCGATTGGCAAGGCGGACGTGAAGCGCGAGGGCAAGGACATGACCCTGATCGCCTACGGGCTGATGCTGACCTACTGCCTCGAGGCGGCGGAAAAACTCTCAGCCGAGGGCGTGTCGGCCGAGGTGCTCGACCTGCGCACCATCAAACCGATCGATCAGGCCGCCATCGTCGCCAGCGCGAGAAAAACCGGAAAGGTCCTGGTGGTGCACGAGGACAACCGCTTTGCCGGGATCGCCGCCGAGGTGATGGCGATCATCATGGAGAACGCCTTCGACGCCCTCGATGCGCCGGTAATGCGTCTGACCGGTCCGGACGTGCCCGCCATGCCGTTCAACCATGTCCTCGAAGACGCCTTCATGCCGAACGTCGACAAGATCCTCGCCAAAGCCAGGGAGCTTGCGGCCTACTAGGCCGCCGCACTCAGATGGCTTCGGTCAAGATGCCGCAGCTCGGTGAATCGATCACCGAGGGTACCATCTCGAAATGGCTGAAGAAGCCGGGTGACCAGGTGAAGAAATACGAGGGCCTGGTCGAGATCATCACCGACAAGGTCAACGCCGAGGTCCCGGCGCCGCTCGCCGGGATCCTGAAAGAGATCAAGGTCAAGGAAGGCGCCACGGTCACCGTTGGTACCGAGATCGCCATCATCGAGGAATCGGTCAGCGCTGCCGCAACCCCTACCGAACACGCTCGCCTTTCCACACCGGGGCTCGCTGATCCGCCCTCCCCCAAAGAGGGAGGAGAAATGGGGAGGGCAACTGCGCCGCCATCTCCTTCCCGCGTTACGGGGGAGGGTCAGGGAGGGGGCCCTGAGAGCCGCACCCGCCTGTCACCAGCAGTTCGCGCCCTAATCGAGGAACACCGCATCAGCGACGCCGACCTCTCCCGCATCGAAGGCTCGGGGATCGGCGGACGGATCAGCAAGAAGGACGTCGAAGACTTCGTCGCCAAGCGAAGCCAGCCGGCAACCGCCAACGGTGAACAGCGGCAAACGGCCGCTCCCGCCGCAGCCCTGCCCGCCCCGACGCCCGGGACGACCATCCCGCTCAGCCCGATGCGACGCGCGATCGCGACCAACATGGTGAAGAGCAAGCAGACGATCCCGCACGCCTGGACCGTCGCCGAGGTCGACATGACCAGCATCGTCCGCTTCCGTC
>DASWBA010000105.1:0-16532 GCA_036390825.1 Candidatus Dormiibacterota bacterium
GCACGGCGGACCTCGCGCGTGGCCAGGTCCATCACGACGTCGGCGTAACGCAGCGTCCGCCGGGCCCGCGGTGCGCGGCGGCGCAGCAGCGCTCGCACCCGGGCGAGCAGTTCCTCGTAGGCAAAGGGCTTGACCAGGTAGTCGTCGGCGCCGCTGTCCAGCCCCTTGACCCGGTCGGCGGTGCCGTCTTTGGCGGTCAGCAGCAGGATGGGGACGTCGCCTTCGGCGCGCAGCCGCCGCGTGACCTCGAGGCCGTCGATGCCCGGCATCATGATGTCGAGGATGGCGAGGTCGGGCATGCGCTCGCGGGCGCGGGTCAGGGCGATCTGGCCATCGGGCGCGACCTCAACCTGGTACCCCTCGTAGATCAAGGCACGACGCAGCGCGGCCGCGATCTTGGCGTCGTCATCGACTACCAGGACGTGGGGCTGTTCTGCCATGCTCGCCACCATCTAAGCACGCTCCCATGAGAATAATCTAAGAACCAGGTGGAAGGTCGATGAGGGTTCAGCGGCCGGCGAGCATGGTCGCGAACATGGTGATCGCCGCCACCGCCATGAACGCGGTCGCGATCCCGGTGAGGGCCAGGCTGGCCCGGCCACTGGCGTGGCGCTTCATCACGGCGCCGTCCGCACCGAGGATGACGATCAGCAGGAGCAGGGGCGGTGCGAGCACCCCATTGATGACGGCCGCGATGAAGAGGGCGCGGATCGGATCGAGGTGGACGAAGTTCATGACCACGCCTGCGACCGTGGCCAGCGTCAGGACGAGATAGAAGGTTGGTCGATTGCGCGGCTTGCTGGCCAGGCTGCCGCCGAACCCAAAGAATTCCTTGATGGCGTAGGTGGCCGAGCCGGTCAGGATCGGGATGGCGAGCAAGCCGGCGCCGACGAGCCCAACCGAGAAAACGATGAAGGCGAACGGTCCTGCCAGCGGCGCCAGCGCCGCAGCGGCCTGGTCGGCGGTCTGGACGCCCGTCTTGCCGTGCGCGTGCAGCACGGCGGCGGAGGTGAGAATGATGAAGTACATGACCAGGTTCGAAAACGCCATGCCGATCACGACATCGGTTCTGGCGGCTCGGAGCTCGGAGCGCCGCAACCCGGGCCGGCCGCGCTGAGGGTCGGTGTCGCCGGCCGCGGCCAGCTCGTCGACTTCGGACGATGCCTGCCAGAAGAACAGGTAAGGAGAGATCGTGGTACCGAGCACCGCCACCAGGGCCATGGCGAAATTTTTCGAGAACTCGATGTGCGGAATGACCGTCGCCTTGACCACTTCCAGCAGTGGGGGATGGGCGAAGAAGGCGGTGATGACATAGGCGAACAAGGCAAGCGTCAACCATTTGAAAATCTTGAAGATCGTGCCGTAGGTGGCGAACACCTGCATGCTGATGATCAGCAGTGCCACCGGAACCACCAGCCAGATCGCATGGAGCGCGCCGCGCGACAGCAGAGAGCCCGCGGCTGCCACGGCTCCAAGGTCGGCGCCCACGTTGAAGGTGTTGGCAGCGAGCAGCCCGAGGATCGCGATGCCGACCAGCCATCGGGGAAATTTGCGCCGGAGGCTGGCGCCCAGCCCGACTCCGGTCTGGAGCGCGATCCGGGCGCACAACTCCTGGACCGCGGTCATCAGCGGGAAGGTAAAGACCGCCAGCCAGAGGAGGCCGTAGCCAAACTGGCTGCCGACCTGGGAGTAGGTACCGATCCCGCTGGGGTCGTCGTCGCTGGCGCCAGTGATCAGCCCGGGACCGAGAAGCTGCATGAAGCCGAAGATCCCCTTCCGCTTCGCCGCGTCGAGGGTCGTTCGGCCGGCGACCGGGCTGGCACCGGCGGCGAGATCCGGCGGCGCCGATCGCCGGGGGTCAGGGACAGCCATGGAAGGTGATATTACTATTATCACTAAGCACGGGCACAGGCACCTTCCGGCCATACTGAGTCGGGGCATAACCTGGCGGGCCCGGGCGCGTTGTAACAACGAGCTGCAGGGTCTGGTCAGCTGACAACGTCACTGATAGGATGAGACCGAAATGTCACAGGGAGTAATCAAAATTGCGCTGGCGATGGCATTCGCGGCGCTTTTGCCGTCTTGTTTTGGCGCGCAGGTGAATACGGCCCGTCCCGGAGGGCCGGTGGCACTCGCCTTCAACTTCCCACGACCCACCCCGACCGGGACCCCAGAGGCGCAGCCTTCGCTAACCGTTGGACAAGTGGCGGTGGCGCAGGGTGCCGTGGAAGTCCGCGGCTTCCACGAGCCGGGCGACTGGGCGCATCGCAACTATTGCGGCGCCGGTGCTACCCAGGTCCTGCTGTCGGCCTGGATGTCGGAGGTCCCCGATATCGAGACGGTGGCAAAAGCCTCGAACCTCAACCCCAACCGGGGTGAGTTCGGTGCCGACGCCACCCGAGCGATCAACCAATACGTCAACCCGGTCGCAGTCCCGGCGTTCGGGCAGCCGCGCTACAAGGCCGAGCACATCACGACGCTCGACGAGGTCAAGGCCAGGATCGCGCAGGACATCGTCGACCAGCAGGCGATCATGACCTTTGGGCACGGCGTGCCCGTCATCGTGCAGACCATGACCAAGACCATGCCGGGCTGGAACCATTGGAACGCGACCCACATGATCACGATCTTTGCGTTTGACTTCAGCCACAACGACCCGGCCCTCGACACCGTCAGTTATGCGGAGACGCCGTCGCCGTTGGCCGGCTACCGCGGTCCCGACTTCCAGACCATCTCGGTCGCCGCGCTCTGGGTCGCGATGCAGGCCTACATCAGGGAATTCCCGGCCGACCCGATGAACGTCATCAGCTAAGGCAACCGGGCCGGCTCCGCATAATTGGGCCATGGCGCAGGCCCACGACCGTCTGAGCGACGCCGTCTCGATGGAGGCGTTGGTCCGCCACCAGCTGATCCTGCTCGGAGAGGATCCTGCGCGGGAGGGGCTGCGAGACACGCCCGAACGGGTCAAGGAGAGCCTCGAGTTCCTCACCCGTGGCTATCGCATGACGGTCGAGGAGGTCTTCGGCGATGCCACCTTCGCCGAGGCCTACAAAGACATGGTCGTGGTCAAGGACATCGAGATGTACTCGCTCTGCGAGCACCACCTGTTGCCCTTCTTCGGCCGGGTACACATCGGCTACATCCCGAATGGCCGGCTGGTCGGCTTGAGCAAGCTGCCGCGACTGGTCGAGCTGTACAGCCGGCGCCTCCAGGTGCAGGAGCGGATGACGCGGCAGATTGCGGAGTGCCTGCAGAAACACATGGAACCGGTCGGCGTCGGCGTCGTCATCGAGGCCGACCACCTCTGCATGAAGATGCGCGGCGTCGAGAAGCAGAACAGCCGCGTCTTCACCAGCTGCGTGCTGGGGATCTTCCAGACCGATCCCAAGACGCGCGCCGAGTTCATGGGCCTGATCAGGGGCGTCCCCAACCCGTAAGGGCAACGTGGCTGGATGCTCGTGAGCGGCCAACTCATGGTCGGGACGTCGGGGTTCGCCTACTCCTCGTGGCGAGGCAGCTTCTATCCCCGGCGCCTCAAGTCGGAGGAGATGCTGGGCTTTTATGCGCAGCGGTTGGCGACGGTCGAGGTGAATACCACGTTTTATCGGACCCAGCCGGACGAAGTCGTCGCCGGCTGGGTCGCCTCGGTGCCCCGCGATTTCCGATTCGGCGTCAAAGCTCACCGGCGCATCACGCACAATCGCCGCATGCCGAACCTCGAGGAGGCGATCCGGGTACTCGCGCACGAGGCCGATGGGTTCGGCGACCTGCTGGGGCCGGTTCTGTTCCAGCTACCGCCCACGGCACCGTTCGACCTCGGCCGGATCGAGCGGATCGCCGCCTTGCTACCGAGCCACTGGCGGGTCGCCTTCCAGTTCCGCCACCGGTCCTGGCACACGCCCCAGGTCGCCGACCTGCTGGAGAAGATGGGGGCAGCTCTGGTTCACGGCGACGGCGAGGCGGTGCCCGGACCGTTGGGCCGCGGCGCCTTTATCTATCTCCGGCTGCGCCGAGAGACCTACTCGGCACAACGGCTCACCGCCTGGGCGCGGCGGATTGCCGGGTACCTTTCGAGCGGCCGCGACGTCTACGTCTACTTCAAGCACGAGAAGCTGGGTCCGCTCTACGCCCAGCGGCTCTCTGACCAGGTGCGAACATCTTTTCGTCCCCCGGTTCAAACGGCGGTATAATTCGGCGAAATGGCCCGGTCTATGTGGCGGGGCGCAATCAGCTTCGGGATGGTGGCGATCCCGGTCCGCATGTACCTCGCCACCGAGGCGCACAGCGCCGTTTCATTCCGGCAGCTCTGCCCCCATTGCCAGCTGCCGATCAAACAGCAGCGGCACTGCCCGACGGACGATCATGTCGTTGCGTTCAACGATGTGCTCAAAGGCTACGAGGTCAGCAAGAACCAGTTCGTCCTGATCGACGAGGAGGACCTCGACAAGTTGCCGCTCAAGACCACGCGAACGATCGACATCGTGGAGTTCGTCGAGCGGAACGAGGTGCCACTGGGGCTGTACGTCAAATCCGCCTACTACCTCGAGCCCGAGGAGGTCGGCGTCAAGCCCTTCTATCTGTTGAAGCGAGCCCTCGAAGACACCAACAAAGTGGCCGTCGCCAAGATTGCGCTCCGCGACCGCGAGCACCTGTCGTTGATCCAGGTCGAAGGTAACACGCTCCTCTGCAACACGCTGAACTGGCCCGACGAGATCCGATCGACCGAAGAACTGAACCTGCCGCAGAACGTGAAGATCAGCGACAAAGAAGTGAGCATGGCGACCTCGCTGATCGACAACCTGACGGACACTTTCCAGCCGGAGCGGTACACCGATGACTACAAGGCCGCTTTCCAGCAGATCGTCGATCAGAAGATGAAAGGCTTGAAGATCGTCGCGCCGGCGGCGACGCAGGAGCCGAAAGTCATGGACCTGATGGCGGCGCTGCGCGCCTCGGTCGAGGCGACCAAGCAAGGAAAGAAGAAGCCCGCGGCGCGCGCGGCAAAGGTCAAGGTGGCCGCCAAAACCTCTGCCGCGCGACCTTCCGCAAAACGGCGCACGGCCTAGCTACGCGTAGTACCCTCCGCTAAAGTGCCGGCCCGTTCGCGAACGGTTGAGCTCGACCTGCCATTTGAAGCCGCCGTCCCGGATCGGCTGCGCCCGATGCTGCCGATGCCCGCGGCAGAGCCGTTCGATTCACACGAGTACGCCTTCGAAGTCGCATGGCACGGCATTCGGGCGCTCGCTCGCATCGATCGAGGCCAGGTCCGGCTCTGGGGCCGCGACCTGCGCGATCTCACCGGTCGCTACCCCGAAGTCCAGGCCCTGGCCGCCATCGCCCCTCCCGAGACGATCGTCGACGGGGAGCTGATCGTTGCGGATGGCGAAGGCCGCCCCGACAGCGTAGCCCTCGATAAGCGCCAGCAGGCCACCAACCCGGAGGGGGTCGCCCGCGCCGTGGCGGCGCAACCCGTGACCTATGTCGTCTACGACCTCCTGTATCTCGCCGGCCGATCTCTGCTCAATTTGCCGCTGGTGCGACGCCGCCCGCGCCTGAGCGAAGCGATCCGCTCCTCGGCACGGATTTACGTGGCGGAAGCGGTCGCGGAAGACGGCCTCGCGCTGTTCGACGCCGCCCGGGAACGGGGACTCGAGGGCATCGTGGCCAAGCGCTACGACAGTCCGTATCGTCCCGGCCAGCGCCACCCCGATTGGCTCGCGATCGAGGCAATCCGTCATCAGGACTTTGCCGTCATCGGATTCATTCCGCAGGTGGGCGATCATCTTCTCGAGGCGCTGATCATTGCCACCTACGACGGTCGCGGCTATCAGCCTGCGGGGCGCGTCGGCGGCGGCTTCGATGCCGGCACCTCGAAGCGCTTGCGCAAGACGCTGGATGCCCTGCCCCGCGCGCCGGCCCCAACCGATACCCGCTGGGTCGACGACCGGATCTGCTGGGTGCAGCCGCGCATCGTGGTCTCGGTCAGGTATAGCGAGTGGGACGGCAGCGGGCTGGTGCGGTTTCCCATCTTCAGCGGCGTGCGCCCCGAAGTGTCACCGCAGGAATGTGTGCGCGCCGCGATGGTCGAGCCGCGACAGGCCATCAGCCCGCGCCTCGTGGATATCCAGCTCCCGCGGCTCCCAATCTGATCCACCTGATAACCAGTAGGTTGTACGGCCGGGGATGATCGCCGGCCAGAGTCTCTGCACCGCTCACGTGACTGGAGGAGTGCCGTCGCCAAACCATAGCGACGACAACATGAGTTCCCGCAAGCTGCTTAGCACTTGAGCCAGGCGTCGGTAGATTTTGAGATACATCGAGCCTCCGTCGGAGCCTAACGCTAGCCATCCACAGGTCAAGCCTCGCTTGTTGTTGTCCGACCGCCTGGCGATTTCCACCGGATACCAGGCCCGTCCCCAGATAGTCGGGCTGTAGAGCCACTGCCGCGGTTGCCCTGCCGGTTTCCGTCATCATTGGCGGGTGTCGGGCAGTCTACGGAGCGATCCACGTCGCATCCGTGCCTCGCGAAGGGCTAGGTTTCCCGTTGTGCGTGCGCGCCGCCCGAGACCTGGGCGGCTTCACCCGGCATCGGCCGCCGACGTTCGGAAGGCCCTGGTGAGGTTTGGCGAGGAGATCTACTACGGCGTCGAGTCGGTGGAGCTGGTCCCTGCGCCCCTCGCTGCCAAGCGGCTTACATTTGGAGAGCTGGTGGGACCGGGGCGAATCGTCCTATACGATCAAGCCCCCTCGCCTTGGCGGCTGGGATTTGCACTGGCGCCGGAGCAGCGAGCGCAACTTCAGGCTGCGGGCGCGGATGTCCGCAGTGAAGGTGTTGTGTCATGGCCGGGCGACAGCTTGCGGCGGTTCATGCTGGGCCACGCCCTAGCGCATGAGCTTGGGCACCATGTTCTCCAGCACGAACGCCGCCTAAGCGTCGAGCGTGGTGCGAGGACCCGTGAACACGAAGCGCGCGCAGACGCGATTGCTGCCCGACTTCGACTCGTCCTCGATTGAGTCTTAGGTTTTTCCCCGACGGGGTTGAGAATCCAGCGAACCTTGCCCGGATTCGTGACGCAGCGAGTCTTTTCGGCGGATCGTGCTCAATGTCGATCGAAGGGCGCTTGATCGCCGTCGAGAACATTGCCGGCGCACGCGACATTTATGGTCGACGACCCCTGCGCGGCGACGCGACGCTCGCCCTTGGCAATGAGCGTCGCGGTCTTTCGCGGAAGACTCTCGCGGCGGCCGACGAGGTCGTGGTGATACCAACGCAATCACGGACCATAACGACGCTCAATGTTGCGGCAGCGGCAGCGGTCGCCGCGTGGTATGTCCTTCGTGGATCGGGATCCCAAGGCCGCGCGAAGCGGCCGGAATCCCGGAGACCATCGCTGCTCATCGCGGGAGATGACCACGTCGAGGTAGGTTCGAGTCTTCGCTCGGCAGCGGCGTTCGGGTTCCACGACGTCCTGCTTGAGGATCGTGGCGCTGGTTGGTTTGACGGTTCCTCTGCCGTGCGCCGAGAGGCACTAGCTGCAGCCCGTCGCCACAAGAATCCTCTCCGCGTACATCGCGCAGCGCTCGACTATGCCGCTCGCTTCGAACAGATCGTGCTCGTGACACCGTCCGGCCCCGGAACGCCCCTTCAGCGGGAGAGCCTGACCCACGGCAATCGGCAGCTGGTCATCGTCGGTGCCAGCCTGAAGGAGCTGGGCGCAAGCGCCAGCGATCGGGCGAAGGTGGCAACCCTCGGCCTGGAGACCGTCCAGTCTGTGCCGTTACGTCTAATCGCCTCCATCATTCTTGCGGAGGTTGCTCGGCAAGTCGGGCGGCGGCATCCGGTGCCTGGCCTAGCGGGCCGATTCCCGAGATACGAGAAGGCTCTGGAGCCTGTGCCCGCCGGCGACGTTCTACTCGTTGAGTTATCCGACTTGCTGGCCTTTTGATTTTGTGCGGGCCCGCGGAGCCGAAGCTCCTAACCGCACTTCGACGAGATTCTCGAATTCAAGAAAGGGAGTTCGAACAGTGTTAGTTGAGTAGCCCGTGGCGGACACTAATCGAACAACCGAATTGGAATGCCATTTGAACGGTCCCCGTGTCGCCGTTGAGCGGCCCTTTCCGGGGTGAAGAAGATTATCTGGTCCAATCCATCTTCAATCCCTGGCAGATGCGAAAGCGACGGTCATACTCGCGGGCCTAGCAACCTTCATTTGGGGCCGCCTAGCGATGTATATTCCAATTGCGCGTGGTCACATGGTTAGAATCCCACGGGGCGCAGCATGGACAGTCGGCTACGCCGTGGGAATAGTGGTCGTTGGCGCTGGCCTCGCGTTCTGGACGCATATTCTGGTGTTAGTCCCGGTGGCAGTGTTCTTCAGCGCGCTCTTCGTCTACCGACGAAACAAGGCCTAAGTTCGGCGCCCAAGCTAAGGGAAGACATACGCGTCGTGATTCACTCTGATCCTTCAGGGGTGAATCGCGTTAGGAAATCGGGAGCTATTCTCGGAGAAGGTAGAGCCACGTCAGAGCATAGTCTCGGGCTACCGCTGGCGGCGCTGGCCGCTCCAAATTGTGGGGAGCTTCACTCTTCCGCTTCGTTACCGGCTGGAGCGCGACCGTGGCGATGCGACCAATGCCAACCGGTTGTGGAGTTTGCTGGTAGCCCGTGGCGGACACTAATCGAACAATCGGGCCGGTGGATGCTGCCGCGCTACCTTGCCACTGACACTCGATAGAGATCCCGGAGGAAGCCAATTTCGCCGCCGTGATGTTGATCGTGGTCGATCATCATCCAAAAGATTCGCCAGGTGGGCCACTCTTCGCCCCAGTTCGTGAGCCGAGACTTATCGAGCTCTCCATCGTGGATACCAACCAGGTCGGAGCGGAGGAGCCTATGTCCCTCCTCTAGCCGAGCTAGAGCCCCTCCCACGGTGTGGGGCGGGATCAGATCCGGGAAGGTCAGTCTCCGGTCTCCGAAGGCCCACTCGTGGTACATGACTTTGCAGTCCGCGATGTGAACCAACCGCCATCCAATCGTCGTGACCGGTGCGGGCACCGGGTCGGGCTCAGCGTAGTCAGTCACCCAGTTACCGGTCTGATCACGGTGGATGGTCCAGCACCCTGGAGCCGGTTCCCAAAAGTACTCGTCCTCGGTCAGTCCCTCGAGGCGGCGCCGTAGCCGCTCGTAAGCTTCGTCCATCTGCGTGACAAGGAGATCTACCGGAGACACAGGCTCATTTTGAATCAACCTGCCGCACGGCCAGGCCTCACCTCCGGTGGACGGCGTGAGGCTTCCGGACGCCGCATTTGTCGATGGAATCGATCTGAAGCCCGGGGGTGACCGAAAGGAAGGACGGGAACAATGGTAGCCCCTGGCGGACACTAATCGAACAATCCGCCAAGATCGGGTTCCTCTAACTGGCGTCCCAAAGCAGTACGTGATCGCCGCAGGCAAGGCATTGAAAGAGCCAAACGCCAACGTCGTATGCGATTCGGCCGTCCTTTGGAGAATCGGGGCGCACAGTATGCCAGAGGTCGTCCAGATCGGTATCGAGCCCGCCGTAGAGCTTGGCAGCGAGGAAGGACTTCCCGTCTTTAGGGGCCGCCAATCGCTCAAGGTCTGGCTTTCCGGCCTCCTTTAGGAAACGGCAGTAGTCTCCACAGTGCGCCGGCCAAGTCAAATCCTGCCAGGTGACGAGGTGTGGTGTTCGGTGCGCCAGCTCGTCCGTCCTTTCAGCGACGACTTCGTCTCGCTCTGATTCGGACAAGTTAGGGCGGAGGTCTGCCAATTGCCGACGGAGGGCCGCGAGGTCGGGATCATTCGTTTGTTGCTCCAAAGCCACTAGAGCGCCCGAGGCCAAGCAGTCCTCGCAGATGAACTTGACATCCCGAATCCCATAGAAAGGCCCGCGATAGCCAGGTACCCGAAGTCCGCACGAGTCGCATAGCTGCGGCTCGTCGGTGTACGTCGAGTATGCGTGCGGTTCGGCGAAGTACCGGAAGGCTGCCACGTCGCCCTTGACACTATCGCAGGCAGAAGCAGAAGCTCATTCGAAGCTCCCTCGGCCCTAGGGTCTGGTGGTAGCCCGTGGCGGATTCGAACTTCTGGGAATTCGGTGACTCACCGCAATTGGACCAAGCGGCTGGGGTTACCAGGCGTGACAACGACACGCGTTGAGTAGCCCGTAAAGTAGGGGGCGTGTCGATCCCGGAGCGGGTCGCGGTGCGCCTGCGCGTCAACGGCGAGGAGGCGGCGCTGATGGTTCCTCCCTACAAAACGCTCCTCGAAGTCCTCCGAGAAGACATGGCATTGACCGGCACCAAGCACGGCTGCGAGCTGGGCGAGAGCTCGACCTGCGGCGTGCTGGTCGACGGCAAACCATTCCTCTCCTGCCTGAGCATGCCGCTCGACCTGGAGGGGCGCGAGATCACGACCGTCGAGGGCATGTCGGCCGATGGTCGGTCGCATCCGCTGCAGATCGCCTTTGCCGAGCTGGGCGCCGCCCAGTGCGGCTACTGCACCCCGGCGATGCTGCTGACCGCCAAGGCGTTGCTCGATCGCGATCCGCATCCGAGCCGCGGTGCGATCATGGAGGCGATCGCCGGTGTCCTGTGCCGCTGCACCGGCTACCTCAAGATCTTCGAGGCAGTCGAGCTGGCGGCCTCGCGTGTCGGGACGCCGGCGCGATGACGTCATCAGCGGACGACCTGTCGATCGTCGGCAAGTCGCTGATCAAGCCGGACGCGTTTTCGAAAGTCAGCGGGCAAACCAAGTTCGCCGACGACCTGGCGCTCCCACGCATGATCTACGGGCGCATCCTGCGCAGTCCGCACCCGTATGCCCGCATCCTGCACGTGGAGACGTCGCGCGCTCGGGCGCACCCCGGCGTGCTCGCCGTGCTCACCGGCGACGACCTGCCGGTCAAGTTCGGCATCCTCCCGATCAGCCAGGACGAGGAGGCGCTGGCGAGAGACAGGGTCCGCTACGTCGGCGATCCCATCGCCGCGGTCGCGGCCACCGATGAGTGGATCGCCGACGAGGCGCTCGACCTGATCGAGGTGCAGTTCCAGACGTTACCGCCCGTGATGTCCATCGAGCAGGCGATCGCCGGCAACGGAGAACCGATCCACGGAAAGAGCAACGTGCACAAAACGGTTGCGCTCGAGTTCGGCGATACCGGCGAGGCGATGCGCGCGGCGGCCCATGTGCGCGAGGACACGGTGTTCTTCGAAGGCAACACGCATCTCCCGATGGAGCAACACGCGGCGCTTGCCCAGGTTGCGGCCGACGGCAAGCTCACGCTGTGGACCTCGTCGCAAACGCCACATTACGTCCATCGCGCACTGGGCAAAGTTCTGGAGATGCCAATGAGCCGTATCCGCGTGATCGCCACGCCCAACGGCGGAGGCTTCGGCGGTAAGAGCGACATCTTTTCTCATGAGCTGGTTGCCGCCAAGCTCGCGCTGGTCACCGGTCGCCCGGTCAAGATCACGCTGACACGAGAGGAGGTCTTTTACGCGCACCGCG
The DNA here is from genome assembly GCA_036390825.1 of Candidatus Dormiibacterota bacterium. Taxonomy (GTDB): domain Bacteria; phylum Chloroflexota; class Dormibacteria; order CF-121; family CF-121; genus CF-13. The sequence goes on from DASWBA010000105.1 coordinate 11,528, forward strand.
GGCGCCACCCGGTGCTGATGAAGGTCAAGACCGGGTTCACCAAAGACGGCCGCATCACCGCCATGCAGTTCCAGAGTTTTCTCGACGGCGGCGGCTACGGGAGCTACGGTGTCGCCAGCACCTACTACACCGGCGCGCTGCAGGCGACCACCTACGCGATTCCGCGATATCGCTTCGAGGCTGTCCGCCTGTTCACCAATAAGCCGCCCTGCGGCCCCAAGCGCGGCCACGGCACGCCCCAGCCGCGCTTTGCCCTGGAGACCCACCTCGACAAGGTGGCCGAAGAGCTGGGCATCGACCCGGTCGAGATCCGGCTCCGCAATCTGCCCAAGGCCGACTCGCGCACGGTCAACTGGTTGCGGATCACCAGCTTCGGCCTGGAGGAGTGCATTAATAAGGTTGTCGAGGGCTCAGGCTTCCTCAAGCGTCGAACCTCGATGCCAGCGGGACGCGGCCTTGGGTTCGCGGTCAGCTGCTACCTCAGTGGCGCCGGCACCGCCATCTATTGGAACGACATGCCGCACTCCGAGGTCCAGCTCAAGCTCGACCGCAATGGCGGCGTCTCGCTGCTGTGCGGCGCGATCGACATCGGCCAGGGCTCCGACCACATCCTGGCCGCCATCGTTGCCGAGGTCCTTGGCGTGTCGCTGGAGGACATCCAGCTCACGACGGCCGATACCGACCTGACGCCGATCGACCTGGGGAGCTACTCGTCACGTGTGACGTTCATGGCCGGCAATGCCGCGAAGGCGGCTGCGGAAAACGTTCGGGACCGGTTGTTCGAGGTCGCGGCTCGGGCACTGCAGTGCGACCGCGACGACCTGATCGCCCGCGACCACCGCATCGTTCGACGCAACCGACCGGCGGAGGGGATGGACTTCGCGCAGGCGGTCCAACTCGCCGAGGCTGACGATGGGGTGGTGACCGGCACCGGCAGCTACACGCCGCCGAAGCTTGCCGGTCCCTACAAAGGATCGGGCGTTGGGCCGAGTCCCGCCTACTCTTACTCGGCGGCGGTGGTCGAGGTCGATTGCGACACGCAGACCGGCGAAGTCCGCGTGCCGGAGGTGTGGATCGCGCACGATATCGGGCGCGCCATCAACCCGATGCTTGTGATCGGCCAGGTTGAGGGCAGTGTCTACATGGCACTCGGAGAAGCGCTGATGGAAGAGCAGACCTTCCGATTGGGTCTGCACAAATTTCCATCGTTGCTCGAGTACAAGAGCCCGACCGCACTCGAGACTCCGATCATGCACACCTATCTCGTCGAGACCATCGATCGCGAGGGTCCCTTCGGCGCCAAAGAGGCAGGGCAGGGCCCATTGCTGCCGGTGATTCCCGCGGTCGCCAACGCGATCTACAACGCCCTTGGAGTCAGGATCGACGAGGTTCCGATCACGCCCGACAAGGTGCTCAAAGCCATGAACGACAAGGCGAAACGCGTCGGACCGAAGTCGGTGCCGGCCTTCGACTTCCCGCCGCTGATCGACGCCGACGTGCCGGACGAGTGGCAGGGTAAGTAGGTGCTCAGGCTTCCCCGTCTTCGCTACCTGCGTCCGCGCACCGTCGACGAGGCGGCCGAGATGGCCGCGGCAAACCCCGGCTCCATGTTCATCGCCGGGGGGACGGACCTCGTGCCGAACCTGAAGCGCCGGCAATTCGACGTTTCGACACTGATCAGTCTTAACGCCTTACCCGCCGGCGCAGCCGTCGATGGCGCAGCGAAACGTGGCCTCGAGATTCGCGCCGGCGCCACCCTTGACGAGCTCGCGGCGCATCCGGCTCTCGACGGCCCCTTTCGGGCACTCGCCCAGGCTTGCGCCCTGGTCTCGACGCCGCAAGTGCGGGCGATGGGCACCCTGGGCGGCAACCTGCTGGTCGATCCGCGCTGCAATTACTACAACCAGACACATAGCTGGCGAAAAGCGGTCGGCTTCTGCATGAAGAAGGATGGGGAGATTTGCCTGGTGGCGCGCAGCTCACCGCGCTGCTGGGCGGTTTCGTCATCCGACAGCGCGCCGGTTGCGCTCGCCCTGGATGCGCAGGTCACGCTGCATGGGGCGGAGGGAACGCGGCGGATTCCAGTCGCACATCTCTACCGGGACGACGGCATCGACTACACCAACAAACGCCGCGACGAGGTGATGACCACGATCCACTTCCCGGCGGTCGAAGGCAGGGTCACCAGTGCCTACTGGAAACTCCGCCGCCGACCATCGTTCGACTTTCCAATCCTGGGCGCCGCGGTCGCCATCACCTGGGACGATGGCCTGGTCAGTCAGGCACGCGGCGCGCTGGGCGCGGTGGGGTCGCAACCGGTTGACATCACGCCTCTCCTGCAGGGCCTGAAAGGCACACACCCGGATGGTGAGGCGATCGCCGGCGTGGCGGAGGCAGCGGACAAACCGTCGAGGCCGCTCGACAACACCGACCTGAGCCACTACTGGCGGAAGCGCATGACAAAGGTCTATATCGAACGCGCGCTGCGTGAGGCGTGCGGGCTGGCTCCGCTCGAGGGACGGCTCACCGCCCAGGTGAAGGCCAGCGCGACCTGACGGTTGCGGCAAGCCCGTGAGACGCGGCGCCGACCGCCGTTATAACCGGCAGTGAAGAACCTCGTCGCCGTCATGGCGGCCGCCCTTTACCTGGCGGCGTGCGGCGCACCGGCGTCGATCGCGGCATCGAATGTCAAGAGTGTCGTGACGGTTGCGGGACCCGACGCCACCGAGGTCGCTGCAGGAGCGACGCGTTCGCCGGCTGCCACCGGGGTCAGTCACCCGTTGACCCCGATCGGCCATTCGGCCAATCCGGTGCCGGTAACCCCGGCTTCAAAGCCGGCCGCGCCGCCGCCGGCTGTCGACGGCGGAACACCCCACTTGAACTGTGAGCGCTTTAGCGGGCCGGGAAGGCCCAAAGTGATGTGCGCCCCCCAATAAGCGCACGCCGTGTCCGCGTTTCGTAGCTCGACCTCGTAAGCTTGGTCCCGCGATGAGGCTATGCACCTATTCGGTCGACGCCGGTGCGCCGCGGCTCGGCGCCGATTGCGGCCCGGCGGTGCTCGACCTGATGAGGTATTCGCATTTGCATGATGGTCTTCGGTTGCCGGCCGACATGCAGGGGCTGCTCGATGCCGGGCCGGATGCCTGGCGTCACGCGGCCGACCTTTGTCGTCGCTTCGCGTCGGAACTGTCAAGCCATGACCTCGCCCAGGACGCCGAGGCCGGCCTCGCCTATGCTGCCAACCGCGTCCGTCTGCACGCACCGATTCCTCGGCCGAAGAAAGACGTCTTCTGCCTTGGCCAGAACTACGCCGCCCACGCCGCCGAGTCCGGAAACCCTCCCCCGACGGCTCCGATTTATTTCAGCAAGCCGCCGACGACCGTCATCGGTCCGGACGAAGCGGTGCCCTATCCGCAGGGAATGACCAATCGGCTGGACTGGGAAGTTGAGCTCGGTGTCGTCATCGGACCGGCGGGCCGGGACATCCCGGAGGGCCGCGCCTTGGACCATGTCTTCGGTTACACGGTCTTCAACGACGTCACCGCGCGCGACCTCCAGTACCGCACCTCCCAGTGGTTCAAGGGCAAGTCCCTCGATGGCAGCTGCCCGATGGGGCCGCTGATCGTCACGGCCGACGAGATACCCGATCCCCAGCGTCTTCGCCTGCGGCTGTCGGTCAACGGGGTCAAGAAGCAAGACAGCAACACGGGCGACATGATCTTCTCGGTGGCGCGGATCATCGCGGATCTGTCCGCAGGGATGACGCTCGAACCCGGAGACTGCATTTCGACCGGCACGCCACAGGGCGTTGGCGACGGTCGCAAACCGCCCGAGTACCTGAAACCCGGCGACGTGATGGAGGCCGAGGTCGAAGGGATCGGTGTGCTGCGGAATCCGGTGCGCTAAGGCTGGAGGTTCCAGTGCTCCAGCATGTCGACCGCGGGGTAGGCGGTCAGGTCGTATGACACGGGCGTGATCGAGACGTATCCTTCGCTGACCATCTTGGCGTCGGCATGCTCCTCCAGTTCCTGAAGTTTGAAGGTGCCGTCGAGCCAGTAGTAGGTCTGGTTGCGCGGGTCGGTACGCTTCTCGAACCGTTCTTCCACCCGCGAGTCGCCCTGGCGCGTAATGGCGACGCCCTTGATCTTCTCCTCGGGGAGGTTGGGAATGTTGACGTTCAAGAGCGTCTTGTCGGGCAATCCCCGGGCGATTACCTGGAGCGCCAGCTTCCGGGTGAACTTCGCCGCGTAGCTGAAGTCGGGATGCGTGAAGGTCGCCAGCGACACCGCGATCGAGGGGATGCCGAGGATGCGGGCTTCGGTCGCCGCGCTGACGGTACCAGAGTAGATGACGTTGGTCCCGGTGTTGGAGCCGAGGTTGATCCCGGAGACCACCAGGTCAGGCGGGCGCGGCAGAATCGCCTTGACCGCGATCTTGACGCAATCCGCCGGCATGCCGTTGACGGCGTAGCCGAATCGAACGTTGCGCCGCACCACTTCCTTGGTGCGAAGCGGAAGCAGGAGCGTGATCGCGTGGCCGACCGCGCTTCGTTCCGCGTCGGGTGCGACCACCTCGACCTCGCCGATCTTGCGCAACTCCTGCCACGCCGCCAGGATGCCCTGCGCGTAGATGCCGTCGTCGTTGGTCAACAAGATCAGCGGTTTTGCCACGATTTTGCCATCAATGATGCGCCTTCGCCAGTCCTATACTGAACCGGGCGACGATGGAAGATCCCATCCTGGAGTTCCTGCGATCCCAGGCTCGTAATTACCGATGCCGCGTGTGCGGCAGTAACCACAAAGGCTCGCAGCTCCGCAAGATCGGCAACCACAACAACAAGCTGATCGTGCAGGTCACCTGTGGACGCTGCCGCGATTCCTTCTTCCTGCATGTCGAGTTTGCCGGATCGATCGTCAACGCCGTCGAAGAAGTCACCCGGGTCGCGGCGCCCTCACCGCGGGACGCGGACGAGATCGAGGGTGATCCCCTGACCCACGATGAGGTG
>DASWBA010000106.1:0-5340 GCA_036390825.1 Candidatus Dormiibacterota bacterium
CGTTCCCAGTCCGCCTCCTGGAGCCACTGCAGGAAGAGCCCGTCGATGATCGCCCGCAGGGCCATCGCGCCCTCCGTGGGGTCCTCGACCGTAAAAGCGCCTTCCGCGACTCCCTGGACGATGACTTCGGCATACAGGGCGTTGACCACCGAATGGAACGCGGCGCTCAGCTCGGCGAAGTGCTGGGCCCTGGCCGCGTGGCCGGCGAGATCGAGATAGAGCAGGTAAAACCGGCGGTTGGTCTTCGCGCCGGACCAGATCCCATCGATCATCGCCAGCACCTTGCCGTTCGGCGTGGTGGCCTTCGCCATCGCCTGGCGAACCCGCTCTGCGGTCACGTCCAGGGCCCATCGCATGGTCGCCAGGACGAGGTTCTCCTTGGTCTTGAAGTAGTAGAGGACGAGGCCCTTGCTGAGCCCGGCGCCGGCTGCGATCTCGTCCAGCGACACCCGGTGCACGCCTTTTTCGCTGAAGAGGCGGTAACCGGACCGGATGAGGTCGACCTTGCGGTCGGGGACGCTCGTGGGCGCACCCTGGATCGCGGCGCTCGACATGGAATACAGTCTAACCGGTCGGTCAGGAGTGGCCCGACCACCGTTCCGGCCTTTTCAAAATCGACCGTGTAGTAGCCGTATCAGCGGCGCGTCGCCGCTAGACCTGCAACGCCTTACGCGTCTTCTCGAACTCATCCTGCGTGATCTCGCCGCTTGCGAGACGCCGGCGAAGGACATCCATGGCTTGGTCGTTGCTCTTTGATCCGGTGAATGACCTGATCGCGAAGATGGCAACGGCGCAAACGCCACCCCAGAAAAGGACCATCATGCCCGCCATCCAGAGCCAGCTCCAACCGTCGTAGTAACCCCACATCATTTCGCTCAACCTCCTTTCGATCTGAGGTGAGCCTAGGAGCAGCCTGTCCCAATGCCGAGTGCCATACGTCCTTGCAATGTCGAGGCGGGAGACCCCATGGGGGCATCCGGTACATGTCTATCCTCGCGGGCCGGAGGACACAGGATTCCTGTGGCTAAAGGCCCTGCAGGCGACCGACCTGCCGGGGGACGCTTACCTCATGCTGCTCCCCGCGTTGCTACATCTTCCTGGCGTGGCCCACCGCTTGCCCGGCCTTCCAGGCAGGCTTTTCTTTGGGCTTCGTGCCCCGTAGCCAGGTGAACGAGGTTGCGGGCTTCTCGAGCCTGACGCTCCTGAGCGCCGCAAGACTTTCCGCTGAAGAAGTCCTGTCGCGCCTCGGCAGCTCGCCTGAGGGTCTATCCGCGGCAGAAGCTGAGCATCGCCTTGCTGTCGTAGGGCCCAACGCCGTTCGAAGCCACGATGTCCGAACGCTGGCCATCCTTGCTCGTCAGCTGCGCAACCCTCTTCTGATCTTGCTTGCGGCGGCGACGCTGACCTCGCTTTTGGTCGGTGAGCGCACCAACGCGATCATCATCCTCGCCATCGTCGGTCTGAGTGTGGGTCTCGGCTTCTTCAACGAATACCGGTCTGAGCGTGTCATCGAGGCGTTGCACACCAGCATTCGCCACAGGTCACTGGTCATCAGGGACAACCAGCCGGTCGCGGTCGACGTCACCGAGTTGGTGCCCGGCGATGTGGTCCTGCTCCGCACTGGAGACCTCGTCCCGGCTGATATGCGTCTGATCAACGTCCGCGAGCTTGAATGCGACCAGGCGGTGCTGACAGGCGAGGCCATGCCCAAGAGCAAGGCATCGGACCCAGAGCTCGATCCAGAGGTGGGCGAACTGGGGCTGCGCTGCGCCGCGTATATGGGCACGACGGTGCGTGGCGGCTCGGGCAGCGGCGTGGTCCTTTCGACAGGATCTGCCACGGCATTCGGCAAGATCGCGATGCGGCTCGGTGAACGCCAGCCCGAGACCGCATTTCAGCGTGGTTTGCGCAGCTTCTCCCTTCTGCTGGTGTCGGTGACCGCGGTGCTGGCGGGTGGCATCTTCGTCGCCAATTCATTGCTGGGACGGCCGATCCTGGAGTCGGCGCTGTTCTCGCTCGCCATCGCGGTCGGCCTGACGCCGCAATTGTTGCCCGCGATAGTGACCGTGAGCCTGGCGTCCGGCGCTCGCAACCTGGCCCGCAAGCGCGTTGTGGTCAAGCGCCTGATCAGCATCGAGGACCTGGGCAATATCGAGATCCTGTTCACAGATAAGACGGGGACACTCACCGAAGGCAGGATCACCTTCAGAGAATCTATTGGCCCCGACGGAGAGCCAAACGAAGATGTTCTCAAGGTCGGGCTGCTGTGCACTACAAATCTGCGGTTCGACGCAGGCGCCTCGGGCAACCCACTCGATGCCGCGCTGCTCGAAGCCGGGGTGCCTCAACCCGGGTATCAGGTTCTCGACCAATTGCCCTTCGACCATGAGCGGCGGATGATGTCCACGTTGGTTCAGGCTCCTGACGGCACCAGGAGGCTCATCACGAAAGGAGCGCCGGAATCGATCCTGGAACGATGCCTCTCGGTGCCGCCGGCCGCAACCGCGACCCTGGAGCGAGAGTTCGCCTCCGGGGCCCGGGTCATAGCCGTCGCCGTCAGGCCGTGGGCGGGCGGATCAAGATGCGCGCTCGCCGATGAGCACGATCTCGATCTGAGCGGATTCCTGACCTTCCTGGACGCGCCCAAGGCTGATGCAGCAAAGTCTCTCGATCAGCTGAAGCGGCTCGGTGTCGAGGTCAAGATCGTCACCGGGGACAACCCACTGGTGGCTCAAACCGTGTGCCGGTTGCTTGGCCTCGACTACGGCGAAACCATCAGCGGTTCCGAGCTCGAGAAATTGAGTGATCAACAGCTCATCGAGCGCCTGCCGCGAACCGGGATCTTTGCCCGGGTCTCGCCGGATCAGAAGTCGCGGATCATCATGGCTCAGCGCAGTCTCGACAAAGACGTGGGCTTCCTTGGCGATGGAGTGAACGATGCTGTGGCGCTGCGCGATGCCGATGTCGGCATCTCGGTGGACGGCGGCAGCGAGGTCGCGAAGGATGCAGCCGACATCGTCCTGCTCGGCAAGGATCTCGGAATCCTGGCTGGTGGCGTGCTGGAAGGAAGGCGGATCTTCTCCAACACCATGAAGTACGTGCTCATGGGCACCTCTTCCAACTTCGGAAACATGTTCAGCGCGGCAGGCGGTTCATTGCTTCTGAACTTCCTGCCGATGACGCCGACCCAGATCCTGCTCAACAACCTCATCTACGACGCAGGCGAAATGACGATCCCCACGGACCGCGTCGACGCCGAGCTGCTGGAGCGACCCGCGCAGTGGGATATCCGCATGATCCGCCGCTTCATGATCTTCTTCGGGCCGATCAGCTCGATCTTCGACTTCGCCACATTCGCGGTAATGCTGTTCGTTTTCCACGCTCGCGGCAGTCTGTTTCAAACCGCCTGGTTCACTGAATCTCTGGCCACGCAGAGCCTCGTCATCTTCGCCATCCGCACGCGGCGGGTTCCTTTCTTCCGCAGCAGGCCGGGCCTGGCTCTGACGCTGGGCACGCTGGGATCGGTGGCGGCCGCCGTCAGCCTTCCCTTCACACCGCTCGCCCGCCTGTTCGAGTTCACACCGCTGCCCCCAGGCTTCCTCGCCATCCTCGGCGTGATGGTTGTGACCTACTTGACGCTCGTGGAGCTTGGTAAGCGCTTCTTCTTCGGACGGCTGCCCGCAAGACCGCAGCGACCGGTGGAGCGGTGGGAGCTGGCGCCGGCCCTTCAAACCGTTGAGCGATTCGCTTCGCGCTGGTCTGTGAGATCACGCGCCAGGCGTCGCTTACCTGACCCCGCGGCCCCGCTGACCAGGGCCGATCGGCTCTAGTAGAGAACAGGGCCTTCGGCAAAGCTGTGAGCGAAATGAGCAAACCGAGCAGGCAACCGCGAGGGTCTGAAGCTGCGTTACGTAAGTCCCAGGCCGCAAAGTCACCCGATCCAATTCCGGCACGCCGGGGTGGCAAGCCGGCTCAAGAGACCTACAGAACCCCGCCCGGTGTGCAGGGCGCGAATGTCGGCTACTGGCAGGCCGGCGGTGTGACGAGGGCAGGAGCCAAGCGTTCGAAGCGGCCTTAGGCAGGTCGCGATCAGCCACGCGTGATCGGGCGAGTGACGTTCGGCCCTCGGGGGTCAAAGGTCCCCACGAGACCAGGGCACTCAGCAGTCGCTTCGGGTGTCCGGGCAACCTACTCTCGGTACGTGAAGCACATCCTGCTGGCGATCGACCGCGGTGCGCCGTCGTGGGAGGCAAGTCGCCTGGCGATTCACCTGGCGCCTAACCTCAAGGCCCCGGTGACGGTGCTTAGCGTGCTTGTGCCGGAGCCACGCAGGCGTGATGCGAAAGACCAGCGCCAGCGAGAGTATGAGGTCGTGCGCGAGCTGGTCGACGACGTCGTGAAGGAGTTGAGGGCCGTTCGCGTCAAAGCGAACGGAGAGGTGCGAAGCGGCAAGCGCAATGAAATTGCCGATGAGATACTGCGCGCCGCCACCCGTCTCGCTAGCGAAATGATCCTCATGGGTTCTCGAGCTCGCGGCGAGCTCACCGGTCTCCTGTTGGGCAGCGTCAGCCACGAGGTGGCCATGGGCGCTCACTGCCCGGTCGTCATCGTGCCCACGGGCGCCATGACCACGGCGACACCCAGACGGATTGTGCTCGTCATCGACGGTGAGGGCAATCCAGAGCGGCCGGTTGCCGCGACTCTGGAGCTCGCCCGTGCGCTCAAGGCCTCTGTCGAGGTCGTGTGTGTGGGCCGCACTTTGGGTGACGCCGTCGAACCTGCCCTGTCACCGTCCACCGCCAGCCCCGACGAAGCGGCGGTCGCCGGAGCGGTGGCGGCTCTCAAGAAAGCGGGCGTCGAGGTGCGGTCGCGCATGATCGACAATCGGCGCGGTCTGGCTCCGGAGATCGCTCGAGAGGTGATGGCGACAGGGGCGGACATGATCGTCCTGGGCACAAGAGCCCTGGGTTGGGTGGGCGGTGACGTCTCCGCCGGCGCCGCCGAGTCGGTCATCCGTCGCACACGCCGTCCCGTCGTGATTGCTCCATCCCGCCGCCGCTCGTAAAGGACGCGCCTACCTTCCTCGGATCACCGTTCGCGACCAAGACCCGGCGCCGCAAGCGCCACCGCCGCAGCCAACGACTGCGGCAGCCTGACACTCGTGTCCACGTCGTTGGCGGTCGGCCACGTTTGGAACTCCATCCGATCAAGGACCTCGAGCGTGGCGTCCGACGACATCGAAGCGCCAATCCTTCTGCCGGAGAGCCGTCGGCGTAGCAGCGCGTGAGGCGCGACGCAACGCATCTCGATCATGTCGGCACAGGTCGCTTCCGCCACACG